>CAJFKV010000003.1 GCA_904387055.1 Candidatus Heteroruminococcus faecigallinarum | reverse complement strand
GGGATGCCCCCTTGGCGAGCTTTCTCCCCTATCTTTCGCGGTCGAAAGATAGGGTCGGGGGGTCCGGGGGGCGAAGCGCCCCCGCCGGGAGGGCCGGGCGCAGCCCGGCCACGGCAGAAGGGCGGCGAAGCCGCCTACCCCCGCCCTCGGCAGAGGGCCACCGATTCCCACCCGCCCGCGCCAGCGGGCAAAAATCGGCAGGCGGGCCGCAGGCCCGCACGGCAGGGCTTCACCCCTCCCCCTCAATCCAGGCCGCAATCTTCCGCAAATCCCCAATCTCATACTGCAACAGCTCGATCCGCCGCTCCAGCCGGATGCTCTCCTCCCCCCTGGCCTCCGCCAGCCGCTCCTTCAGCTGCCGGATCCGCTCCTCCATCGGCCCCACCGCCGCCGCATACTCCGCCGCCCACTGGGCCATCCGTCTCCGCCTGTCTTCTGCCGCCCGTGCCGCTTCCTTCTGCTTGTCCATGTCGTCCCTCCTTCATAATAAAGAACGTTTGTTCTAATTTCTATTGTATTCCGCTTTTAGCATTTTGTCAAGAAAAATTTTCCTCTAAAAGCGGAATTTTTCCCCAAAAAAGACCACCCAGCGTCTCCGCCAGGTGGCCTCCTGCCACAAATTCTATTCCCGGGGCGTCACAACCGGCTTGCCCTCCCGGTCCAGCAGCGGCGTAAGCCCCGCCGCGTTCCCGGACCTGTGAAATAGGTACTGGACGCCGGTTTCGTTGTCCACCCAAATTTCCATCACGTCCAGAACGCCCTGTTGATACACCTTTTGAAAGCGCTCCATACCCATTCCTCCTTCCGCGGCGGCTCATCGGTCCCCGCCGGGGCCTTACTCCCACTCGATGGTGGCCGGGGGCTTGGGCGACAGGTCATACAGCACCCGGTTCACCCCGGGCACCTCCGCCAGGATCCGCTGGGTAATCCGCTGGAACAGCTCCCACTGGATCGGCTCCACCGTCGCGGTCATGGCGTCCACCGTGTTCACCGCCCGGAGTATCACCGGCCAGTCAAAGCAGCGGGCATTGTCCCGCACCCCCACCGACTTGAAGTCCGGCACAATGGTGAAGTACTGCCACACCTTTCCTTCCAGGCCGGCCTTCTGGAATTCCTCCCGGAGAATCGCATCCGACTCCCGCACCGCTTCCAGCCGGTCCCGGGTGATGGCCCCCAGGCACCGCACGCCCAGCCCCGGCCCGGGGAAGGGCTGCCGGTACACCATGCTGGCGGGAAGCCCCAGCTCCAGCCCGCAGGCCCGCACCTCGTCCTTGAACAGCTGCTTGAGGGGCTCCACCAGCTCGAAGGTCATGTCCTCCGGCAGGCCGCCCACGTTGTGATGGCTCTTCACCATCTTGGCCGTCTTGGTGCCGCTCTCCAGGATGTCCGGGTAGATGGTTCCCTGCCCCAGGCAGTCGATCCCTTCCAGCTTCCGGGCCTCTTCTTCAAAGACGCGGATAAACTCCGCCCCGATGATCTTCCGCTTCTGCTCCGGGTCGGCCACGCCGGCCAGCTTGTCCAGGAACCGGTCCACCGCGTCCACATAGATCAGGTTGGCCTTCATCTGATGGCGGAACACCTCCACCACCTGTTCCGGCTCCCCTTTCCGCAGCAGGCCGTGGTTCACATGGACACAGGTCAACTGGTCGCCCACCGCCTTAATCAGCAGCGCCGCCACCACCGAGCTGTCCACCCCGCCCGATAGGGCCAGCAGCACCTTCCGCCCGCCGATCTGCCGCCGCAGCAGCTCCACCTGGTCGGCCACGAAGTTCTTCATGTTCCAGTTGGCCGCCGCCTTGCAGCTGTCAAAGACAAACCGGCTCAGCAGCGCCTTTCTCTCCTCGTCCTCCTGGGGCCAGGCAGGCAGGCTGTCCGCCACCGGGGGATGGTCCACCGCCAGCACCGGCAGCCCGCAGTGGTACACGTGCTCGCCCGCGTCGATGGCCTTGCCGTCCACCACCCGGTTCTTCCCGCCGTTGAGGATAATCCCCCGCACATTGGGCAGGGCCTCCAGCTCCCCCTTGGAAATATCGTGGGGATGAATCTCCGAGTACACCCCCAGCGCCCGAATCTCCCGGGCAATCTGGGCATTCTGCTCGCTCCCCAGGTCCAGAATCACGATCATGTCTTGCTCCATTGGTCGTTCCTCCCTTTGATGATGGGTTCTATTCCCTTGCTTTAACTATACCCCATCCCCCCTTCCCTTGGCAAGACCAATTCCCCCAAAAGATGCCGGCCTTTTTCGTCAGGGCGTTTCCTTGTTTCCCTTTCTTTCCAGGGCTATAATAGAAAGAGCGATTTCGGGGGCATTCCCCATCCCCCAAAAGGAGGAATTTTCATGGAGACCACCCCTCGTTCCTGCATCGACTGCGGAACAGCCGGCTGCAACCACGGCAAAGGCCCCTTCCCGGATTTCTGCCTCACCGAGAACCTGGACCCGGAAGAGCTCCGGGCGGCTCTGGCCCTCTACGAGGAGGAGGAAAACCACACCCTTCTCCTGGCCGCCGCCGTCACCGAATGCGAAGGCTACCACATTCCCCGCATCCAGGAGATCGGCCGCTTTGCCCAGCGGATCGGCTGCCGCCGGGTGGGAATCGCCACCTGCGTGGGGCTGATCAACGAGGCCCGCCTCATCGCCCGCCACCTGCGCCTGATGGGGCTGGAGGTTTACGGGGTGGGCTGCAAAGTGGGCATGGTCCCCAAGCATGAGCTGGGCCTCCCCCTGGAATGCGAAGAATGCGGGGAATATTCCTGCAACCCCATCCTGCAAGCCACGCTCCTCAACCGCATCGGCACCCAGCTCAACGTGGTGGTCGGCCTCTGCGTGGGCCACGACTCCCTGTTTTACAAATATTCCGATGCGCCGGTCACCACCGCCATCACCAAGGACCGGGTCCTCTCCCACAACCCCGCCGGCGCTCTGTACACCGGCTACTACAAAAACCAGCTCTTCCCCGGCCAATAGCCGGCCATGCCGGGGGAACACCTTCCGCCGGCCGTATCTCTTCTGCAGCCCAAAGGGGGAAAGGCAGCCGCCTTTCCCCGTTTTTCTGTTCCCCTTCTTTTTACAACGTTCGGTCCGGCGTACTGGTTGCCCCGGCTGTTTCACAAGGTTCCTTGTATCCATAGGTAACAACACCCCCTTGTCAAAAAAAGAGTAAAATGGTATTATTTCATTGGTTAGTTTACACTAACCTCCATTCCTTCTCTTCACCCTGCACCCAAGGGGCCTTGGTTCTCTCTCAGCCAAGGCCCCGACCTATCCAGAACATAAGGAGGTTTTGCCATGGAAGCCATGCACAAGATGCCCCTCATTGGGGACGACGCCCCTGCCTTTGAAGCCGTCACCACCCAGGGCGTCATTCATTTTCCCCAGGATTTTGCCGGGAAATGGATCGTTCTGTTTTCCCACCCGGCCGATTTTACCCCTGTCTGCACTACCGAATTTATGACCTTCGCCTCCATGCTGGAGGAATTTGATGCCCTCAATACCCAGCTGATAGGGTTATCGGTGGATTCCCTTTATTCCCACATTGCCTGGCTGCGCAAAATCCAGGAGTTGAAATGGAAGGACAAGGAGCATCTGGAGGTCACCTTCCCCCTCATTGAGGATATTCGGATGGAGATTGCCCATCGGTACGGCATGATTCAGTCGGGCGCCTCCACCACCCAGGCGGTCCGGGCGGTCTTTGTCATCGATCCCTCCGCCAAGGTTCGCGCCATCCTGTACTATCCTCTCTCCACCGGCCGAAACTTTGATGAGATCAAGCGTTTGGTCCAGGCCCTTCAAAAAGCCGACGCGGATCAATGTGCCACCCCGGCCGACTGGCGTCCCGGCGACGACGTCATCATTCCCACCGCCGGTTCCTGCGGCACCGCTCGGGAGCGGATGGAAAATCAATCGGGTGACCAATATTGCTTGGACTGGTTCCTTTGCTTTCGACGGGAACATTCGTAGCAGCCCTTCTGTCATCCAAAGGGGGAAAGGCAGCCGCCTTTCCCCCTTTCCGTCCTGCTTATTCTTCTTGCAGCGCCTGATCCAGCACACCGGCCACCCGGTCGTAGCGGTCCTGGTGATACTGGTCAAACCGGTTGGGATTTCCCGCGTCCTCCAGTACCTCCGCCAGTTCGTCGATCCCCTGGGTCAGGATCTCCTTTGCTGCATCCTGCACATCCGGCCACCCTTCCCGGACAGCCTCCACCTCCAGCTCCTCGCTTTCTGCCAACCAGGCGTCCACCGCTTCCCGCAGCGGGCCCTCTTCCCCGGTGTATTCCTCTGCAAAGTTCAGCACGCCGCAGGCCGCAATGTACCGCTTCAGGCTGCTGCCCGCCGTTCCCTCCTGGTAGCCGGCCAGCGCCTCCATCATCTCCTCCACCGGCGGCAGCTCCTGGGACATCGCGCTTCCTTCCGCCGCGGCGTCGGGAGCTGCTTCCTTCCCCGGGGATGCTGCTCCTTGGCAGGCGGCCAGCATCCCTGCCGCCAGGCAGATCGCCGCCAGCATCTTCATCGTCCGTTTCATATCAAAACCACCTTTCCATCAACAATCGGAAGGGTCTTCTGACTCCTCAAAAGAGAGATGTACCCGCAGGGGTCCCGGTCCGCGGGAGGCGGCCAGCAGCCGGTCCAGCAGCTCCTCCCCATAGGGACCCAGGGTGCTGCACAGGCACTGGGCCCGCTCCAGCCAAAGGCAGATCCCCCGCGGGTCCTCCTCCAGGGCGGCAGCCAGTTCCTCCGGCGGGGAGGGAAGGTCCTCCCGCTCCAGCAGGCTTCCCAGCCGGTCCACCAGTCCGGGAATCGAATGTACCCTTCCGCAATCCAGCCGAACCGTCATCTCGTCTCCCCTTCCTTTCTGTCTCCCATCATAGAAGGGGCCGGCCGCCTTGTCAAGAGACGGGAAAGGGCCTGTCCCTTGAGACAGGCCCTTTCTAAGAAAACAGTCCTTACTTGATGGAGTTCTCGTAGCTCTCGATCATCTTCTTGACCATCTGGCCGCCCACGGAACCAGCCTGCTTGGAGGTCAGGTCGCCGTTGTAACCCTGCTTCAGGTTCACGCCCACCTCGCTGGCGGCTTCCATCTTGAACTTATTGAGGGCCTCACGAGCCTCGGGAACAACATTCTTGTTGGCCATTTGTTCTACACTCCTTGAATTTGTTAATCGAACTTGAGTTCGTGTTTCGCGTTTGCATTATCTAGTATCCCGCTGCCCCCGGGGAATATGACTGTCAATTTCTGCGCGGAAGTTTGCCAGCCCTGTGGCTCCCTTTACTCCTCCTCCCGCAGCTCCATCCCATCCTCCGCCAGGCCCAGGAGAGCTGCCACCGCGCCGCAGCAAAGGACGGTGTAGGCGTCCCACTGGGGTGGGAAGGCCGCCGGAAATTCCCCCGGCTCTGCCCGCAGGGAGAAGGCCGGCAGCCGCAGGGGCCGCTGGAGGGCCACCGTCCCTCTCCCCGGCTCCAGGCTGGAAAAGGTAACGGTGTCCCGGGGGGAAAGGCCGCAGGTCACCGCCTGGATGCCGGTGCGGGCCAGCAGCTCCACCGATTCCCGGTGATGGGAACAGATTACCGCCAGGGACCCCTCCTGGGCGTAGAGGCTGGAGGGCAGGAGCTGGCAGTTCTTCACCGCCAGCAGGCCGTTCCCCCAGATCTGGGAAACCAGCCCGCAGTCCCCCAGCAAAAAGGGGGTCTTTCCTCCCGGCAGCCACACCTCGCGGGACCCCAGGGCGAGGAGCGGCCCTTTCCCTGCCAGCAGTCCCCGCAGGGCCTGGAACAGCCGCAGATCCCGGGGATCTCCCAAGGTCAGAACCGGTATCATCCACAGCGCCTCCCACAATCGAATCCATTCTCTTATAGCATGGCCCAAACCGTTGGAAAAATTCCACCCCATTGACTGGAAACGTCCCCCGCCGCCCATACTATTGGTATTGGAAGGAAGGTCCGCCCCGGCTGCACGGCGTCCGGATGTAAACACCTTTTGAACGTTTGCCCCTGTCGATTGACAACCGCCCGTCGGTAGAGTAAGATGGGAAAGGACGGCTGTCTGCCGCCCTGGAATCCTGTAACATGAAGAGGTGCCGCCATGAAATGGGTTTATAAGCTGGAACGGAAGATCGGCCGCTATGCCATTCCCAACCTGATGCTCTATATCACCACCACTACCTTGTTCGTCTACCTGGCCGACCTGCTTCTCCCCATCTCGGTGAGCAGCTATCTGGCGATGGTGCCCAGCGCCGTCTTCCGCGGGCAGATCTGGCGGCTGGTCACCTATATTTTCATCCCCCCCACCACCTCCCCCATCTTTCTCCTTTTTACCCTGTACTTCTATTACATCGTGGGGAACTGGCTGGAGGCAGCCTGGGGCAGCTTCAAATTCAACGTCTACTATTTTATCGGGATGATCGGCACCACCCTTGCCTCGCTGTTTACCGGCTTCGGCACGGCCTTCTACCTGAACATGTCCCTCTTCTTCGCCTATGCCATGCTCTGGCCGGACCACGAGGTGTTAATCTTCTTTGTTATTCCCGTCAAGATCAAGTACCTGGCCTATCTGGACGCAGCCCTCTTCCTCCTGTCCTTCCTGATGGGAAGCTGGGGCGCGCGGCTGGCCATCATCATGTCGCTGCTGAACTTCTTCCTGTTCTTCGGCCGCTCCATCCTCCAAACCATCAAGGACCGGCAGCGGTACCGGTCGGTGCGCAACAATTTCAACAAGCAAATGAAACGGAACGACAACTACCGGTGGTAGCCGCCGTTCCCCTCGCTGGCCGGGAGCTTCCCGGCCTTTCTTTTGTCACTTCTTCTGTGCCGCCCCCGGGAAATAGTCCCGCAGATACCGCGCCGGGCATCCCACATGAAGCTGCCCGGCCGGAACGTTCTGGGTCACCACCGCCCCGGCCCCTACGGCGGCATGTTCCCGCAGCGTCCTCCCCGGCAGGATGACCGCTCCCGCCCCAATGCGGGCCCCCTGCTCCAGCCTGGCCCCGGCCAGCACCTTGGGACCGGGCGCCCCCAGGGTGTTGTCGTTGGTGGTAACGGCACAGGGGGCAAGAAAGCAGTCGTCCTCCACCTGGCTGAAGGCGCATAGATACGCCCCCGTCTCCAGCTTGCACCGGCCGCCCACCCGGCAGTTGTTCTCCACCGTCACCCGGCAGCCCACAATACTCTCCTTGCCAATGGTGCATCCCTCCCGGATCACCGCGCCGTCCCCCACCAGGCATCCCTTTTCCAGCCGGGCGCCGGCGTAGATCACCGTATGGCTCCCCACCATGGTGCCGCTGTCGATCACCGCCGGTCCAGGCGGCTGGGGACTGGTCGCCTGGGACCGGCTGGACCGGATGGGTCGCCGGCCCACCACGGCAAAATCCTCTATCCGCACATCGTTTCCCAGGACGGTTCCCCGGTGAAGAACCACATGGTGGCCCAATCGACACCCCCGGCCGATCCTGACCCCAGGCTCGATGACCGTGTACGCCCCCACCACCAGATCCGGCGGCAGGCCGCGGCGGCTGTTTTTCATTCTTCTTCCCCCTGTCCCTTGCTTTTTGCTTTTAGTATAAGAATCGGCGCCGCAAATATGCTTTTTCTCTCTTCCCATCCCCTTCCAAAAAAATTTTCTCAAATGGATTGACAAATGAAAAAACTGCGGTATAATAGATAGCGTTGATGCCCGATTGTGTAATGGCAGCACGACAGACTCTGACTCTGTTTGTAAGGGTTCGAATCCTTTTCGGGCAACCAAAGGAAAAACGCTCAGCCAATGGCTGAGCGTTTTTCCTTGCCTCATTCCCCGCGGGGCAGCCGCAATCCGGCAGTTTTTCTTGGATTCCCGGCATTCTACCTGTTGACAGAATGCCCTCCCGTGGGATATAATGGGTAGTGCCGTTTCGGGGTGTAGCGCAGGTGGTAGCGTGCTTGGTTCGGGACCAAGAGGCCGCGGGTTCGAGTCCCGCCACTCCGACCACGTCGGAGCAAAGTCCGCTTTGCTCCGACTTCTTTTTGGCCTACGGCAAAAAAGAAGTCATCCGCCCGCTCCCTTGCTCCTCCTTTTCCGCAAAAGGGCACGCTCGGCTCGCCTGTTCGGTTGCAAGCGCCCTCACGACGGCTCGCGGTCGCTACCACCCTTTTGCGGGTGCGGGGCCGCACCCCGCTTTGATAAAGCTGACAAACCAGGGCCTGGAGCCATTTCGCGCTCCAGGCCCTTTGTTTTGTCCAAGGTTTTCGCCCGCGTCCAGAGCATACCAAGTTCCCCCATCAACTGTGCCAAACCATTACCTGAAACCTGTTCACACCCCAAGCTGTTGTCCCCCATCCTGCAAAAACGCCAACGGGGCCGCCGGCAATCGCCGGCGGCCCCGTTTTCCATTCCCTTCATTCCCACTCTCTTGGGAATTGCCTGTATCCTGACAGGCATCCAGCCCAAACCGCTGCCCGGCCATCTCCTTCTATGGACGACCGGAGCCCTTTTCCAGCGACACCCGGTAACATCCGTCCCGGCGGATCGCAATATCCGCGCCATAGAAGGCGGCCGCCGCCTTCACCAGCGATGCGGTGTCCTCCACCCCCGCCGTCTCATAGGGGGAGTGCATGGCCAGCTGGGGCAGGCCGATGTCCACCGTGTGCAGGGCCACCTGTCCGTTGGAAAGGTTGCCCAAGGTGGACCCTCCCACCATGTCCGACCGGTTGAAGAAGGTCTGGCAGGGGACCTCCGCCTGGCGGCACAGCTCCCGGAACACCGCCGCGCTGGCCCCGTCGGTGGTGTACCGCTGGTTGGCGCTGAACTTCACCACAATCCCCTCGTTCAGATAGGGACGGTTGACCTGGTCCGCCTTCTCCCCGTGGTTGGGGTGAACGCTGTGGGCATTGTCGGCGGAGACCATGAAGCTCCCGGCCAGCGCCCGCAGATTCTCCTCCCGGCTCATGGACAGGTCCTCGGCAATCCGGGTAAGCACATCCTTTAAGAAGGTGGACGCTGCCCCCTGGCGGGTGAGGCTTCCCACCTCCTCGTTGTCAAAGACACAGTGCACCATGGCCCTGCGCGGGTTGGCCTCTGCCGCCAGCAGCCCCTTCAGGGAGGCAAAGGCACACTGGAGATCGTCCAAACGCCCGCAGGAAACAAACTCCTCGTTGGCGCCCCAGATGGTGCCGGGCATCCGGTTATACAAAAACAGGTCGCTGGCCACCACGTCCTCCGGCGAGACACCGGCACTCTCGGCCATAATGGTCATCAGCTTCCCCTTTGCCTCCCGCCCTCCAAAGAGGGGCAGCAGATCCACCTGGGGATTGTAGCTCTGCCCGTCGTTGGCGTTCCGGTTCATATGAATCGCCAGGTTGGGGATCATCACCAGGTCCCGGCCGGCATCCGCCAGCCTCCCCTGGATCTCCTCCCCCTGGCGGATCAGCAGCCGTCCGGCAATGGACAGCGGCCGATCAAACCAAGGGGCCATCAGCATCCCCCCGTATTTCTCCACATTCAGCTTGACAAACCGGTCGTCCACCAGCAGCTCCGGCGCCTCCTTCAGCTTGAAGGTGGGGCTGTCGCTGTGGCTGGCCATGATCTGGAAGCTCTCCGGCTTGGGCCGGCCGGGCAGCGCAAAGGCGATCAACGCCGACCCTCCCCTGGTCACATAGTACCGTCCCCCGGGAAGCAGCTCCCATCCCTCCTCCTCGTACAGGCAGCGGTACCCGTGGTCCTCCAGCTCCTTCGCCATATTGGCCACCGCGTGGTAGGGGCTGGGGCTTTTCTGAAGAAAATCCAATAGCTGTTGGGTTATTTCTCTGTTCATCGTTTGCTCCTTCTTTCTTTCCATCGTCTGGCCTGTCCTAGTTTGTCCGGCCTGCCGTCTCTGCCTGCCAAAGGGCGTTCACCTCGTCAAAGGCCGGCGCGGAGGTCTGCGCCCCCCTCCGGGTAACCGACAGTGCCGCCGCGCAGTTGGCAAAGGAGACCGCCTGCTCCAGGCCGGCGCCCTTGGCCAGCATCACCGCCAGCGCGCCGTTAAAGGTATCCCCCGCGCCGGTGGTATCCACGGCAGTTACCGCCGGGGCGGGGAAGAGGGCCGTCTTCCCCTTCTTCACCAGCAGCGCCCCCTTCTCCCCCAGGGTCACCACCAGGCACCCGGCTCCCTTCTCCAGCAGGGCATGGCAGGCGGCCTCCATCTGGGGAAGGGTCTCCACCGGCATTCCCGACAGTTTTCCCAGCTCGGTCTCGTTGGGGGTCAGCAGGTCCACCTGCTCCCACAGGGAGGGGGAAAGGCTGTCCGGCACGGGGGCCGGCGCCGGGTTGAGGATCACCAGCTTGCCCCGCTCCTTCCCCTTCCGGGCGGCATAGTCCACCCCCTCCAGGGGGATCTCCATGGACAGCAGCAGCAGTCCGCATTCTGCAAACGCTTCCTCCTGCTCCTCCAGATACGCCCGGCCGCACCGGCGGTTGGCGCCGGGGGCCACCACAATGGCGTTCTCCCCCTCCTCCGCCACATAGATGGAGGCGATGCCGGTAGCCAGATCCGGGGCGGTTCCCGCCCGGTCCATCTCTACCCCCGCCTGGGTCAGCCCCTGGCGCAGCATCCGGCCTTCCTCGTCCTCCCCCAGCACCGTGAGGAAGACAACCTCGCCCCCCAGGCGGCCGGCGGCGTTGGCCTGGTTGGCCCCCTTTCCGCCCGGGTATTTCACCAGCTGTCCCCCCAGCACCGTTTCCCCCGGCGCCGGGATGTGGGGCGTGTCGATGACAAAATCCACGTTGGAACTTCCCACCACCAGGATCTTCTTCATGGGACGTCCCTCCTTTCTTCTTCCTGCTTCATTGTACCACATCCCGTCAAGAAAAACCCGTTTTCTCCCCCGTTTCCGGCAAAAAACACCGGTCCCTCCCGCCCCGGCAGGGCGAAAGAAACCGGCGTGCCGCCATGGTCCTCCTTTTGAGACGTTATTCTTCCTGGGAAGCGGCTTCCTCTTCCCCGCTGCTGCCGCCGTCATCCTGGGAAAACTCCGGCTGCTCCAGCCCCTGCATAAAGCCGTCCAGCTCCACCGAGCACACGTCGCCCCCTATCACCTTCCAGTCGCAGATGAGCAGATGGGCCACAATCCCTTCCGGTCGGTCCGGGTAGTTGAGAATCTGGTAGGTATACACCTTCGCCCGCTGTCCCCGGTACCGCTCCAGATCGAAGCCCTGCTCCTCCTGCAGCTGGTTGTACTGCTGGTAGGTCTCGTCAAATTCCTGGGGAATCACCACCTCCCGGATCTCCTCCGGTTCTTCCCCCACCTCCCAGCCCAGGGCGATCAAATACTGGCGGCGGCCCTCGTTGGTCCCCAGGCCGCTGCTGGCGTTGTCGGTCTCCGCCGGGCGATCCTCCCCCGGCAGCGGCAGCCCATCCTTTAAAAAGAGCCCTCCTGCCAGGACGGCGGCCCCCACCAGGAGAAGAAGGGTCGCCAGCTTCCATCGAAAACGAAAGGTCACCATATTCATCCTGTATCCGCCCCTTTCTGTCCATCCCAGTATATGGGAAACAGAACAGGGAAAGAACGCCCGCGGGAAAAGTTCCCCCCTTTCCCGGCGTGTCTCCTTCCCCAGGGCCATCCGCCGTGTCGGCGGCAACCCCCGCCGCTCCCTCGGGGGACAGCGGGGGCCTAGGAATCGTCCAGCGCGTCCGGATAGAACGCGGCATATACCCGCTCGGTTATCTCCGCTATTTCCTCTCCCCCCAAGGTAAAGGGGTAGGCAAAATACATGCCTCCCGCCTCGGTCTCCAGTAGAAGCCCGCAGAACGGCCAACAGCGGCATGGCCGCAAAAAGGCCATGCCGCTGTTGTTCTTCGGATTCCCTTTGGTCACCGCTGGCCCAGTAGGGCCGCCGGGTTCTCCACCGCCATGGTAACGATCTCCTGGGGCGAGATCCCCTCCTTCTCCATCAGGGAGGCAAACAGGTCGATCCCCTCCCGGGGGGAGAGCCCCGCCCGCTGCCCCAGGTCGGTGGTCATAATGGTGGCCTGGGGGCCCACCCCGCGGATGTAGGCCGCCACTTCGGCGGGGGTCAGGTGGTCGATGGGCATCAGGGCGTAGCTTTGCTCGCTGTACACCCCGCCCAGGGCGGTCAGCTCCTTCACCTCCTCCACCGTGAGCCGGGTGGTCACATAGGCCGGATGGGTCAGGATGATCTTTTCCACCCCCAGCTTCTTGGCCAGGGGAACCAGGTAAAACACCTCTTCCTTGGACAGGTGCCCGGTGGCCAGGATCAATCCGTTCTCCGCAATAAGGGACAAAATTTCCCGCAGATTGTCCTGTACCTGGGGATCGGTCACCGTAATGGGGGGTACCTGGTCCACCGGGGTGCCGGCAACCAGGCCGCCGGTCCATTCGGGGGGCACGTCGTACCGCTCCCCCAGCCCCCGGCGCACCGCCAGATGGGCCGCCGCATGGACGGTGGGCATCCACACCACCCGCAGGAGGGGGCGCCCGTCCTTCTCCCGCAGGCCCAGGGACCCCCGCAGGGCAAAGGGATTGAGCCCGCCCACATAGTGGTTCAGCGTCAGGGAGGCCCACACGTTCTCGATGCCCCGCTCCCGGGCCATCTGAACAAAGGGCACGGTGGAATAATAGTGGTTCTTGAGCACTGCGCCGCCCAGGCCGTCCCGCCGGAGGGCTTCCCCCGCCTGGAGCGCGTCATACTTCCGGGGAATTACCTCCGGGCCGGCGTGGAGGTGCAGGTCATAAGCGGGAATCACTGGGCAATCGCCTCCTCCACCGGTGTTCCTTCCTCCTCAAGCCGGTTCACCTGGGCCAGATACCCGTGGAACTTCTGGATGGTTGCCTGGGAGGGCTTGGGGGTCATCTTGCTCACCACAAAGAAGACCGCCAGGTTGCACACCAGCCCCCAGAAACCGCTGGACAGGCCCAAGGGGGTCTGGATGGCGGGGACATATTGGGTCAGGATCACCACGATCACCCCCACCACCAGGCCGCTGAAGGCGCCGGCCTTGCTGGCCCCCTTCCAGAACAGGGCGCCGATGAGGGAGGGCAGCACCTGAAGGCAGCCGCCCAGGGCGATGGTGACGATGGTGGTAATCAGGTCGTTGTTATACTGGCTCAGGATCAGCGCCGCGGCGCTGATGACCACGATGAACCCCTTGCCCACGATGATGGCCCGTTCGTCGCTGGCCTGGGGGCGGAAGCCCTTATACAGGTCCACCGTGAAGATGGAAGACGCCGAGTGGAGTTGGGAATCGGTAGAGGACATGGTGGCCGCCAGGGCGCCGGCCATCACCAGCCCCACCAGCACCGGCGAGGCATACCGGGTCAGCATCATGGGCAGCACCTGGTCCGCCGACGACAGTTCCGGCATGTAAATCACCCCGGAAAAGGCGATGATCATCACCGGCACATAGAAGAAGATCAGATAGATGGGGGTGGTGACCGACAGCCACTTCAGCGTCTTGGGGTTCTTCACCGCAAAGAACCGCTGGAAGGACGGAGGATAGATGGAGATGCCGAAAAGGGAGATGAAGGAGGTCATATAGGTAGGCCAATATTCCACCGGCACCAGCACCCGGTCGGGGTACTGGGTGGCGACGGCCTCCATCAGCGGCCTCCAGTCCATCCCGCCGGTGGTCCGCATCAGGATGACGCCGCCGGCAATCCAGACCATAACGATCATCAGGATGCCCTGTACCGTGTCGGTCCAGGCCACCGCCTTGAAGCCGCCCAGCAGAATATAACAGATAATCACTGCGTACAGGATGGCACACCCCATCAGGTAGGACACCCGCCCCTCGGTGATGGTCTCAAAGATGATGCCTCCCGCCGCAATCTGGGACTGAAGATAGGGCACCAGGAAGATCAGGCTCACAATGGCCACCAGATACCGCAGGGCCTTGCTCTCATAGTAGTCCCCCACCAGTTCCCCCTGGGTCATGTAGTTGTACTTTTTGCCCAGGTACCAGGTGGGCCGGCCGATGATGTAGATCATCAGCGGGCTCACCACGCAGGAGGTGAAGGTGGCAAAAAACTTGATCCCCGACGAGTACATCTGCCCCGCCGCCCCAATAAAGGCAAAGCTGCTGTGGAAGGTGGCCACATAGGTAAAGAAGGCCACAAACGCCCCCAGGGACCGGTTCCCCACAAAGTAATCCTGCAAGGATTTCTCCTTGCTGCGGGTAAACACACCCACGGCGATCACCACGGCACAATAAATGGCCACGATGATGAGAATAATCATCCAGCTTGGCATCTGTTTTCCCTCCTTAATCCCGCATAACCTTCCAGGCCAGCACCACACCGGCCAGGATCAGCACCGAATACGCCGCCCAAAAGTAAAACACGCTGAAAGGCATCCCCAAAACAAAGGGCTCGATCCGCACCGAGGCGATCGCCCCTATGGGATAGTTCACCAGCGCAAAAGCCACCACCCATAACAAGATGAAGACCCAGTTCCGTCGTTTTTTCGATTGCACAATCGTCCGCCTCCTCTTTTATGCAATAACGTAGTAGCTCTTTATCTCTCTGCTATATTAAAGTTTATACAGGAAAGAGGGTCCGTTGTCAACCCCGCGGGGCCCATTTTGGCAAAAAGCACAAAAGCCCCCGGTCACCATCCGGGGGCTTTTACGAAATCCGTGGACCACTGGCCCTGTCCCATCCGTGCCTTGAGCCTGTCCGGCTCAAGGCTGCTTTTCAGAAAGAACCGCTACCCCTCCTCCCCATTGGGGAAGGGGGTCTTTCCCTCCTCCGCCCAGGCGGCCAGGTCGGGGAGGTCCCGGCGGCTGTCGGAGCCGGCAGCGGCGGTCATCGTCACCGGATGAATCTTCCCCTCCCCCTGCCGCAGGTAGAGGGTCGCCTGGGCTCCCGCCGCCGTTTCCTTCCCGTCCAGCACCGGCTGGGGGAAGGCCACCTCATAGGAGAAGGTCAGCTCTTCCGGCTCCCACAAGGTCCATTGGCCTTCGCTGGCCGGGTCCGGGGACAGGCAGGCGGCCGCCACCTGGCAGCCGGTCACCTCCCAGGATGGGTCCTCCACCGTCCAGCTTCCGGAAACGCCCGTCACCAGCAGATAGGCCTCCCCTCCGTCCCCGGGAATCCTCTGGTAGTCCACACGCAGGCTGCCCGTCACCCCCATCTCCTCATCCTCGAAGGTCTGGGTGACGCCGGCGGAGCTTCCCAGCCGCAGGTAAAAATCCCGGTCCGCTTCCCCGTGGGCCGGCTCGGGCGGGCCGCTGCAGCCGGCCACCGCCAGCAAACCAGCCGCCAGGATCATCCAAAATCTCCTCTTCATGACCGTTCCCTCTTCCTTTCTTGCTCGCAGGATTTGGTTTCTTTCCGCCCCCTGGCCTCGGCCAGGCCGTAGAGGAGGCTCAGCAGGGCGGCGTACAGCACCCCCGCCACCGGCCACACAATCCACGAGGTGTCCCAGCTGTTCCACAGGAAGCTGATCCCCAGATACAGGGCGGTCGCCAGGCACCAATACACCCCCGGCAGATAGGCAAACCGCCGGTTCAGCTCCTTCTGCCGGCGGGTATATTCCCCCTCCTGGAGGAGCTTGGCATAGGCGTTGTACACCACCCCGTGGCGCACAAACCCATACACACCCCCGGCCACCAGAATCAGCAGCATACAGAAGCAGACGCTTCCCCACGGCTCCCCGGCGTCCAGGGACCCGGCCAGCACCACCGGCGCCGCCCCCAGGATACACAGGACAACCCCGACGGCCACCCCCCGCTGGAGGCGGGGCCGGAACCCTTCCCGGCAGCTCTTTGCCCATTCCTTTCCCTCCCGGGACAGGGCGATCTCCCGTTCCTCCAGATAGTCGTAACGGGGCAGGCCGCTCAGGATCAGCAGGCCCACCCCCGCCGCCACCATGCCCAGCAACACAACCAGCCCGATTCCCTCTGCCAGTCCCGCGGGAAGGGGGAATATACCGCTCTCCTTCCCGCTTTGCAGCAGGAACAGGACCACAGGGGACAGGATAAACAGGGCCACGGCCAGCGCCTTCCGAGGGGCCAGCCTCTCCACCGCGGACAGGTACGCCTCCGCCTCCTCCCGGGAGACGCTGCGGGCTTCTTCCGCCCGGCCGGACGGCTGCGCCTCTTCCCCCTCCTTGAGAAGGAAATCGGTGCTCACCCCAAACAGCTCCCCCATCCGCAGAATCTTCTCCAGGTCGGGAACCGAGGTCCCGCTCTCCCATTTGGAGATCGACTGCCGGGTCACCTCCAGCCGCCCGGCCAGCTCCTCCTGGGACCATCCCCGCTCCTTCCGCAGGCGGGAAATCCGCTCTCCCAATCCAACCATTCCCAACCATTCCTTTCCATCGGCACTGCCGTTCTTCCAGCTCGATTGTACCAAAAGAACCGGTTGCTGTCCACATACAGGGCCCGAAAATCCGTCAACCGCCGGTTGCACCCATGGAAGGTCCCCCTTCCATGGAGCTTTTCTCCCCTCTTTCCCGCTCCTCCCCTTGACATTTTGAAGCTACAGATGTAGACTTAATGAAAGCCACAAATGTAGCCGAATGTCCAAAGGAGGGATCCCCATGGAAACAAGACGATACTCCATCAGCGAGGGGGAGTGGAAGGTAATGGAGGTGGTGTGGCGCTGCCCCGGCGCCTCCCTCCACCAGATTGTCGCCGCCCTGGAGGGGAGCGGCTGGAGCTACTCCACCATCAAAACCCTGGTGGGCCGGCTGGTCAACAAGGGGCTCATCCTGGCCGACCGGTCGGTGGGGAACAGCTTCCGGTATACGGCCGCCGTGGACAGCAGCACCTGCCGGGTGCAGGAGGCCCACAGCTTTCTCTCCCGGGTCTTTGACGGGTCGGTTTCCCTGATGATGGCCGCCCTGGCCCGGGAAAGCCGCCTCACCCCCCAGGAGCGGGCCGAGCTGGAACGGCTGGCCGCCCGGCTGGACAACCTTCCCGCCGGCGAGAAAGGAGATGACCATCCGTGACCACCCTGCTTTCCTGGGCATTCTCCGCCTCCCTGCTGCTGGCGGCGGCTCTGCTCCTTCGGCTGGCCCTGGGCCGCTTCCTCACCCCCGCCGTCCGGATGGCCCTGTGGGGCTTGGTGGGCCTGCGGCTGGCCCTCCCTGTCACCTTTGCCAGCCCCTTTGCCCGGCCGGGCGGGGCCGCTGTCCTCTCCCCCTCCCCCCAAACCGCCGTCCCCACCCCCCTTCCGGGGGCGGAAGCAGCCGCCGTCCCCCTGACCCCTTCCCCCGCGGGAACACCCCTCCCCTGGCCGCTTCTCCTGTGGCTGGCCGGGGCCGCCGTCCTGGCCCTGTGGCTGCTGGCTGGCCAGCTGCGCCTGCGCCGCCGGCTGCGCTCCCTCTCCCCCGGAGATGACCGTCTCCAGGTTGCCGCCCGCCGGTGTGCCGGCCTGCTGGGGCGGGACACCCTTCCGGAGCTTCGCCTGGGCGGGGAGCGTCCCTGCACCGCCGGGGTGTTCCGGCCGGTGGTGGTGCTGCCCCTCCATCTCCCGGAGGAGGATTGGGACCAGGCCCTTCTCCACGAGCTCTGCCACTGGAAGAACCGGGACGTCCTGCTCACCTGGCTGGCCCTGGCCCTCCTCTGCCTCCACTGGTACAATCCCCTCGCCTGGGCGGCCTTCTTTGCCTGGCGGTCGGACCTGGAGCTGCGGTGCGACGGGCAGGTGGTCGCCCTCACCGGCCGCCGCCAGGACTACGCCCGCCTGCTTCTGGCTTGTGCCGGCGGTCAGCGGCGACCTTCCGCCGCGGTGATGAACGGCGGTTACGGCCTGAAGGAACGGCTCCTGGCCCTAGGTCGGGCCCATCCCGCCGCCCGGGTGGCGGTCCCCCTGGCCCTGGCGGCCACGGTGGTCCTGCTCCTCTGCTTCGGTGACCTTCTTCCCCGGGACCGCTCCTCCAGCACCGCCGCTGCCGAAGCCTCCGGGGACGCCTCCACCCCTGCCGCCTTCGTCCAGTGGGAGGAAGCGTTCCAGGCCTCCATCGGCGTCTCCGACGGTACCCTGTATTTCGGCGCTCCCGCCCTTTCCCCGGAGGAGGAACTTTCCCTCTCCCTGGAGGGCGAATGGGTAGACGGGGAAACCCGCACCCCCTTCCTTCAGGAGGAGAAGGTCGCCGCCGGAACCGGGTATACCATCCCCATTCCCGATCCCCTGCCGGAGTGCGTCACCCTTTCGGCCACCTTCTACCGGGAGGACGGGCAGATGGTCTACTCCTGCTCCCACATGCCCACCCTGGAGGCGCTCATGCTGGGCATGCCCCCCTATGGGGACGGAAGCTTTGACCCGGACGCCTGGGTCCAGACGGTGATCGCCTCCGTCTCCGTCACCCCGGACGGCCTCCTGCGCATCGATCTCCCCATGGGCCTGCCCGACGGCTGGACCCACCAGATCCTCCTGGCCGGCCGGGTCGCCATGGGGGAGGACGGCGCCATGAGCTGGCACGGGGACTACGACTTCTCCCAAATTGGGATGCTCTATTTCCTGGACATCCTGCCGGACGGGCTCCTGGAGCTGACCGTGGACGTCACCCTTCGGGACCCCGACGGGCAGACAGCGGCCAGCGCCAGCTGCCGGATCACCCTGGCCGACCAGGCTGTCACCCAGTAACCGGCTGTCCTTGTCCCGCTCCCCCGGTTTATGGTATACTGAAGGCGACACTTCCATCAAAAAGGAGGAATCGCCCATGATGCTGGTAACCGTCGACTCCCTTCCCGGCAAAACGCTGGAGCTTCTCGGGATGGTGCAGGGATCCATGATCCAGTCGGTCCATTTCGGCAAGAAACCCCTTGTGGGAGGGGAACTCTCTTCCTGTACCCAGATGATGGATCAATCCCGGGAGATTGCCACCCAGCGGATGATCCAGCGTGCCCAGGCCCTGGGGGCCGACGCCATTGTGGCGATCCGGTATTCCTCCAGCGTCGTGATGCAGGGCGCCGCCGAGGTCCTGGTCTACGGCACCGCCGTGAAAATCATCCCATGATTGTTCCCCCGTTTGGAAGAGGAGCCGCCGGGCAAGACGCCCGGCGGCTCCTTTTTGTCTATTCCAGGACGAAGAGGAAGGACTGCACCCCCGGTTCCCCGGTGACCGAGATGGTCCCCAGCTGCCGGTAGGATTCCCCTGCCGGGCTGATCCCCACCGGGATCTCCCCCGGGTGATACTGGGTGAAGTAGATGGTCCCCTCCTGGTCGGTGTACCCTTCGTAAGTGCCCTTGCTGCCGCCCCGGTCCGGCTCCTGCGTTCCGCCAAAGCTCGCAATCACCCACAGGTCCGGGATGGGGTTCCCTCTCCCGTCCTGGATGGTGATCTCCACCCGGTCGGGGGCAGTCTTGAGGGCCTCGTAGGGGGAGGGGAAAGGCCAGGAAACCACCACCGGCTCGCTCCAGGCCGCTGGGGTCAGCACAAAGGGCTGGGTCTCCACCCCCTGGCCGCCGGTCACCGAGTCCAGCTCCAGGTTCACCCCATACTCCACCCCGTACCGGAGCCCCTCAAAATAGTCCTCCGGCACGGTGATCTCCCCGCGGGAATTGGTGATGGCAAGGAAGGAGGCCTGCTCCTCCACATTCACCACCGCCTTGGTATTCTGGATGGGGACCCCGTCCCGGTCCACCATCCGCAGGCGGAAGCCGGGGGGCAGGGCCTCCAGGTCCACCGTCATGGTGTACCGCTTCACGCCGGGCTCCACCGGCACCCGGATGCTGTTGAGGGGCCGGTAGCCTTCCTCCAGCCGGATGCCCACCCGCTTTGTCCCCGCCTGTTCCCGCAAGGAGGCATAGGGGCTGTCGTACTGGTCAAAATACACCACCCCGTCCTGGTCGGTGTAACCCTCTCCGGGCACAAGAAAGCCGCCGGTGTCGGGGAACTGGTCCCCCATCAGGTTGGTGGTGACCCACAGGTCGGGAAGCGGGTTCCCTTCCAGGTCCAGGAGGCAGATCTCCACCCGGTTTTCCGCCTTCTTCACCTGTTCATAGAGGGATTCCCCCGCCATCTGCACCGGGATGGAAGCGCCCTTCTCCCCGGGAGCCAGGGTAACCGGCACCTCCTCGTAGGCACTCTCCCCGCCAGGGCCCGCCGTCTCGATGCCCAGCAGATAGCTGCCCCAGGCCAGCCCCTCCGGCGGGGGGACGGTCACCTGCCCCTGGGACCCGGTCCGCCAATATCCCCAGAACTGGGCGTCGTCCGCGGTCTTCAGGGTCACCTGGGCGTTGACGGCCGGGGTGCCGTTGCTGTCGATCACCACAAAGACAAGGGGGTCGAGGGGACCCTGCGCCGGCTCCTCCCATTGGCTGGAAGGGGCTTCCTGTTCCTGGGCGTCCGTGTCCCCGGCGGCGGGGGAGGCTGGGGACCCAGACGACGAATCTCCCGGCGCCGAGGCGGGCTGTTCCTCCTGGGGAGGGGCCGGGGAAACCGAAGAAGATTCCTCCTCCATGGGGGCGGACGGCTCCTCCCGAGGGATCGCCGCCTGCGAAGGGGAAGCCGGGGCCCCGCAGCCCGCCACTGCCGCCCCCACCAGGATCGCCGCTGCCAGGCAAAGGGCCGCCCGCTTCCTCCGCGCCGTTTTTCGGTCCGCTGCTCGTTTCATGGGTCGGCAGCCTCCTTCCAGAATTTAGGGATTACCTCCAGCATACCACCTTCCCTCGTTTTTGCAAGCCCCTCCCGCCTCCTGCCGGAAAAACCGTCGCCTTGTCCAACAACCCTTCGGCAAATTTGTACACGATTCCACATTTCCCTCCGCTGTCAGCGCACCAAAAACCCGGGGGACCTTCTTCTTCCGAAGGTCCCCCGGGTTGGCCGTTTGTCACCCGGTAAGCTGCCGCCGCATGGCCAGGAGGATCTTCTTCTCCCGGCGGGAAACCTGCACCTGGGTCATGCCCAGCTCCTGGGCGGTCTGGGTCTGGGTCTTCCCCCCAAAGTACCGCAGGGTAATCAGCTGCCGGTCCAGCGGGGGCAGGCAGTCCATGGCCTGGTCCAGGGAGAGCAGGTCGGTGATGGTCTCCTCCGGGGAGTCCACCGGCAGGTCCATCTGGCCGCCGCCCTCCTCCTCGCTCTCGGTGAGGGAGACGGGGGGCGTCCCGGCGCTGATGGCCTCCACCACCGCCTCCTCCTTCTCCCCCAAGAGGGCCGCCAGCCGGGCCACCGTCGGTTCCCGGCCCTCCTTGGCCAGGATCTCCTCCCGGGCCCGGGTCACCCGCAGGCCCAGCTCCTTCAGGCTGCGGCTCACCTTGACGCTTCCTCCATCCCGGAACAGGCGGCGGATCTCCCCCAAAATCACCGGCACCGCATAGGTGGAGAACTTGACCCCCCGGTTCCGGTCGAAGGCGGCGGCCGCCTTCACCAGACCGATGCACCCGGCGCCGTACAGATCCTCGTATTCCACCCCCCGGCCCCGGAACCGGTGGGCACAGGCGTGCACCAGCCCCAGGTGCTCCTCCACTACCGGGGCGGGAGCCTCCCGGTCAAGGGCGGTCTTTTCGGTCATCCCCATCCCCCCGGTCGCTCAGCCTCTTTTGAAGCAGGACAGTGGTTCCTTTGCCCACGGCGGAGGTCACCTTCACCCGGTCCATCATGGCCTGCATCACCGCGAATCCCAGCCCGGCCCGCTCCTCGGCGCCGGTGCCGGTGGTAAACAGGGGTTCCATGGCTTTTTCCACGTCGGGGATGCCGCATCCCTTGTCCCGGATGCGGACGGTAATCCGCCGGTCGTCGATCCGCCCCTGTATGTAGATGCGGCCGATGGTATCCCGATAGGCGTGGACGATGCAGTTGGTCACCGCCTCGGACACCGCCGTCTTGATGTCACACAGCTCCTCCACCGTTGGGTCCAGCTGGGCCACAAAGGCCGCCACCGCCATCCGGGCAAAGGCCTCGTTGGCCGACCGGCTGGGGATGGTCAAGGTCATAAAGTTGTCGTTCTTCACCGTTTGGTTCCCTCCTCCACAATGCCCAGCTTGTCGATGCCGGCCACCGTCATCACCTTCCGCAGGTGGCGGGGCAGACCGGTCACCTCCAGCTTGCCGCCCAGGTCCTCCATCAGCTGGTACCGCCCCAGCACCAGCCCAATGCCGGAGCTGTCCATAAACTCCACCCCGGAAAAATCCAGCCGCAAAACCGCCGGCAGCACCCGCACTGCCGCCTCGTCAATCTCCGTCCTCAGCTGCCGGGCGTTGTGATGGTCGATCTCCCCGCTGAGGAAGGCCGACACCACCTCCGGCCCTGTTTCGATCTGTACCGGCATCCTTTGTTCCCCTTTCTTGTCAAATTGGCGGGCGGCTTGTCCCGCCTCTGCACCGTTTCCAGCTTACCCCAGGACCCCAGGGGGATTTTGCCGGGAACGGTCGACGCCCCCGGTTTTTTTCCCTCCACGGCAAAAAGGCCGGGACAAGGCAATCTTGTCCCGGCCTTTTTCGTTCGGCCCTTTCTTTTTCGTATAAATTCCGGTAATTTATACGGAAAGAATAATCCTTTCTGTCAAATCAGCCTTCAATATTCCTATTTGGATTTTTGCAGGTCGGTTAGTACCACTTCCCGCAGCTCCGCCGCCAGGTACAGGGAGCCGCAGATGATCACCGGCGTCCCCTTTTCCCTGGCAAGGCGCCAGGCCTCCCGGCCGTCGGCACAGGGCCGGGCCGGCACCCCCTCTTCCCGGGCAAAGGCCGCCAGTTTCTCCGCCGGCAGGGCCCGGGGGCTCTGGGGGGTCACCGCCAGCAGCTCTTGGGCAAAGGGGAGAAACCGGCTTACCGCCCCATGCCAGTCCTTGTCGGCCAGCATGCCGCAGATCATGGTCGCCTTCCCCGCGCCCAGCCGGGTGAGGGAACGGGCCAGCGCCTCGGCCCCCGCCTGGTTATGGGCCCCGTCCAGCAGGACAAAGGGCTCCTGCTGCAGCAGCTCCATCCGGGCCGGCCACCGGACGGCGGCAATCCCCTCCACAATGGCCTGGTCGGGGACGGTCAGGCCCCGGCGGTTCAGCAGCCGTGCCGTCTCGACTGCGGTGACACAGTTGTCCACCTGGTAATCTCCCAGGAGGGGCAGGGTCAGCTCCAGCTCCCCATACTGGAGGCGGGTACCTGTAAAGTCCTCCCCCAGTACACGGACAGCCTGCCGGTTTCCGCTGATGAGAGGATTGCCCCGCCGGGCACAGGTCTCCATAATCACCGCCAGGGCCTCCGGGTCCTGGGTGGCGGTCACCGTCACCCCGCCCTCTTTGATGATGCCGCATTTCTCCCCGGCAATCGCCGCCAGGGTATCCCCCAGCAGCTCGGTGTGGTCCAGGCCAATGGGGGTAATTACGGTGCACAGGGGGCAGGGGATCACATTGGTGGCGTCAAACCGGCCCCCCAGGCCCACTTCCAACACCACCACATCCACCTTCGCCTTGGCATACCACAGCAGGGCGGTGGCGGTCACCGCCTCAAATTCCACCGGGGGCGTTCCTTCCGCCCTCATCTGCTCGGCCGCCGCCTGTACCCGTTCCACCGCCCAGGCCAGCTCCTCCGGGGGGATCATCTCCCCGTCCAGCTGGATTCTCTCCCGGAAGGTGACAATATAGGGAGAAATGTACAGCCCTGTGCGGTACCCGGCCTTCCGCAGAATCGACGCGGTCATGGCACAGGTGGAACCCTTTCCGTTGGTTCCCGCCACATGGACAAACCGCAGCTCCTTTTGGGGGTTGCCCAGCAGCTCCATCAGGCGGGTGATCCGGGCAAGGCCCGCTGCCGGGCCCAGCCGCCCCAGGGAATGCAGATAGGAAATGGCTTCCTGTTCGGTCATGGAAACGCCTCCTTATTCGTTGGGACGGTGGAAGACGCAGTTTCGCACGCCTTCCGCCGTCCTGGCAAAACATTGTTCACAGCCCACACACCGGGCTCCTTCCTGGCCGCCCAGCAGCCGGGGAACCAGATCCGGCTCGCAGATGAAGGGCCGGCAGAGGGACACCATCTGGATGCCCGCCGCCAGTACCTGTTCCATCTCCCCCAGGGTGCGGATTCCTCCCACCAGCATCAGGGGAAGGGAGGTCTTCTTCCGCAGGCGGGCCGCCCGCTCCAGAAAATAGAGCCGGTCCCGGTTCCCCCGTTTCCGGACGATGTGGCCGCTCAGCTCGGCAGCCTCCACGCCGCAGTCCGCCAGCAGGTTCAGATAGGCCGCCGCGTCCTCTTCAAAGGCGTCGTCCTCCCCGCCGGTGGTAATGTTCATCTTCACAAAGACGGGAAACGCCTCTCCACAGGCGGCTTTGATCCCTTCCAGCACCTCCCCCGCCAGGCGGAAGCGCCCCTCGGCGGTGCGGCCATATCCATCCTCCCGGGTGTTGTACAGGGGGTCCAGAAACTGGGAGAGCAGGTACCCGTGGGCCAGATGGACCTGCACCCCGGCAAATCCCGCCTGCTTGCCCAGGAGCGCCGCCTGGACAAACGCCTCCACAATCCCCTTCATCTCCCCCGCCTCCAGGAGCCGGGCAGCCTTTCCGTCCTTCCGCAGGCAGATGGCCGCAGGCCCCACCGGCTGGTGGGCGAAGGGGGCTTTGGCCCCGGCGTGGTTCAGCTGGACCGCCATCTTCGACAGGCTCCCCCCGGCCAGGGAGGCAATCTCGGCCAGGCCGGGCAGGCAGCCGGGTTCATGGATGCCGGTCTGCCCCGGGGAGGCAATCCCCTCCGGGCAGATGAAACAGTGGCCGGTGACAATCAGGCCGATTTCCCCTGCCGTCAGCCGCCGGTACAGCTCCACCTGGGGCGCCGTCACATACCCCCGCTCGTCCGCCATGCCGTTGGCTGTGGCCGACCGGACCACCCGGTTCTGGAGAACCAGATGGGGAAGAACCAACGGTTCCGCAATGGGAGACACCCTTCCCTTGGACATATCAGCAGCCTCCTTTTTCTCTCCGTTGGTACAGAGGAGCCCCAGGGAAGCGCTCCGCCTCCCTGGGGTCCTTTTGCTCGCGGATTTGGTTTGATTTGTGGTTACCCCAAGGCCTGGATGCTGTCCCGGATATGCCCCATCCGCTCGTTGGCTTTCTGGAGCTTCTCCTTGTCGGCCTCCACCACCGCGGCGGGCGCTTTGGCCAGGAAGCCCGGGTTGTTCAGCTTGGCGGTCAGGGTATCGATGTCCTTCTGGCAGCTCTTCTCCTCCTTGCGCAGGCGGGCAAGCTCCTTGTCCCGGTCAATCAGCTCGGCCATGGGGATAAAGGCCCGGGCCGAGTCGGTAATCACCTGCACTGATCCCTCCACCGGGATCTCCTGGGCCGGGGCGATGATCACGTCGGAAGCGCCGGCCAGCCGCTGGATAAAGGGGATTCCATCCCGGAAGGTGTCCCCATAGGGGGTGGACAGATAGACCTTGGCCTTCTTGCTGGGGGGGATATTCATCTCGGCCCGCTGGTTGCGGATGGCCCGGATGATGTCCATCACCCGCTGGAATTCGGCCTCTTCCTTCTGGAAGGAGAGCTCCTCCCGCCAGGCGGGCCAGGCAGCCACCACCAGCGCCTCGCCCTCGTGGGGCAGGGCCTGC
This sequence comes from Candidatus Heteroruminococcus faecigallinarum, assembly GCA_904387055.1. Taxonomy (GTDB): domain Bacteria; phylum Bacillota; class Clostridia; order Oscillospirales; family Ruminococcaceae; genus Heteroruminococcus; species Heteroruminococcus faecigallinarum. The sequence goes on along the minus strand of CAJFKV010000003.1, from coordinate 57,302 downwards.
CAGATCTCCTCGGTGATATACGGCATAAAGGGATGGAGGAGCCGCAGCACCCCGTCCATCACATAGACCAGCACATTCTGCACATTGGCGGCCCCGTCCCCGCCGGCGTTCAGGCGGATTTTGGCCAGTTCAATGTACCAGTCGCAGAAGATGTCCCAGATAAAGTCGTATAGGCACTGGACCGCCAGCCCCAGCTCAAAGGCTTCCAGATGGTCGGTAACCTCCCGAACCAGGTGGTTGTACTTGCTGAGGATCCACTTGTCCTCCACCGTCAGCTCCTTGGGAAGGACCGCGGGGCCCATCTCCTCCGGAAGGTTCATCAGGATGAAGCGGGCGGCGTTCCAGATCTTATTGGCAAAGTTCCGGCTGGAACGGACCTTCTCGTCGGAGAAGCGCATGTCGTTGCCCGGGCTGTTGCCGGTAGCCAGGGTGAAGCGGAGGGCGTCGGCCCCGTACTGGGCGATGATCTCCAGGGGATCGATGCCGTTGCCCAGGGATTTGCTCATCTTCCGCCCCTGGGCATCCCGCACCAGGCCGTGGATCAGCACCGTGTGGAAGGGGACCTCCCCCATGTGCTCCAGGCCGGAGAACATCATCCGCACCACCCAGAAGAAGATGATGTCGTAGCCGGTAACCAGCACGTCGGTGGGATAGAAGTAGGACAGCTCCGGGGTCTTGTCCGGCCAGCCCAGGGTGGAGAAGGGCCACAGAGCGGAGGAGAACCAGGTGTCCAGGGTGTCCGGGTCCTGGGTCATATGGCCGCCGCACTTGGGACAGGCCTTCGGAGCCTCGCCGGCCACCACCATCTCCCCGCAGTCGTCGCAGTAATAGGCAGGAATCCGGTGCCCCCACCAGATCTGCCGGGAAATGCACCAGTCCCGGATGTTCTCCAGCCAGTGGTAGTAGATCTTGTCAAACCGCTCGGGGATGAACTGGGTCTTCCCCTCCTTCACCGCCTGGATGGCGGGGCCGGCCAGGGGCTCCATCTTCACAAACCACTGCTTGGACACTTTGGGTTCCACCACCGTGCCGCACCGGTAGCAGGTGCCCACGTTGTGGGTGTATTCCTCGGTGCGGATCAGGTAGCCCTGCTCCTCCAGGTCGGCCACGATGGCCTTGCGGGCCTCCATCCGGTCCATGCCGGAGTATCTGCCGTAGCCCTCCACAATGTGGGCGTCGTCGGTAAAGATGTTGATGACCTCCAGGTTCTGCCGCAGGCCCACCTCAAAGTCGTTGGGGTCGTGGGCGGGGGTCATCTTCACCACCCCGGTGCCGAAGTCCATCTCCACATAGTCGTCGGCCACAATGGGGATCTCCCGGCCCACCAGGGGCAGGATCACCTTCTTGCCCACCAGCTCCCGGTACCGGTCGTCGTTGGGGTTCACCGCCACGCCGCTGTCGCCCAGCATGGTCTCGGGCCGGGTGGTGGCCACCTCTACGCTGCCGCTGCCGTCGGCCAGGGGATAGCGGATGTGCCAGAAGGCCCCCGCCTTCTCCTCATACTCCACCTCCGCGTCGGAGAGGGAGGTCTTGCAGTGGGGGCACCAGTTGATGATCCGCTCCCCCCGGTAGATGAGCCCCTTGTTGTACAGCTTGAGGAAGACCTCCTGCACCGCCTTGGAGCAGCCCTCGTCCATGGTGAACCGCTGCCGCTCCCAGTCGCAGGAGGAGCCCAGCTTCTTCAGCTGGCTCACAATCCGCCCTTCGTACTTCTCCTTCCACTCCCAGGCCCGCTCCAGGAACTTTTCCCGGCCCAGGCTCTCCTTGGTGAGGCCCTCCTCCTGAAGGGCGGCCACCACCTTGGCCTCGGTGGCGATGGCGGCGTGGTCGGTGCCGGGGAGCCACAGGGCCTCGCAGCCCTCCATCCGCTTCCACCGGATCAGAATGTCCTGCAGGGTCTCGTCCAGGGCGTGGCCCATGTGAAGCTGCCCGGTCACGTTGGGCGGGGGAATCACAATGGTAAAGGGCTTCTTGTCCGGGTCCACCTTGGCGTGGAAGTAGTTGCCCCGGAGCCAGAAGTCATAGGTGCGGTCCTCCACCTGGCTGGGGTCGTACACCTTGTCCAGCTGCTTTCTCATAACGCTCGTTAACCTCTCTTTCGGTTTGTTCTCGGCTGCGGCGGCCAAAGGAAGAAGGGAAAAAACGAAAAAACGCCCCAAGCTTTCCAGCTTAGGGCGAAATCATCCGCGGTACCACCTAACTTCGGGGGACAGGCCCCCGCGCTCTGCCGGCGTCAAGACGCCGCGTTCCCGGTAACGGGGGAACCTCCGCCGACGCCTACTGGGGAAACCCTTCCCGTTGGGGCCGGGGCTATCAAGGCGACCTTCTCCCTCTCCCCGCGAAGATTTCCACCAGCCATCTTCTCTCTCTGCCGGGGGGCAAGGGATACTCCTCCTTGTCACTGCCGTTCATCCTTTGTCCATCTAGGCTCATTATAAAAGGCCGGGGGAAAATTGTCAACGGGGAAATGGCCTTTTCTCTGTGCGTACCCCATCCGCCTGGAAGGATCCGTCCCCTATTCTTCTGCCAGGGAGGCCAATCCCAAGCAGGCGAGGCCGATGCCCACCATCTGGATCCCGTCTACAAGGGAAAGCTCCCCCAGGCGGGAAAGAACCGCCACCGCCACCCCCATGGCTACCGCCACTGCACGGCCCGCCAAAGGGGCGATCCTCCGGATGGAAACAATCCCCCCGGCGGCAGGCGCCGCCGTCTGCTTTGTCAGATTCTCCCCTGGCAGCAGCTCTTCCACCGGTACCCCCAGCGCCCGGGCCAAACGAGGCAGGGAGTGCAGATCCGGGCAGGACCGGTCCCTCTCCCATTTGGAGACGGCCTTGTCGGTCACCCCCATTTGGTTCGCCAAATCTGCCTGGGTCATCCCACGTTCCCGGCGCAGCCGGGCAATCCGGACGCCCATGGTTTCCTCTCCCATCGTTCCATCCTCCTTCCGTAATCCCCGCCAGCATACCACACCCAAAACAAAAAGGCAACCGACTGTTGGTTTCCCCTCCTCTACCAGCGGTTGAGAAGACTGGTTTTCCCCCCCAAAAAACCGGGCCTGTCCTTGCCGATCGGCATAAAAACCGATATAATCAAGAAACAAGGCCTTTCGGGCCAATCCACATGGTTACAAAGGAGCGCCGCCATGAACACCCTCTACGACAACGACCGTTTCTTCCAGGAATACGCCAAGATGTCCCGCAGCCGGGAAGGCCTGGCCGGGGCCGGCGAATGGCACCAGCTCCTCCCCCTCTTTCCCCCGCTGGCGGGGAAAACCGTCCTGGACCTGGGGTGCGGCTATGGCTGGCACTGCCAGTATGCCGTCCAGCAGGGAGCCGCCCAGGTTCTGGGAATCGACCAGAGCGAGAAGATGATCGCCGCCGCCCGGGAAAAGAACCCCCACCCGGTCATCCGGTACCAGGTGGGCTCCCTGGAGGACTATTCCTACCCCCCGGCGGCCTACGACCTGGTCCTCTCCAACCTGGTTCTCCACTACCTGCGGGATCTGGACAGCATCTACGGGAAGGTGTTCCGCACCCTGACGGCAGGCGGGGTCTTCCTGCTAAACATCGAACACCCCGTCTTCACCGCTGGGGTCGGCCAGGACTGGATCTACGACGGGGAAGGCCGTCCCCTTTACTGGCCGGTGGACAGGTATTTTTCTCCCGGCCCCCGCCAGACCCGCTTCCTGGGCCAGCCGGTGGAAAAGGAACACCACACCCTCTCCCAGATTCTGGGCGGCCTGCTGGGGACGGGCTTTGTCCTGGAGGCGGTGGAGGAGGCCATGCCTCCCCAGGAGATGATGGATCTGCCCGGCATGGCCGACGAGCTGCGCCGGCCCATGATGCTGCTGGTCCGGGCCCGCAAGCCGGAATAACCCCCTCCGCAGGGAAGAAGGGGCAGGTTCCCGTCTGGGAACCTGCCCCTTCTGTCGTTTTGCCCCGCTGTTTACACCTCAAAGGCCTCGTGGATCGCCACCACCGCCCGCTGGGATTCGTCCAGATCGATCAGCACCGAGATCTTGATCTCGCTGGTGGAGATCATGTGGATGTTGATGTTGGCGTCGGCCAGGGCCTCAAACATCTTGGAGGCCACGCCCGGATTGGTCTGCATGCCGGACCCCACAATCGACACCTTGGACACATTGTCGTCCACCGCCACCTCGTGGGCGTTCAGGGCGGTTTTCAGGTTCTCCATGATCTCCATGGCCTCGTGCTTGTAGGACCGGGAGATGGTGAAGGAGATGTCCTTGGTGCCGTCCCGCCCCACCGACTGGAGGATGATGTCCACGTTGATCTTGGCGGCGGCAAGAGCGGAGAAGATCCGGAAGGCCACGCCGGGGGTATCGGCCACGCCGATGATGGAAATACGGGTAACGTCGTTGTCCCTTGCAACGCCTCTGATCAACATCTTCTCCACTTGTACTACCTCCTTAATCTGGGTACCGGGCTTCCGCTCCAAACTGGACAGAACCTCCAGCTTCACATTGTATTTCTGGGCCATCTCCACCGACCGGTTGTGGAGCACCTGTGCCCCCAGGGAAGCCAGCTCCAGCATCTCGTCGTAGCTGACCTCCTCCAGCTTGTGGGCATTGGGCACCAGGCGGGGATCGGCGGTATACACCCCGTCCACATCGGTGAAGATCTGGCAGTTGTCCGCATGGAGGGCGGCGGCCAGCGCCACCGCGCTGGTGTCCGACCCGCCCCGGCCCAGGGTGGTGATGTCGTCGTACCGGTTGATCCCTTGGAAGCCGGCCACAATCAGGATGTTTCCCTTGCCCAGCTCGTTTTCCAGCCGCTCCTTGTTGATCCGCCGCACCCGGGAGCTGCCGTGGGTGGAATCGGTCAGCACCCCCGCCTGCCAGCCGGTGAGGGATTTGCAGGGATACCCCAGTTTTTCCAGGGCCATCGCCAGCAGGGAGATGGAAATCTGCTCTCCGGTGGACAGAAGCACATCCATCTCCCGCTTGGAAGCGCCGGGGTTGATCTCCTGGGCCTTGGCGATCAGATCATCGGTGGTGTCCCCTTGGGCCGAGACCACCGCCACCACGCTGTTGCCCGCGTCGTATGTATCGCCGATGATCCGCGCCACATTGAAAATCCGTTCAGCGTCCGCCACCGAGCTGCCGCCGAACTTCTGTACAATCAAAGCCATTCGATTACCTCCCATTTGTGCCGGCCTCCGCCGGCGGACATGACTGGGGAAGAACCCGGGCGCCGGCGTTGTCGGCCGCCAGCGTGTGGATCTTCCACCCCTCCAGACCCAGCCGGTCCAGGCGGGTCCTCAGCTCGCTGGCAAACCCAGCGCGGGAACGGGGAACCAGCGCCATCAAGGTGGAACCGGCCCCGCTCAGATATGCTCCGTAAGCCCCCAGCTCCCGGCAGATGGCCAGCACCTCTTCCCCGTGGGGGATCAGCTTCAGCCGGTAGGGCTGGTGAAGCCGGTCGCCGCAGGCCACGGCCAGATTCTCGTACCGGCCGCTGGCCAGGGATACGGCCATCAGCGCCGCCCGGGACAGATTGTACACCCCGTCCCTGTGGGGGATCTCCCCCGGCAGGGCGGCCCGGGCATCGGCGGTTTTCAGGGGAAAGTCGGGCACCACCGCCACCATGGCCAGGTCGTCCCGAAGCTCCTGCTTCACCTGCCACACCTTGCCGTCCTCAACGACAGCGGTCACCATCCCCCCCAGCAGGGCGGGGGCGACGTTGTCCGGGTGTCCTTCCACGGCGGCGGCCTCGTTGAGAAGGTCCCCCATCTCCAAGGGCCGCCCCATCAGCTCGTTGGCCCCCAGCAGCCCCGCCACAATGCAGGCCGAGCTGCTGCCCAGCCCCCGGGCCATGGGGATCTCGTTCACCTGCTGAATGGTCAGCCCCCGGAAGGGCCGGCCGCACAGGCGAAACAGGCGGCTCGCCGTCTGGTAAATCAGGTTGCTCTCGTCCAGGGGGATCGCCGCCCCGTCCAGGGCGGTGATGGAAACCCCCTCACTTTCATCTATATTCACTTGGTTGTACAGTGTGACAGCGATCCCCAGGGAATCGAAGCCCGCTCCCAGGTTGGCGCTGGTGGCGGGAATCTGCAGATGAACCATGGCTTTGCTCCTTTCTCGGTGCCGTTACAGGGGGGAAACGGGCATCCTGCCCAGCAAGCGGATCCCCGCCTTCTCCAGGGCTTCCACTCGGAGAAGAATCTCCCCCAGGGGCAGCTGGGGGGTGATGCAGGCAAACTCCTCCGCCGGGCGCCCGGCCCGGTCCAGCTCCTCCACCTGGCCGAAAAGCTCCCTCGCCTTGTCGCCGGCCCCCGGGCCCTCCAGCCGCAGATAGCAGGCGGTGGGCTGGGTCATGGGATCGGCCGTCCGGTCCCCCTTGTCCTCCCAGCGGTACATGGGGAGGGTCCCCGTTGCGCGGGCCGCCTCCATCAGGTCGGACACCATGGCCGAGGCGGTGGGAAACCGCCCGGCGCCGGGGCCGTACAGGACCACCTCGCCCACCGAGTCGCCCCGCACGGCAACCCCGTTGTACACGTCGTCAATCCGGCACAGCTGGCTGCTGCCGGGAACGAAGGCCGGCTCCACCGAGATCCACACCCGGCCGTCCTCGGCCAGGCTGCACTGGCCCAGCAGCTTGATCGCCCCGCCCCAGCCGGCGGCATACTGCACATCCTCCGGCCCTACCGAGGAGATCCCCTTGGTGGGCACCTGGGCCGGGAGAACCTGGCAGCCGAAGGCCAGCCCCGCCAGGATGCAGATTTTCCGGCAGGCGTCGATCCCCTCCACGTCGGCGGTGGGATCGCTCTCCGCATATCCCTTCTCCTGGGCGATGCCCAGGGCCCGGTCAAAGCTCATCCCCTCCCGGAACATCTTGGTAAGGATGAAATTGGTGGTGCCGTTGAGGATACCGGCAATCCGGGTAATCCGATTGGCCCACAGGCAGTTGGTGAGGGTATGGAGGATGGGGATTCCCCCGGCCACGCTGGCTTCAAAGAGGAGGTTGCCCCCCTGCCGGGCGGCGATGGCCAGCAGCTCCGCCCCTTTCTCCGCCACCAGCTCCTTGTTGGCCGTTACCACGCTCTTGCCGGCCTCCAGGCAGGCCTTGATATAGTCGTAAGCGGGATGAAGGCCGCCCATCGCCTCGGCCACCAGCTGGATACTCTCGTCCCGGAGAATCTGGTCAAACTCCTGGACAAACAGCTCCGTATCCGGGGAACCGGGGTACTCATGGCGCACCAGTATTTTGGTCACCTGCAGGGGCTGGCCCACCTTTTGGGCGATGTCGTCCCCATGGCGGCGAAGAATCTCCACCACCCCCACGCCCACAGTGCCGTATCCCATAACTGCTACATTCATCTTCCGTTTCCTCCTGTTGTCTGTTATCGTGACGTTACGATCTTTACATCCACCACGCCGGACAAGGCCTGCAGGGCCTCCAGCAGGGCGTCCTCCCCGTCCCCCCGGTCGTACCGGACCGACAGGGACACCGGCGCCACCCCGTCAAAGGGGATGTTCTGGTTGACGGTGAGCACGTTGGCGTGGAAGCGGCTCAGCTCCCCCAGCACCGCCGACAGAACCCCCGGCCGGTCCTCCAGGGTTGCCGAGATGTTCAAAATATTTTCCCGCAGGCTCTCGTCATAATTGTGGACGAAGTCCTTATACTTATAAAGCGCGCTGCGGGAGATTCCGGCCATCTTGGCCGCCTGGGACAGGCTGTCCGCCTTGCCCTGGGCCAGCAGGCGCTTGGCCTGTACCACTCGCAAGAACACATCGGGGAGCACCTTGGTGTCCACCAGGAGATATTTTGCATGTTCTCCCATTCTTTTCTCCTCCCTTTTGGTTGCCGGCGGGAACAAGTCCCTATATCACATACGATTGTACCGCAACTGAATACAACTATACCACGTGCGCCGTTCGGAGACAATCGTTTCTTTTCGTTATTTTTGGTCAAATCCTTTCAGATTTTCTTGTTTTCCTATTTTACCATTTGATTTCGCCTGTTTTCTCTGGATTATCTCTGCTTTTCCCGATTGTTTCAAAGAAATCGTCCCGCTTTTCTACTGTTTTGTTCCCCTGTTGCCCATTCAAAGGAGGCCGAGAAGGATGACCCGTCCGCAAAAAGAACATCTCCTGCTGAATCTGCTGCTGGCCGGGGCGCTGGTCGCCGCCGGGTGGTTTTTCCTGCGGGTCGCCCTGCCCGGCCTTCTCCCCTTCCTGCTGGGGCTGGGGCTGGCGGTTCTCATCCACCCCATCGCCTGCTGGATGGCAAAACGAGGGGTCCGGCGCCGGCCGGCGGCCCTGCTGGCCTGTCTCTTCTTCTACCTGGGGATCGGCGGCGCTTTGTGGGCGGTGGGGTGGCTGGCCTGCTCCCAGGCAGTCTCCCTCTTCTCCCATCTGCCCCAGCTGTGGGAGGAAACCGCCCTCGCCCTCGGGGCATGGCTGGAGCGGGTCTCCCGCTTTCTCCCCCGCCTCTTCCCCATCCCCACCGGCCAGCTGATGGAAACCCTCACCCAGGCGGGGATGAGCTGCCTGGGCAGCCTTTCCGCCGCCGCCATGGACGGCATCGCCCATCTGGCCGCCGCCCTTCCGTCCGCCGCTCTCGCCCTGGTGCTCACCCTTCTCTCCTCGGTGCTCATCACCCTGGACTACAACCAGGTTACCGGCTTCCTGGTATCCCATCTGCCCCGCCCTGTGGGGGAGGCCCTCCTGGGCTCCAAGCGCTTCCTGCTGGGGTCGATGCTCCGTCTCTGCCGGGCCTACTTTCTCATCCTGCTCCTCACCTTTCTGGAGCTGGCAGCGGGGCTGTGGCTGCTGGGGGTGGACTACTTTCTGGCCATGGCCGCCCTCATCGCCGCCCTGGACATCCTGCCTGTACTGGGCAGCGGCGCCGTCCTTCTTCCCTGGGCAGCAATCGAGCTGCTGCTGGGGAGGCCGTCCCTGGGGGCGGGGCTGGCGGCCCTGTGGGGGGTCATCACCTTGGTGCGCAACGTGGCGGAGCCTCGGATTGTGGGCCAGCAGCTGGGGCTCCACCCGGTCGCCACCGTCACCGCCATGTATATGGGGCTCCACCTGGCCGGTTTTCTCGGGATGATTGCCGCCCCGCTGCTGGCGATGCTGGCCGTCTTTCTGATCCGGGAGGGATACCTGCCCACACCCCCAGGCAAGGACCGGTCCCCCTCCCCGTAACAGGAAGCCGCCGAGGGCTGTTCCCCCTTATCCTTCCCAGGCAAAGAGCACCTGGCCCTCCACCTCCTGGAAGCCGTTTTTCTGGTAGAACCCGTAGGCCGGCACCCCTCTCTCGGTCAACAGGACCATCTGGTGGATCCCCCGTTCCGCCAGATGGCCTTGGATTTTCCGGAGGAACTCCCCGCCCTTCCCCTTTCCCTGCCACTGCGGAAGGATGCCAAACTCCTCGATCCAGTACTCCGTCCCCATGCACCAGTGCTTGATCCGCCCCAGGGAGATGCCAATCAGGCAATTTCCCTCATACAGCCCCAGCGACAGGGGATTGCGGTTCTCCAGCAGCTCCAGAACATATTCCTGGAGCTGCTCCTTTGTCCACACATCGTTCCAGGGGGCTGGGGAAAAGATCTTCTCTATCGCCTCCTGGATTTCTTCCGCCTGCTCCACATGCAGCTCCCGCATCTCCATCTCTCCGCCTCCTCTTTTCACTCTATTGGGCCGTCCCGGATTCTGTTCCCGCCGCCAGCTCCTCCAGCTCCCGGGAAAGGCTTTCCTCCGCAAAGTAGTTTTTCTTGTCCGCCAGGACCCTGTACCCGCCCCGCAGCACCTGTTTCGTCCCCTCGTCCAGCGGCCGGCGGATCCACGACGGGTCCACCATGCCGAACTCCACCTCCCGGCCGTCCTTGTAAAAAACGCGGATGGAGGTACAGGCTCCATACTCCTCCCTCCGCAGCTCCCGGTACTCGCCGAACCGGCCCACAAACGCCGGATGGCGGACCATCTCCTCCTTCCTGGTGGTCAGGATGCAAAGGTCCAGGTCGGACGTCTCCCTGTTGGTTCCTCTGGCATAGGACCCCACCAGGAGAATGCCTTCCACCGCGGCTTCCTCCCGGGCAAATTCCTTCAGCGCCTGGAAAAACTCCTCCATGTTCTTTCCGCTCCTTTCTGCGTCGCTGGCTACAGCATACCACACCCGGCGCCCATCTTGCCATCCTTTTCTCCGATGCCTTATGGAATCTTTTCTAACAACTTCTCCCCCGCCGGGAATTGACGGAACCCGCCCGCCGGGGCTATAATACAGGTGGAAACACCGGCGCCTTCCCCATTCTTGATACTAGGAGGTTGTTTTTATGCTGAACAAGACGGTGGCAACCCTGCTCAATGACCAGATCAACAAGGAATTCTACTCCGCCTATCTGTATCTGGATTTTTCCAACTTCTACGAAGCAAAAGGCCTACATGGCTTTGCCAACTGGTACAAGGTCCAGGCCCAGGAGGAGCGGGATCACGCCATGCTCTTCTACCAGTACCTGCAGAACAACAACGCCCCCGTCACGCTGGAGGCCATCCCCAAGCCGGATACCGCCTTCTCGACCCTGATGGACCCGCTCCAGGCCGGCCTGGCCCACGAGGAGTATGTCACGGGGCTCATCCACACCATCTACGCCGCCGCCCAGGAGGCGAAGGACTTCCGCACCACCCAGTTCCTGGATTGGTTTGTGAAGGAGCAGGGGGAAGAGGAAACCAACTCCCACGACCTGATTACCAAGATGGAGCTCTTTGGAAGCGATCCCAAGGGCCTGTATATGGTGGACAGCGAGCTGGCCGCCCGGACCTATGCCGCCCCCACCCTCACCCTGTAGCCTTTCCCGTATCGCAAAAAACCGCCCGCCGGAATCGGAACGATTCCGGCGGGCGGTTTTTTACAGCAGCGGCTGGGAAACCGGCCCCGTCGGATGGGTAATCCGAAGGGCCGTGTACCCGCTCCTGTTTACTGCTTCCTTGAGGACGGCATCCTCCACGGGGTATTTCATCCGCACCAGCGCGGTACCCGCCCCCAGATCCACCTGGGCCCATACCCCATCCAGCCGATTGAGGGCATTCTCCACCCGCCGGCTGCAACTGCCGCAAACCATCCCATCAATGGTTACTACCGCCTGATAGGGATAATGGTTCTTGTTTCGGTCCTCCACCCTTACTTTCTTTTCCATTCCGTCCCCCTGGGCGCCGCAGCAGCCGGAGGTCAGCTTTTTCCGATAGGAACCAACCGTGTACACAGCGATGAGGATCACCGCTGCCAGAATGATCCAGGTAACCATGACCTGCTCCTTTCCCCGGCAAAAGGCAGGGCCCTACAGGCTTCCCCGTCTCCGGCCCGATCCCTGGCGGGATGCCGGAAGGGCCGTTTGTTTCGTCTGTCGTTTGCCGTCTTCCTCCTTCAAATACAGGCGCATGCTGCCCGCCGCAATGGCCATGGTGGACAGATTGTGCAGCATGGCCGTAGTGGTGGGCCGCAGTACGCCACCCAGTCCCAACAGCAGCAGGGCCGTATTGAATGAAAGGATGGTCCGATAATTTCGGTCGATCCGCTCCAGCATCCTTCTGCTCAGCCGGCGCAGTACCGCCAGATCCCTCAGGTCTGCCGAAAGAAGGGTAATATCCGCCACTTCCCGGGCAAGGTCGGAGGAATCCTTCATGGCCACCGATACATCGGCGGCAGCCAGGGCGGGGGAATCGTTGATGCCGTCCCCCACCATAATCACCCCGGCGCTTCCCTCCTTGTACCGGGCCACCAGCGTGGCCTTTTCGTCGGGAAGCACCTGGGCACGGTACTGGGAGATACCCATCTGCCGGCAGGCGCTGCGGGCGGCGTTTTCGTGGTCGCCGGTCAGCATCACCACCTGGCGGATCCCCAGTTCCCGCAGCTCTTGAATGGCTTGGGCAGCCTCCGGCCGGGGTGGGTCGCTGATGCAGATTACCCCCGCCAGCCGGCCGCCGATGGCCAGATACAGTGCGGAGGACCCGGCCGTCTCCCGTTCCACCAGCTCTTTCTCCTCCTGAGGAAAGGGGATCTGTTCGTCCTCAAAGATAAAATGGTAGCTGCCGATGAGGGCACGCTGGCCATACAGCTGGGTGGACACCCCATGGGCCACCACGTATTCCACCTGCGCATGACGTTCCTCATGCTGGAGATTCTCCTCCACTGCCTTTTGGACCACCGCCCGGGCCATGCTGTGGGGGAAATGCTCCTCGATACAGGCGGCAATCCGCAGTACCTGGTCCCGGCTATAGCCGGCCAGAGGAATCACCTTGGTCACCTGAGGGCAGGCGGCAGTCAAGGTGCCGGTCTTGTCAAAAATCATGGTGTCCGCCCGGGCAAAGGCTTCCAGATACTTGCCTCCCTTCACCATCAGCTTGTGGGTCGCCGCCTCCCGCATGGCGGAAATCACCGCAATGGGGGTGGACAGCTTGATGGCGCAGGAGTAGTCCACCATCAGGACCGAGAGGGCCTTGGTCAGGCTGCGGGTTACCGCTCCCACCCCCAAAGCTCCCAAAAAGCTGAGCGGAACAATGGCATCGGCGAGGTGTTCGGCCCGGCTCTGTACGCCGGCCTTCAAATTTTCCGACTCTTCAATCATCTCCACGATCTGACTGATCCGGCTCTCCCCGGAAAGAGCGGTCACCTCCACCGTGAGCGTCCCCTCTTCCATAGTGGTGCCCGCATAAACCACCGATCCGGGCCGCTTATGAACAGCCAGCGGTTCTCCGGTCATGGCTGCTTCGTTCACCATGCCGTCGCCGTCGGTTACTTTGCCGTCCACGGGGATCAGCGATCCACAGCGAATGCGGATCTTCTCCCCCACCTGCAGGGAAGCCATGGGAATCGATTCCTCACGGCCGTTTTCTTCCACCCGCCACACCTGATCCACATGGATTGTCAGGCTTTGCCGGAGTGCTGTCCCCGTGCGGCGGCGGGTATACTCCTCCAGCAGTCCGGAAAGGGACAGCAAGAACATCACCGAGCTGGCGGTGGCATAGGAACCCTGGGCGATGGCCGCCCCAATGGAGGCCGCATCCAAAACCGACACGTCCATCCTCCCACGGAACAAGCTGTGCAGGCCAGCCCTCCCATATCCCAGCGCCTTTATCAGGGTCACCGCCATTCGAATCGGCGAAGGAAGAATAAACCGGAACAGGGCACGTCGGACCACCATCCAAGCAAACCGGTTCCAAAACCAATTGTCGATCTCCTGCAGCCCCTGGACCGTTTCCTGAGGGGCTGCAGGGATGGTGTCCCGGCGGATGGCGGCCACCCGCTCCAGAATCCGCGCTCTGGCCGTACCGCGATAAAGGACGAGAATGCTGCCGTTGGTGGAGCAGGCGGTCACCTGCTCCACCCCCATCTCGCCCATCAGAAGGGCCTCGATCCCCGGCGCCTGCCGCTGGTCAAAGGCATATTGGCCACACCGAAGGCGCAGTCGGCCCGGTCGATCATAGACAATGGTGCTGTGCATTATGCGTCCTTCCCCTCAGCTTCCATCTTCGCGTCATAACACAGGTCCTGGGCATCCTCTTTCATGTTCTGGAACATGGCCTGGGCATCCTTTTGCAGCTTCATCCCTTTGGCCATGCCGGTAACACACAGTTTGCGGGCCTGTGGGCTCCTGATGGCCTTTACCCCGATGGTAGCAGCTGCAATCCCACCTACAAAGCAGAGAAACTTTTCATTTTTGATGCAGTGAAAACAATTCATAGGGATTCCGTCCTTTCTTGTGCTGAAGGTCAATATGGCCTCATTTTCTGTTAGTCATAGCTAACATTTCTTCCACGTAAAAAAGGTTAGCGATTGCTAACCTTCTCTACCAGCTCCAGTGTACTCCATTTGACCGGGAAAAGTCAAGCTTCATCAGCCGAAGAAAGAAAAATCCTGCCTTCTTTCGACAGCGAGTCCTCGCTTTCTTCCTATCCCAAGGCCACATCCAGCACCATCATCACCAGGAAGCCGCCCATGACCCCCAAGGTTCCCAGGTGGGAATGTTCCCCCAGATGGGCCTCGGGGATCAGCTCCTCCACCACCACATAGAGCATGGCCCCCGCCGCAAAGCTGAGCAGCCAGGGCATCAGCGGCTGGATCGTCCCCGCCGCCAGCACCACCAAAATGCCGAAGATCGGCTCCACAATTCCCGACAGGCTTCCATAGGCAAAGCTGCGCAGCCGGGACAAGCCCTCCTGCCGCAGGGGCAGGGAGATGGCCGCTCCCTCGGGAAAGTTCTGAATCCCGATGCCCAGGGCCAGCGCCAGGGCCGACGCTCCCAGGGCCGCTTCCCCCGTGTGCTGGGCAGCCAGGGCGAAGGAAAGGCCCACCGCCATTCCTTCGGGAATGTTGTGGAGGGTGACTGCCAGCACCAGCATGGTGGTCCGCTTCCAGCCGGCTTGACGGCCCTCCGGTTCCCGGGAGCCGGGATGCAGATGGGGCAGGCACAGGTCCAGCACCATCAGGAAGGCAATCCCCAGCACGAAGCCTCCCGCCGCCGGCATCCACCCGGGAATGCCCGCGGCCTCCGCCTCCTCGATGGCCGGGATCAGCAGGCTCCACACCGAGGCGGCGATCATCACCCCCGCCGCAAATCCCTGCAGCACCCGCTGCAGCTGGGGGCTCACCCCCCTGCGGAAAAAGAACACCAGCGCCGCGCCCAGGGTGGTCATTCCAAAGGTAAAGCCGGTCCCTACCGCCGCCCATGCAATACCGTTCATCCATCTTCCTCCTTTCGAGGCCGGGCAGCCGCCCCTCCTCCCGCCCAAGGGCCGGAAGAGCGCTTCTTACAGACAGTATGCCCCGCCTCACAAGTTAGTCAAAGCTAATTTCAAACCTACAAAACGGCCTGTTTCCACCGGGCCCCTCGCCTTTTCCCCTGTCAGAACATCCCTTTCTTTACCAGAATGATGGTCGCCACCGCCACCAGAATCAGGGTCACCAGGGTGGGGAACCAGAAGTAGGGGAACGGAAGGCCCGAAACATTCATCCCATAAAAGCCGGACACCATGGTGGGGATGGCCATCACCACCGTCAGGGAGGTCAACACCTTCATCACAATGTTCAGATTGTTGGAGATGATGGATCCGAAGGCATCCATGGTGCTGGACAGAATCCCCGTGTAAATGCTACACATCTCAATGGCCTGCTTGATCTCGATGAGCACGTCCTCCAGCAGCTCCTCGTCCTCCTCGTAGAGCTTGAGGATCCGCCCCCGCAGGATCTTCTCCATGGTCATCTCATTGGACTTCAGGGAGGTGGAGAAGAACACCAGGGACTTTTGCAGCCCCAGCAGCTGGATCAGCTCGGCGTTTTTCATGGCCTTGTGGAGCTGCATCTCGGTGTAGGAGGTCAATTTGTCGATCTGCTTCAGGTAGATCAGGAAGCGGTTGGCAATCCGCAGCAGGAGGGTAAAGAGGAAACGGGTCTTCAGGTGGGTGGCCACCCCTCTCACCCGCCCCTCCGCAATGTCCTCAATTACCTGAAGGGGCCGCAGGCAGACGGTGATTACATAATTCTCCAGAATGATAATGCTCATAGGCAGGGTGGAATATACTATGGTACGTTCGTCCTGGGGCTGGGGGTCGGCGGAGGGAACGTCCACAATGACCAGGGTCTGTCCCTCGTCGCTCTCAATCCGGGAGCTTTCCTCCTCGTCCATTGCCGCCTGGACAAACCCGGGGTCTACTCCCAGCTGGTCCGCCAAAAAGCCCAGGTCGCTGGCGGTGGGGGATACCACCGACACCCAGCAGCCATCCACCAGCTCGTCCACCGGCTGAACCGTATTGTCAATCGTTTTGTAGAAAGAAATCACCGAACTCTTCCCCCTTCGGCAGTGGTTCGCCCGTCTGGAACCGCCCGCCTGCCGCAGAAGATTCCAACGCACCAGTACTATTATACGGCCTTACCGCCGATATTTCAACCATTCATCCGCAGGAGGGCGAAAAAAAGCGGCCGTTGGCCGCCGTGCCCCTCATCCGCCCAAAACGGCGGAAAATCCCCCATTTTCCGAAAGGAGCGCCCCATGAATTTTCTTCCTCTCTTCCTGTTCCTGTGGGATCTGGCGTCCGGGAGCCTGGCCGCCCGGCTGGCCGTTTTCCCTCTGCCTGCCGGCGGCTGGCTGGCGGGGGGAGGGCTTCTGGCCCTCTCCAGCGCCTTGTGGGGACTGTACCGCCGCCCCCAGCCCCGGCTCCGCCTTCCCTGCGGCCGGCTGCTGCTGGCCAGCCTCACCGGCGGGGCGGCAGCGGCGGGGATGGCCCTGGGGACAGGATGGCCCCACCCCCTTTGGCGGGGAGGGATCTTCGCCCTGGCGTCCGGGTGGCTTGCCTTGGCAGGGCGGCTGATTCCCCCCGCCCTGGCCCGCCGCCGGACGATCCTCCTCCGGCGGCGGAGCGGGCCCGGCAGCCGCCGGGCGGCCATCTTCGGCGCCGGGGAGCTGGGCCAGCACCTGGCCGAAAAACTCTCCCTCTCCCCTGGGGACGGGGTGGTGCCGGTGATCTTTCTGGACGACTGCCCCGCTCTCCGGGGGAAGCGGCGGGCGGGGCTGGCCGTCTCCGGCCCGCCGGAGGAGCTGCCCCATCTGGCCTCCTGGATGGCCCTGGACGAGGTGATCGTCGCCATCCACTCCCTTTCTCCCTCCCGGTTGTCCCAGGTGGCGGCCCTCTGCCGGGAAAACGGCCTTGCCCTGCGCCGGTTCGGCATTGCCGGCGGCCCCGCCGACCTGGGCCTCGCCCGCTTCTACCAGATCCAGCCGGAGCAGCTCCTGGGGAGGGAGCCGTCCCCGGTGGATCTCTCCTCCGCCGCCCGGCTTCTGCAAGGGGTGGTGGTCCTGGTCACCGGCGGGGCCGGCTCCATCGGCAGCGAGCTGTGCCGCCAGGCTCTGCGGTTCGGCGCCCGGCAGGTCATCGCCGTGGACATCTGGGAAAACGGTCTCTTCGCCCTGGGCGAGCAGCTGGGCGAGGAATTCTCCCCCGGGCGGTACCGGCTGGAGGTGGGCTCGGTGCGGGAGGAGAACCGCCTGCTCCGGCTGATGACCCGGTACCGGCCGTCGGTGGTCTTTCACGCCGCCGCCCACAAGCACGTCCCCCTGATGGAGGAAAACCCCTTCGAAGCGGTGAAAAACAACCTTCTCGGCACCATCGCCGCCGCCTCGGCCGCCAGGCGGGCGGGGGTGGAGCGGTTTCTCCTCATCTCCACCGACAAGGCGGTCAACCCGGCCAACGTCATGGGCGCCACCAAGCGGCTGGCGGAGATGGCCCTCCAGCTGATGGCCCGCCAGGACGGCGCCACCATCTTTGCCGCGGTCCGGTTTGGAAACGTGTTGGGTTCCCACGGGAGCGTGGTTCCCCTCTTCCAGCGGCAGATTGCCTGCGGCGGCCCGGTTACCGTCACCGACCCGGCCATGACCCGCTACTTCATGACCATCCCCGAGGCGGTGCAGCTGGTGCTGGAGGCTTCCTCCCTGGCCCGGGGCGGGGAGATCTTCCTCCTGGATATGGGGGAACCGGTGTCGATCCTGTCCCTGGCCAAGGAGATGATCCGCCTGTCCGGCCTGCGCCCCGGGGAGGACATTCCCATCGTCTTCACCGGCCTGCGCCCTGGGGAAAAGCTCCACGAGGAGCTGGTCCTGGCGGAAGAGGTCCCCCTCCCCACCAAGAGCCCCCGCATCTCCATGATCCGCCCCCTCCCCCTGGAGGAAGGCCCCTTTTTCCAGGGGGTCGCCCGCCTGCGGGAGGCCGCCGCCGCGGAGGACCGGCTCCTCCTCCGCCAGGAGCTGGCGGCCCTGTTTCCTTCCCTGTCGCCCCCCGACTCCCCCTGAGCCTCCATCAAAACAGGCCCGCTTCCCTCGCAGGGAGCGGGCCTGTTGGGGGGATGCCTTCTTCCCGTCAGTCGCCGATCATCATGTGGAGGATCTCCACGTCGGTTTCCTTCATGCCGCTGCGTCCCAGCTGGCCGAAGTTGCGGATGGTCTGCTCGTAATCGCCTTCCACCAGCCCTTCTCCAAAGGGGAAGACCCGGCCCCGCTTGGCCATCTCGTACCCCAGCAGCCCGCCGTTTACCGCCGAGGCAATTTTGGCGGCACAGGAGGCCTTGGCCCCGTCACAGACGATCCCCCCTGTGTTGCCCAGGGAGTTGACGATGGTCTTGCCGATCACCTCGTACCCCTCCCCATGGAGGTAGGCCACTCCGCAGGCGGCAGCGGTCCCCGCCGAAACCGCCCCGCAGTAGGCGGACAGGTTGCCGATATACCGCTTCTGATGGAGGGCAATCAGGTTGGTGAGGACCATCGCCCGGTAGAGCTTCTCCTTCCCCACCCCCATCGCCTCCGCATAGGTCACCACCGGCAGGGTGCAGGTAATCCCCTGGTTCCCGCTGCCGGCGTTGATCACCACCGGCAGGGCACAGCCGTTCATCCGGGCATCCGATCCCGCCGCCGCCCGGGCAATCGCCTGGGTCCGCAGGTCTTCGCCGCCCGTTTCCAGCACCGTCCGGCCCACCGAAGCGCCCCATTCCCGGTCCAGTCCTTCCCGGGAGATGGCGCAGTTGTACTGGATCTGCCGGCCGATCACCTCTTCCACATCCTCCAGCTTCACCGCGTTGGCAAACTCCAGGATGTCCTTCAGGTTCAGCTGGCTCTTGTCGCCGCCGTCCTCTACGGGGATATCGTCGGCGGACAGCAGCACCTGCCCATTCTTCTCAATGCGGGAGATGTGGTTGTGCTTGGTCTTCACCTCCACAACCGCCGTGTCCTCCCCGGCCGCCGCCTCGATGCAGATATACAGATTTTCCACCTTTTCTGCCAGCTGGCACCGGCAAAGCCCCGCGGCCACCAGCCGGCGGGTTTCTTCCGCCTCCTGAGGGGTCGCCTGGCTGATGACCTCCAGCTCCAGATCCGCCTTCCCCGCCAGCGCTCCCAAAACCGCCGCCGCTTCAATTCCCTTCTGGCCGCCGGCATTGGGCACGCTGACCCCCTTGACGTTTTTGATGATGTTGCCGCTGCACCGGGCCACCATCCGCTCGGGCATGACACCCAGCACCTGGCGGGCCTTGGCCGCCGCGAAGGCAACGGCGATGGGCTCGGTGCAGCCCATGGCGGGAATCAGTTCCTTGCGGAGGATCTGCAGGTAGTTGGCATACTGATGAACATCCATTTTGTATCTCCTTCCCCAGATAGTTACAGCCTTTGAGGGAGGCCAGGCCCACTTTTTTCCACAAAAATGCCCGATAATACAATACTCCTGTACTATCGGGCGTTTGTTTTCAAAGAAACCAGCCAGCCGCATCTGCGGCCCGGGAGAATCCTCCCTTAGGCAGGCTCCTTCCCTTCTTCCTTGTTCTTCTTGTCCAGACGATGGACCCGCACCATGGAAATCAGCAAGGGGATTACCACGGCAAAGAGGGCGATGTTGCCCAGCATGACGTATCCCTTCTGGACGATGGCCATCAATCCCACGCCGGAGATGAACCAGCAGGCCAGCAGGAAGGCCATGGACAGGATAAAGAACTTGGCCTTCTGGGGAATCTTGTCGGTCTTCCAGACGATGGACCACCGGTTGGCCACGTTAAAGGTAAAGGTGGGGGCAGTGGACACCACCGACAGGATGACCACCAGCCAGTACACAATGGTCAGCACCGGGTTCAGGTACTTCTGGCAGATGGTGAGGATGGGGGCGCTGTCGGCATAGGCTTCCGGCATAAAGGGAAGCACGATGGCGCCGGTGGCCACAAAGAGGGAGGTCACCATGATGCCGATGGTAATGCCCGATCCAATGGCGTCCTTCTTGGTGTGAATCTGATCCGCATAGTTGCTCAGGGAAGAACCCCAGCTGGAGGTGGTAAAGCAGTAGGAGACAAACATGGAAAGATGGGCTCCCAGAGCAGTAATTCCCCAGTCCGGACCGATCTCAAAGTTTCCGATCCGCTCGGCCAGCACATCCCCCCGGATGGCAATCACCGAAACCAGAATAGCAAGAATGGACAAAATCAGGGAAATTGTCATGACGGTGTTAAACTTCCGCAGGAAGCCGGCCCCGTAGATGGTAAGCACCGCAAAAAGGAGCACCGCTCCCACGCTGCCGATGAAAACCGGCACACCCAGCAGGGAGTAAAACAGCTCTGCAAAGAGGGCGATTGTGGCGGCTACTGTAACCAGCCCCATCAGGATGGTGTAAATATCAAAAAAGATGGTGACAATGTTCTTGAGCAGCGCGTTGGAATCCGGCTTCTGGAGGCCGTACAGGGCCAGATAATAGGCATTGTAGTTGTTCACCTTGTAGGCCCGGATAAAGTTGAGGCCCACGCTGCAGAAGAAGGACATTGCCACACAGAACATGGCCAGCCACACAAAGGCCCAGCCGCCGCCCAGGGTGACGATGTAAGCGGAGGCGTACACACCGCTGGCCATATTGGCGCCGCAGTAGGTACCAAACATCAGCGCGCCAATGCCGAACCAGGCTTGGAAGGTCTGCCAGCCGGTTCTTTTCCCATTTTCCATAATAAAATCCCCTCCTTGTATGTTTCTATATCTGGGTGGGCGGCAGCCCCGCCGGGCTGCCGCCTCCATTGTCATTCTATCCTGCCGCGCCGTTATTTGTGCTCGGCGGCGTAGTCGACGGCGGCCTGCCGCACCCATTCCAGACGGTTGTCGTCAATATCGGTGGGGACGGTGCAGTCGGCGCCCAGCATCACGCCCACCTGGCCCACTTCGTCCAGATACTTGTAGGTCTCGGCCTTTACTTCCTCCCGGGTGCCGGTGTAGATGGTCTCCGCCTGGGCAAAGCCGCCGCAAACCGGCTTGCCGCCAAAGATCTTCTTGCCTTCGGCCAGGCCCACGCCCTCGGCGTGCACCGCCCAGTTGATAACCGGGAAGTCATAGTCTTTGAAAAGCTCCAGGTTGTTGGCCTTGCCGTGGTACCCGCAGATATGGAGCATGTTGAACTTGCTCAGCTCATTGACGGCGGCGATGACCTTTTTGTCCGAAGGCGTAATGTACTTGGTATAGAACTCGTCGGGCACATAATGGGACTGGTTGTTGACGCTCAGATAGATGGCCTCGGCGCCGGTTTCGGTCAGCAGCATCTTGGTAAGGGCAATTACACTGTCGGCAATCTTGTCCAGCGCCGCCATCACCGACTCGGGATCCTCCTCCAGGAAGGTGTGGAGCTTGGTCTTATCCGACTTTTCGGTTCCCACATCCATCCCGCTGATGGCGGTGCGCAGGATGATGCAGGGGCTGAATCCGGTGATATAGATGGGCGCATCGGAGCCCTTGTAAATCTCCACTACCCGCTGGGTCAGCTCTTTGCTCTTTTCAAAGAAGGGAGAACCAGGCATGGGGGGCTGAATCTTCCGCAGATCGGCGGGAGTCTTTACAAAAGAAGCGTCCACCGGCATGATCATCAGGGTATCGTTCATGACCTTGATTACATCGGGATCAAAGACCTCCCGGGCCTTCCGGTGTCCCTCGATGTTCTTTTCAAAAGCAGCTTCATTGGTCATACCGCTAAGCCATTCCTGCTCGGTGGTAAAATGGTGGAAAAATGCCACAGGGACACGATCCACAGGCTCGTTTGCCAGGAATTTCTCAAAACGTTCACGCTTGGTCATAACTGCTCGCTCCTTTTCAGTATTTTGATCAGTGCTTTCAAATTAACGGGCTCGTCTTGAAACCTCCGTTAATTATCGTTATAATTAGTTTAACATATTCGTTTGAATTTGTAAAATACAGAAAAATTGAGCAGCATGAAAAAAATCTATGGGGCGTAATCATCCCGTACAGAACCGTTTGGGTGGACGTCCCACTTTCTTATTGAAGGCAACGGCCTACAAAAGGGGGCAGCGGCAATGAAAATTCAGTCTTTGGCCTATTTTGTCGCTTTGGTGGAGGCGGGGTCGATCAGCAAGGCCGCCCGCCAGCTCTATCTGTCCCAGCCCAGCCTGACCAAAACCCTTCATCTGCTGGAGGAAGAACTGGGGGTCGCCTTGGTTTCCCGTTCCAGCAGCGGCATCCGCCTCGCGCCCAGGGAGGGCGAGAGAATCAATAGGGAAGCAAAGCAGGGGCATTCCGCAATGGCCAGCCGGCACAGCGGTACAAAGGGTACAGAGCGGTCAACTGGTGGGAATCCCCATTGAAGACGACTCTCCTCGGGGAATTGTCGCCCTCTGCTCCTCAAAAGCGCCTACGGCTGCTATCCGGTCGTCCGGCAGCTGGTTTCCCAAATCCAGCAGGCTTCTCCGGGCTTTTGTGCCCTCCACCCGTTTTCAGGTGTAGAAAAAATCCCCTGCCCCCGCAGATTTTAAAACCCGCTGCGGCAGGCAAGAAGGCTCCGGGATAGGGACAGGGTACCCAATGCCCTGTTCCTCCCCCGGAGCCTTCTTATTGTGTCTTCTTCCAGCCAGAATCTCTGTACCCGGATCCGCCCTGCGGCGATTCCCCTTCCCAGAACAGCGGGCTGTTCCCCTCCACCTGAAAAACCCGCTCCTCCCCATTGGGAAGGACCAGTACAATCCGGCCGGAACCGCCCCCCAATCCCTGCGGCGGCTCCACCGCCAGCTCCCAGCGCCCGTCCGGCGTGGTGTACGTTCCTGCCGGCAAGCCCGGTCCGCGGCACCCTGCCAGGAGAAGGGCCGCCCCCAGAACGGCTCCCAGGGGCCGGGCGGCGCCTCCCTTCATAACTCCCGGCGGCTGTACAGCCGCGTCGATATCCGATAGGAAACTCCCAGGGCCAGGATGGCCCCCACCCCCAGCGCGGCCAGCAGGAACAAGGGGTTCCCCAGGATCTGGTGGACCGTCTTCTCCAAAACGGCCCGGGTCCCCTCGTCCCGCAGCAGCTCCAGAAGGAGCGGCACCGACAGGCAGCACAGCATAAAGGGGATCACCGCCACATACCGCCCCTTCATATACCCCACCTTGAAGAAGACCGGCAGCTGGAAGGAGGCCAGGATCAGCACCGCCAGCACCGTCGCCAGCCACAGCCCCAGCGCGGCGGCCAGGTCCAGCGGCTGGTCCATCAGCACCGACAAGAGGATCCCCTCCACCGGCCCAAGCAGGCTGATCGCCACAATCAGCCCCACCGTAAACAGATACCGTCCCCGCACCTTGGCTTTCCGGTCCACCGGGAGGGCCAGCCGGTCGGTGTGGTACCGCTCCTCAATGGAAAAGGCGTATCCCACCGTCATGATGGACATGATCCCCACAAAGGTCACCCCGCTCATGGCTTCGCCGGTAAAAAACGCCATCAATGCCGGGTACAGCAGAAAAAACAGCATGCTCTTGCGGTAGGCCAGCAGCTGATAATAGTCGAACCGGCAGCAGCACAGCGTTCCCCTCATGCCAGCTCCTCCTTTCCTACAAACACCATAATCTGGTCGATGGTCACCCGCTCCCGCTGGATGGACGGGGGCAGCAGCCCCACATCCTCCGCCCGGAGAAGCCCTTCGTACCCGCTGCCATACCGCCGCAGGCCGATTACCCGCTCCTTCACTCTGGGAACAAAGGCCTCCTTCTCCCCCCGCACCAGGCAGAAGCTCTCCATCAGTTCCTCCTTGGGGCCGGTGTACAACAGCTGGCCCCGGTGCAGGTAGGTGATAAAATCCGCCCCCCGTTCCAGGTCCGCGGTGATGTGGGTGGAGAAGAGCACGCTCTTCTCCCCGTCCAGAATGTAGTCGGCCAGCAGCTCCATCAGCTCGTCCCGGGAGGCCGGGTCCAGGCCGCTGGTGGGTTCGTCCAGAATCAGCAGCCGCGCCCGGTGGGAGAGGGCCATGCTCAGCGACAGCTTGGTCTGCATCCCTCGGGACAGCTCCTTCACCTTCTTGCCGGGGGAGATGGCAAACCGCTCCAAACAGCGCCGGAAGGTCTCCCGGTCCCACTGGGGATAGAAGGCCATGAGCGCCTTCTCCGCCTCGGCCACCTTCCACTCCTCCACCAGGTGGGACTGGTCAAACACCACCCCTACCTGGGACAGGACTTCCTTGTCCACAGGGCGACCCAGCAGCTCCACCGTCCCCTCGTCCGCCTGCACCATCCCCAGGATGGTGCGGATCAGGGTGGTCTTTCCTGCTCCGTTTTCCCCGATGAGGCCCATAATGTATCCGGCCGGCAGGTCCAGCGTGATCCCCTCCAGGGAAAACGAAGGGTACCGCTTGGCCAGATTGTTTACCCTGAGAATATCATTCATGGCTTTCTTCCTCCCACTGCCCTTGCAGCATCGACACCAGTTCTTCCCACGACAGGCCGGCGGTCCGGGCCGCCCGGACCCCCTGCTCCAGATGCTGCTCCACCGTCCGGAGCAGCTGTTCCCGGATCATCCCGTTGTCCCGGGAGAGGACGTAGCAGCCCTTGCCCTGGACGTTGGTCACAAATCCCTCCTGCTCCAGCTGGGTATAGGCCCTGGTCACCGTCAGGACGCTGATCCGCAGGTCCTTGGCCAGCTGCCGGAGGGAGGGCAGGGCCTCCCCCTCCGCCAGCTCCCCCGACAGGATCGCTTCCTTGATCTGCGCCTTCAGCTGTTCATAGATGGGGACGCCGGATGTATTGGAGAGCAACAGCTTCACCTTCCCACCTCCTGTTATAACTGTTATGCTTGTTATGATAACAGTATATACAGACAGATCACCTTTGTCAACCCCTTGGAAGAAAAAACAGAACCAGGGGTTCCGGCCGGACCGGGACCCCTGGTTCTGCTGTTGAGAATCTGAGGAAGGAGACGAAACGTCATCTATGGAAAACGGGGCTATCGCTGGAGGATGCAGCAAAGGACGGTAATATCGTCCTCCCGGCCGTCGTTCCGCCGCAAGCGGGCGGTCTCGGCCAATTGGCGGCAAAGCTGATCGGGATCTTCCCCTTCCCAATGCTCCACCATGCTGACAATCCAGTCCACCCCGGAAGCACACACGCCATCCGAGAGCATCACCACCAGGTCCCCCGGGTGGAGGGCCAGGGTGCTCTTCTCAAAGTCCACCCCTTTCAAGATCCCGGCGGGCAGGGAGGCGGATTCCACGCTCCCGCCCCGTCCCCCCTTCCGGAGGATGGTGGGGGCGGCCCCCGCCTTGTAAAAGGAAGCCCGGCCGGTGTGCAGGTCGATGGAGGTCACGTCCACCGTGGCCAGGGATTCCTCCCCCGATTTCACCAGCAGGGCCGAGTTCACCAGCCGCAGGGCCGAGTCGTAATCCACCCCCGCCTGGGCCAGCCGGGCAATGAGCCCCGCCGCCATGGCCGAATCCACCGCCGCCGCGCCGCCGCTGCCCATCCCGTCGGACAGGATCAGGTGGGCGGTCACCCCGTCGGTGACAAAGGTGCGGAAGCTGTCCCCGCACAGGTTTTCCCCGCCGCAGGTGATCTGATAGGAACCAAAAACGGCGGTCAGCTCCGCTTTTTCCGAAAAGGTAAGGATCACCTTTCCCTCCAGCTGGGAGACCCGGGGGCGTTCCAGATCCCGGTCCAGCAGGTCGGACAGCTCCAGGGTCAGCTCCTCCACATCCAGGCGGGCCTTTTTGTAGAGAGGGATGCAGGCCTTTACCCACAGCCGCCGTCCCCGGTCGGTGTAGCACACCGCCCACAGGGGCTCCAGCATCCGCGCCTTCAAATATTCCCGCAGCCGCTGGGTGGCGGCCGGGTCCCCGGAGGCAATCTCCTCTACCTGGCGCTCCAGCCCGGAGAGGAACATGGCCATCCCCCGGAACTGGTCGGTCACCGCCGACCGTACCTGGGATACCTTCCGCCGGGTGCCTTCCCCGGCGGTGTAGGCGGCGTACTCCTTTTCCAGCTCCCCCAGCAGCTGGGGAAGGCGGACACACCGCTCCCGGAATGGCTCCGGCAGGGCCTCCGGGTCCACCCGGCCCTCCATCCGCAGCTGGGCAACCGCCTTGGAGAGGCCGTCGGCCGTGTCGTCATACCGCCGCTGCCAGCAGGTGAGCCGGCTGGAGCACCGGCGGCAGACTGTCTCCACCGCCCGGTCGGGGCCGGGGGCGGCGGGAGGGCCGCTCAGCTTTTCCAGCTGTCCGGACACCTGCTGGGTCACCTGACTGATCTCGTCCAGGGCGGCGACCGTCGCCCCAAGGGACGCCGCCACCACCCGCTTGACCGAGCTGCTCTCCTCGCCGGCGCCGGGCAGCAGGAACGCCTCCGCCCGGCGAAGGAGACTCCCCGGCAGCACCATGAAGAGAACCGTGGCGGCAAAGGCCTCCAGCAGGGGGGAGAGCTCCCCTCTGGGATAGGTAACCAATACCAAAAAACCGTTGGTCACGGCAAAGGCCCCCGCCGCTCCCAGGCGGCCCATTCCTGCGAAGACCCCCGCCAGCAGCCCTCCCAGGCCGTAGGCGGTAATGTAAAGGGAAAACTCCCCGCTGACAAACCCCATGGCAAACCCGGCGGCCACCCCGGCCACCGCGCCCCCCTGGACGCCGGACACCCGGGCGGCCACCAGCACCAGGAGGATGGCGGCGGTCCGCCCCAGGGAAACCGGCCCCACCGTCAGCTGGGCCAGCCCGGAAACCACCATGGCGGCACAAACGGCGGCAGCAATCCATTCCAGCCGCCCCAGCAAGCGGAACCCGGCCCGGGCGCTGGCCTGAACCGACAGGAGGAAATAGCACCCCACCGCCGCCAGCAGAAGGCGGGAAACCATCAGCGCCCAGTCGTACCCTGTGCCGCTGGCCCAGATTCCCGCCAGAGAGCTGACCACAGCCCCTGTCCCCGCCAGGGCAGGGGCCGCCCACACGGGGAGCTCCTTCCACCGCTCCTCCCCCACGGCAATCTTTCCCACCGCCATCAGGAAGGCGGCGACCAGGAATCCCACCCGGTCGGCCAGTCCCTGTCCCACCAGGTAACCGGCCATGGCGCCGGCGGCAGTGGGAAGGGTCAGGGCGTGGCTGCAGGCGGCCACCGCCGCCAGGCCGAAGGAGGTTCCCTCCCCCAGGATTCGTCCCTGGGCCAGCAGGAACCCCAGTCCCAGGGCAGCAAACCAAACGAGGAGGGGATGGTTGGAGGCGGCCAGCCGGGAGAGCCGGTCCCCCAGCCTCAGCCCCACAAATTCCGTGGAGTTTTTCATTGCATTCACCCTTTTCCCGCCAGGGCTTGTCCCGGCGGATTGTTCTACGGGTATTCTATCCCCTCCTGCATGGAAAATCCTGTCATTCCCAGACGTCGCCTTTTGGGAAAAGCGGTCCCTTCCCGCCGCTTAGGCGGAAACCGGGCGCAAAAACGCCCCGGGGAAATCCTCCTCGGGGCCGAAATCTCCTCTCCTCTGCCGGAAAACTTGCTTCCTCGTTTACCACAACAGGGGAGCCAGCGCCGCCAGCAGCAGCACCAGCCAGACGCCGCCTGCAAAGACCAGGATCACCCGCTGGACGACACCCTTCCCCTGGACCGCCCGATCGATCCGCTGGGAACAAAGGGCGCAGACAACCGACGCCAAAAAGAGCAGAAGCCGAAAAATCTCCATCCTCTCTCCCTCCCTTCAGAAGATGCCGGGAATCACCCTGGCCAGCCACAGGCCCAGGGCAAAGGAGACCCCGTTGGCCGCCAGGCTGTAGCAGACCGCCCTTCCTTTTCCGCCAAAGCCCCGCCGGGGCAGCGTTCTGGCATACACCGCCGCTTCCACCCCAAACACGGCCAGCTCCAGCAGGATGTAGGCCCCCACAAAGGCCATCGACCCGGCGGCATAGTTCACCCATCCCAGGGCCAGGTTCAGCCCCAGCTGGGTGGCTCCGTTAACCACCGCCAGCACCGCCAGCGCCCTCCGGCCACGGTACCCGAAGAGGAGGGCCACCCCCATCTCCACCAGGAAGGTGAGCAGGTACCGGACCACCAGGGAGACCGCCTCCCACCCATACTGGTAGCTGGCGGTTACCGTGAGGAGCTCCCCCTCCCCTTCCGGCAGCTGGACGGTAAAGTGGCTGTCAAAGGCGTAGGTCTGGCAGACCGGGCTTACCAGGAACCGCTCCTCCTGGGGAAAATACAGGAGCACCTTGAAGGTGGACGGGGGGTAGTAGGTCCAGGCGAAGGACTGGGTCTGGGTACAGTCCCACCACTCCTGCAGGAAATAGAACCCGTCCGGGTCCTGGTAGCGGACGAACGCCTCCCACACCGGCCGGCCCTCTTCCCCCCACTGGCCGTACTGCCAGCACTGGGAATAGTCGCTCCTTCCATCCCAGGCGGAGGCAGGGCCGGTGGAGGCCGTTTGGGACAGGAGGGTACCGTAATATGCCTGCCCTTCCCCGCCGGCAACGGCAACCGTCACCGAAGGCTTGGGTCCCATGTCGGCAAATACTGCCATAGGCCACAGCGCCGCCAACAGCAGCACCCCCACCATCCAGACAGTACAGCGTCTCCGTTTCATCCCGCTTCCTCCTTTCCTGCTTCCGCCAGGCTCTCCGGCAGCAGAGCGCTTCCTCCCTCTGCGCCGTTTCTGCCTTTACTTTACCATAAGGGGGATGGGCTTTACAAGGAAAACCGGCCCCCGGGGACGGATTTCCCCGTCTCCCTTGACAATTCCCTGGGAGGGGGGTAGTATAGAAGTGTCTGTATTCCTGGGGAATCTCTCTCCCCAGATGGTCCAAACTGCCGAGAAAAATTGGAGGTCAACAACATCATGGAGTTCAACTATATCCGCACCCGGTTTGCCCCCAGCCCCACCGGCTACATGCACGTGGGCAACCTGCGCACCGCTCTCTACGCCTACCTGCTGGCCAAGAGCCAGGACGGCCGGTTCATCCTGCGGATCGAGGATACCGACCAGGGCCGCTATGTGGAAGGGGCGGTGGACATCATCTACAACACCCTGCGGGAAACCGGCCTCCAGTGGGACGAGGGGCCGGACATCGGCGGCCCGGTGGGGCCCTACGTCCAGTCGGAGCGGATGGGCATCCACAAGGCCTATGCGGAAGAGCTGATCAAGAAGGGCGCCGCCTATTACTGCTTCTGTGACAAGGAGCGGCTGGAGGAGGCCAAGCGGGTCCAGTCCGCCTCGGGCATGCCCACCAAGTATGACGGGCACTGCCGCAACCTCTCCCCGGAGGAGGTGGCCGAGAAGCTGGCCGCCGGCGTTCCCTACGTCATCCGGCAGAAGGTCCCCACCGAGGGCACCACCACCTTCCACGACGAGGTCTTCGGGGACATTACGGTGGAGAACTCCACCCTGGACGATCAGATCCTCATCAAGGCGGACGGGATGGCCACCTATAACTTCGCCAATGTAGTGGACGACCACCTGATGGGAATCAACGTGGTGATCCGGGGCAACGAGTACCTGTCCTCCACCCCCAAGTACAACCTGCTCTACGAGGCCTTCGGCTGGCCCATCCCCAAGTACATCCACTGCAGCCCGGTGATGAAGAACGCCACCCAGAAGCTGTCCAAGCGCAACGGGGACGCCTCCTACCAGGACCTGGTGGAAAAAGGATACCTGAAGGACGCCATCCTCAACTACATTGCCCTCCTGGGCTGGAGTCCCAAGGGGGACAACGAAATCTTCACCCTGGAGGAGCTGGTGAAGGAGTTTGACGTGGCCGGCATCTCCAAATCGCCCGCCATCTTCGACACCCAGAAGCTCAACTACATCAACGGCGAATATATCCGCCGCCTCTCCCCCGAGGACTTTTACCAGGCCGCCCTCCCCTGGATGCGCCGCACGGTGAAGAGCGAGACCGCCGACCTGCGCCTGCTGTCCACCGTCCTGCAGGCCCGGTGCGAGGTGCTGGGGGATATCCCGGACCAGGTGGATTTCATCGACGCCCTTCCGGAGTATTCGGACGAGCTGTTTGTCAGCAAGAAGATGAAGACCAACCAGGCCACCTCCCTGGAGGTGCTGCAGAAGGTGCTCCCCTGCCTGGAGCAGCTGGAGGATTTCACCGTGGACGGCATCCACAACGCCCTCTTTGAGCTGATCGGCCAGCTGGGCTGCAAGAACGGCTATCTGCTGTGGCCGGTGCGGGTGGCGGTCAGCGGCAAGCAGTTCACCCCCGGCGGCGGCATCGAGCTGTGCGCCGTGCTGGGCAAGGAGGAGTCTCTGGCCCGCATCCGGTCCGCCATTGAAAAGCTGAGCCGGTAACCCCCTTTCTTCCCATACCAAAACGTCCCCGGGCAGGAGCCTGGGGACGTTTTGGTATGGGTCAGGTATCGATAAACATGTTGATCCGGCTTCGGTGGTACACGCTCAGCACAATTCCAAGGGAGATATACACGGTGAGCACCGAGGTGCCGCCGGAGGAGAGGAGGGGCAGGGTAACCCCGATCACCGGCAGGACGCTGAGGCACATCCCCAGGTTGATGATGACCTGGAAGGCAATCATGGCAAAGACCCCCACACAAAGGAACTGGCCCAGGGGATCCTCCGCCCGGGTGCTGTTCCACAGGATCTTGATGCACAGAGCCATAAACAGGGCGATCAACCCCAGGCAGCCCAGAAAGCCCAGGGATTCGGCCAGGAAGGTAAAGATAAAGTCGTTGCGTGCCTCGCCCACATAGACATGCTGGCCGCTGAAGATCCCCGTGCCGGACACGCCCCCCGAGCCGATGGCCAGCAGCCCCTGGTACTGCTGCCAGCCCTTGCCGGTGGGGTCGGAGGCCGGATTGGTAAAGATCAAAAATCGTTCTTTCTGATCCTCGGTCAAGACAAAGAACCACACCAGCGGGGCGACAAGCACCGCCGCGCCCGCCGCCCACAGGATATACTTGATATCCAGCCCGGCGGCAAAGATCATGCAGACGAAGATGAACAGGAAGATCATGGCCGAGCCGTCGTCCCCCTGCAGGTGGATGAGGAGGACCGGGATCGCCCCGTGGATACACAGCTTCACCAGGTTGGGAATCTTGTTGACCTCCCCCCTCACCCGCTCCAGATGAAGGGAAAAGGTGAAGATAAAGGCCAGCTTGAGAAATTCCGACGGCTGGATGGTGTAGTTGATCACCGGGATGGAGAGCCAGGCCTGGTCGTCCCCCCGCACCACCCCCAGGGGGGTAAAGGTGAGCAGCACCAGCAGCAGGCAGGCCGGCATGTACAGCTTCCATAATCCGGCAAGAACATGATAATCCAGATTGGACAGAATAACGGCAGCGGCGATCCCCATGCAGGCGGCGATCAGCTGGGTGGCCAGCTGGGTCCTGGTGGCGTAGCCGGTATTCAAAAGCCCCAGCAAGAGCAGGACGCTGATGCCGGAAAGGGTGAGGGCAATGGCCCACAAATACCGGTCGGTTGCCCGGATATAGCCGCCCACGGCAACAAACAGGCGGCGCCACAATGCTTTCATAGGCTGTTCCTTTCACAAGAATACGGTGTTATCGGCCCCCCGCCGGGAGGCGGCAGCCGCCCGGGCAGGGGATTGCTTCTCATTTTACCCCAAAAATATGTCCAATTCAACCATCCGCTCCCGGAAGAGGGAGAATCGATTGTCACACCCGGGCGAAATATGCTATAATGGTTCTTACAGCGGCCCTTGCCGGCCGACATGCGGCCCCCGGCAGGGCCGGTTCTCTGCCCGGGCTTTTTGAAAAAGGCGGTGTATGTTTTGTCCCAGATCACACGGATCACCCATTCCCCCGAGGAAACCCGGCAGCTGGCCCGGGAAATCGCCCCCCTCCTCCGCCCCGGGGACCTGCTGGCCTATCGGGGGGGGATGGGTGCCGGCAAGACCACCTTCACCGCCGGCCTGGCCCAGGGCCTCGGCCTGGGGGACGTGGTTTCCAGCCCCACCTTCGCCCTGGTCAACGAGTACCGGGGCAACGGGATCTCCCTGTGCCATTTTGACATGTTCCGGATCCGGGGGTTTGACGATCTGTACTCCACCGGCTTTTTCGACTATCTGGAGGGCGACGCCATCCTGGCGGTGGAATGGAGCGAGAATATGGACGGCGCCCTCCCCCAGGGGGCAACCGTCATCACCTTTGACCCGGCCGGGGAGGATACCCGGCGCATTACCATTGAAGGAGACGAGCGCTTTGATCATCTTGGCTGTTGATTCCTCCTCCCGGGCCGCCTCGGCCGCCCTGTGGAAGGACGGGGACCTGTTGGGAGAGCAGTTCCTCAATACCAGGCTTACCCACAGCCAGACCCTTCTCCCCCTGGTGGACCAGCTGCTGCGGAGCACCGAGACGACTCCTGCCCAGCCGGACTGTTTTGCCGTTTCGGTGGGACCGGGGTCCTTCACCGGCCTGCGGATCGGCATCGCCGCCGCCAAGGGCCTCGCCTTTGCCGCCGGCAAGCCCTGCGCCCCGGTGTCCACCCTGGAGGGCCTTGCCTGCAACCTTCTTGCCCACGACGGCCTCATCTGCCCGGTGATGGACGCCCGCTGCCAGCAGGTGTACACCGCCCTCTTCTCCTGCAGGGAAGGCCGGCTCACCCGCCTGTGGGAGGACCAGGCCATCTCCCTTGCCCAGTTGGGAGAAGAGCTGGCCCGCCGCCGGGAGCCCACCCTCCTGGTGGGAGACGGGGCCCGCCTCTGCCGTTCCTTCCTGGGGGAGGGCTGCCCCCATGTGGGGGTGGCCCCTGCCCATCTTCTCCATCAGCGGGCCTCGTCGGTGGCCATGGCCGCCGCGGCCCTGGCCGAGGCAGGGGGCCTGTGCACCGCCGGGGAGCTGGCCCCCGTCTACCTGCGGCTGCCCCAGGCCGAGCGGGAGCTTCTTGCCCGCCAGGCCGCCCAGCAAGCAACCAATCCGGCCACCGGCCGTTAACAAAAAAAGGAGCCTGATACCCTATGAAAATTGCCCTTTCCTGCGATCACGGCGGCTTCCAGCTCAAGGAGTCCATCCGTGCCCACCTGGAGGAGCGGGAGATCCCCTACGAGGACTTCGGCATCTATTCCGCCGAGGAAAAACGGGACTACCCCTACGCCTCCCTGTACGCCTGCAACGCCATCAACGACGGCCGCTGCACCATGGCCATCCTGTGCTGCGGCACCGGCATCGGCGTGTCCATGGCTGCCAACAAGATCAAGGGCATCCGGGCCGCCTGCTGCTCCGATACCTATTCCGCCCGGTATACCCGCCTCCACAACGACGCCAACGTCCTCTGCCTGGGCGGGCGGGTGCTGGGACCCGGCCTTGCCAACGAGCTGGTGGACGCCTTTCTGGACACCTCCTTTGAGGGGGGACGCCACGCCCGCCGGGTCGCCCAGATCATGGCCATCCAGGATGGAGAATTGACCGAGTAACCCCCTGTTGTTCATCTTTCCCCGGCAGCAGCCGGTTCTATCACTGCCAACCAATGCAAAAAGGAGATGTTACCGATGAAAATTGCTCTCGCCTGCCATCACGGTGCTTTTGCCCTGAAGGAAGCCGTCCGCGCCCACCTGGAGGAGCGGGGAATCCCCTACGAGGACCTGGGTACCCACACCCCCGAGGAGCGGATGGACTACCCCAAGGCTGCCCTTGCCGGCGGCAACGCCGTGAAGGACGGCCGGTGTGACCTGGCGATCCTCTTCTGCGGCACCGGCATCGGCGTGCTGTCCGCCGCCTGCAAGATGAAGGGAATCCACCCCGCCGCCTGTTCCGATACCCGCACCGCCCGCCTGGCCCGCCAGGTGAGCAACTGCAACGCCCTCTGCCTGGGCTGGGAGATTGTCGGTCCCGGTCTGGCCAACGACATTGTGGATGCCTTTGTGGACGCCTCCTTTGAGGGCGGCCGCCATCTGCGGTATTTGGAGATGATCGACGCCATTGAGGACGGGACCCTCACCGAGTAGTCTCCCCTCTCCCGCGCCGGCAATAGAAAGGAGTCTTTCCGTATGCCCAAACCCATCATCATGGATCATCCCTTGGTGCAGCACAAGCTGGCTGTGCTGCGGGACAAAAACACCGGTTCCAAGGAGTTCCGGGAGCTGATCAACGAGCTGGCCACCCTGATGTGCTACGACGCCACCCGGGACCTTCCCCTGGAAGAGGTCACCGTCGAAACCCCCATGGCCCCTGCCCGCTGCAAGATGCTGGCCGGCCGGAAGCTGGCCATCGTCCCCATTCTGCGGGCCGGTATGGGGATGGTGGAGGGAATCCTCACCCTGGTGCCCAGCGCCCGGGTGGGCCACATCGGCCTCTACCGGGATCCCCAGACCCACCAGCCGGTGGAGTACTACTGCAAGCTCCCCGCCGATATTGAGGAGCGGGACATCTTCGTCCTGGATCCCATGCTGGCCACCGGCGGCTCGGCGGTGGACGCCATCCGCCAGATCAAGGCCAAGGGGGGCAAGAACATCCGCTTCCTCTGCATCATCGCCGCCCCCGAAGGGCTGGAAGCCCTCACCAAGGCCCATCCGGACGTGCAGGTCTACTGTGCCGCGCTGGACGACTGCCTCAACGAGAACAAGTACATCCTGCCCGGCCTGGGGGATGCCGGCGACCGGATCTACGGCACCTATTGACCCCTACCCCCATCCAGCGGCCCGCGCCCGGAAAGGCGCGGGCCGTTTTCGGTAAAAACCCTGGAAAAACCGCCTTTTTCCAGGGGAAGCGGGGGGCGGCCTTGTTGCGCATATCCGCCCTTTATGATAAAATATAATGGTATTGCGCCCAGCTGTCTCTTTGTCGTTCCCGGCGCAGGATATCCCGTTACGGGAGGGGGAATGCCTGTTCCCCTGGCCGGCCGCCGCCGGCGGCCCGATTATAAGGAGTGTGACCAACTTTGAATAGATCCAAACTGGCCGTTGTCTTCGGCGGCGCTTCCAGCGAGCACGAGGTCTCCCAGTGGAGCGCGGCCTCCATCCTCCGCAGCGTCCCCCAGGACCGGTTCGACCTGATGATGCTGGGCATCACCAAGGACGGCCGCTGGTTCTGCTACGACGGGCCGGTGGAAGGGGTGGAGGACGGCAGCTGGGAGCACAGCGACCGGCTGACCCCCGCCCTCATTTCCCCCGATGCCGGCACCCACGGGGTGCTCCTGCTGGAAGAGAGCGGGGTCCGTCCGGTGCGGCTGGATGTGGTGTTTCCCGTCCTTCACGGCCGCAACGGGGAGGACGGCACCATCCAGGGCCTGCTGGAGATGGCCGGCATCCCCTATGTGGGCTGCGGCGTAACCGCCAGTGCCAACTGCATGGACAAGGCCATCGCCAAAACCCTCTTTACCGCGGCCGGCATTCCCAATGCCCGGTGGATGGAGGTAACCGCCCAGGACCTGGACCGGATCGATCTGGTGGAGGAGCAGGCGGCAAGCGCCCTGGGGTATCCCATGTTCG
Source organism: Candidatus Heteroruminococcus faecigallinarum (assembly GCA_904387055.1). Classification (GTDB taxonomy): domain Bacteria; phylum Bacillota; class Clostridia; order Oscillospirales; family Ruminococcaceae; genus Heteroruminococcus; species Heteroruminococcus faecigallinarum. The sequence goes on along the minus strand of CAJFKV010000003.1, from coordinate 22,164 downwards.
TCAAGCCGGTCTGCGCCGGGTCGTCGGTGGGGGTTCACAAGGTGACCGAGCCCGCCCAGCTGGAGGAGGCGGTGCGGGACGCTCTCCGCTTTGACAGCCGGGTCCTCATCGAGGAGTGCATCAAGGGTCAGGAGGTGGAGTGCGCCGTCATGGGCAACGGCCAGCCGGTCGCCTCCGACCTGGTGGGCGAGATCGCCGCCTCCGGCTTCTACGACTACGAGGGCAAATACCTCAACGACTCGGCCCAGCTGTACATCCCCGCCCGGATTCCCCAGGCGGCCGCCGAGCGGGTGCGGGCACTGGCGGTAAAGGCCTACCGGGCGCTGGGCTGCCGGGGCCTTGCCCGGGTGGACTTCTTCGTCTGCGACGGGGCGGAGGACGGCCGGGGCGTGGTTCTCAACGAGATCAACACCCTGCCCGGCTTTACCAACATCAGCATGTACCCCAAGCTGTTTTTGGCCTCGGGATACGACTATCCCGGCCTGGTGGAGAAGCTGATCGACCTGGCCCTGGAAGGGTAATCCCGTTCGCAGGCCTTCTGCCGCCGGGAAGGGGCTGCGGGTGGAAATTCTGCCGGCGGAGAAAGGGTTGTTCCATGGATAATCGGCCAATCGGCGTTTTTGACTCCGGCCTGGGAGGCCTCACCGCGGTGAAGGCTCTGCGCCGCCTTCTGCCGGGGGAGGATATCGTCTATTTTGGTGACACCGGCCGGATTCCCTACGGCACCCGCAGCCGGGAAACGATCATCAAGTACGCGGACCAGGACATCCGCTTCCTGCAAACCTTTGACGTGAAGATGATCGTGGTGGCCTGCGGGACGGTCAGCTCCATGCTGAACGTCACCCCCGGTTTTCAGGTCAACGTCCCCTATACCGGGGTGCTGGTCCCGGCCGCCCAGGCTGCCTGCGTGCTCTCCTCCGGCGGCAAGATCGGGGTCATCGGCACCCAGGCCACCATCCGCAGCGGGGAATTCGGGCGGATCATCCGGGGCATCCGGCCGGAGGCACAGGTCTTCGGAAACGCCTGCCCCCTGCTGGTTCCCATTGTGGAGGCAGGGCTGGTCCAGCCGGACAATCCCATCGCCAGGGAGGCGGTGGCCATGTACCTGGCCCCCCTCAAGGAAGCGGGCATCGATACCCTGGTCCTGGGCTGCACCCACTATCCCCTCCTCTACGACGTCATCAACGCCTATCTGGACTACCAGGTGACCTTGGTGGATTCCGGCTCCGAGGTGGCCCGGTATGTGCGGGGGTATCTGGCCTCCCACAACCTGCTGAACAGCCAGAGCAGCGGAGGGAGCTTCGATTTCTATGTCAGCGACCAGGTGGACGGCTTTATCAAGACGGCGGAGTTCTTCTTGGGGGAAGCCATCTCCCAACAGGTAAGCCAAGTGGACATCGACCGGATCTAAACGACGCAGGTGATGGAATGAAAAAGGAAGTGTTAATCTCCATCAAGGGGACCCAGCTGGTGGATGGGGAAAAGGATCAGGTGGAGCTGCTCACCACCGGCAGCTACTACCGCCGGGGCGGCCACTATTACATCGCGTACGACGAGTCGGAGGTCACCGGCTTTGAAGGCTCCCACACGGTGCTGAAGGTGGAGGAGGACAAACGGGTCACCATGCTCCGGTCCGGGTCGGTCCAGTCCCATCTGATCGTGGAAAATGGGGTCCGCCACCAGTGCAACTATCAGGTAGGAGGCCATTCCCTCATCATCGGCGTGAGCGGGGACTCCATCGTCTCCTCCCTCACCGACCAGGGGGGCGATCTGGCCTTCAAATATTCCCTGGATATCAATACCACCCTTACCAGCGAAAACGAAATCCGCATTCAGGTCACCGAATGCGGAACGACACCGGAACCGGTGTAAAACGAGAGAGGAAAGCAGAGGAATGGATTCTATGAGCACCATTGTTAAGGACAGCATCAACCAGGCCTACTCCCAGGCGCGGCAGCTGGTGGAGGAGGGCTTCCACCGGGCCATTGCCGCCGGGGCCCTCAAGGACGCCCCCCTGCCCGCCTTTGTGGTGGAGATCCCCGCCGATCCCACCAAGGGCGACTTTGCCACCAACGCCGCCATGGCCGGCGCCAAGGCCTTTTCCATGGCCCCCCGGCAGATTGCCCAGATCCTGTGTGAGCAGATGAACCTGGAGGGGACCCCCTTCCAGCGGGTGGAGGTGGCCGGCCCCGGCTTCATCAACTTTTTTGTAGGGGCCGGATGGTTCTCCACCATTGTGGAGAGCATTCTTGCCCTGGGGGCCCAGTACGGCCGCACCGATTACGGCCATGGCGAGAAGATCAACGTGGAATTTGTCTCCGCCAACCCCACCGGCCCCATGCACATGGGAAACGCCCGGGGCGGCGCCATCGGCGACTGCCTGGCCGCCGTGCTGGACTGGGCCGGCTACCAGGTTTCCCGGGAGTTCTATGTCAACGACGCCGGCAACCAGATTGCCAAGTTCGGCCTCTCCCTGGAGGCCCGTTACCTGCAGCTCTATCAGGGCGAGGAGGCGGTCCCCTTCCCGGAGGACGGCTATCACGGGGATGACATCCGGGTCCACGCGAAGAACTTCTCCAAGGAATATGGGGACCGGTATGTAAACGCCCCGGCCGAGGAGCGCCGCCAGGCTCTGGTGGACTTTGCCCTTCCCCGGAATCTGGCCCAGATGAAGGCGGATCTGGCCAAGTACCGGATCCATTACGACACCTGGTTCTTGGAAAGCACCCTCCATCCCGACGCCATCAACCAGGTGCTGAAAACCCTGGCCGACCGGGGGCTCACCTACGAGAAGGAGGGGGCCGTCTGGTACAAGGCCACCCAGTTTGGAGACGAGAAGGACGAGGTTCTGGTGCGGGCCAACGGGGTTCCCACCTATTTTGCCGCCGACATCGCCTACCACTACAACAAATTTGCCGTGCGGGGCTTTGAGCGGTGCATCAACGTCTGGGGCGCCGACCATCACGGCCATGTGGCCCGGCTGAAGGGCGCCATGGACGCCATCGGCCTGGACGGCAGCAAGCTGGACATCGTCCTGATGCAGCTGGTGCGGCTGATGAAGGACGGCACCCCCGTCAAGATGAGCAAGCGCACCGGCAAGGCCATCTCCCTGGCCGATCTGTTTGAGGAAGTGCCGGTGGACGCCGCCCGCTTCTTCTTCAACCTGCGGGAGCCCAATTCCACCCTGGACTTCGACCTGGGCCTGGCTGCCCAGCAGACCTCCCAAAACCCGGTCTACTACGTCCAGTACGCCCATGCCCGGATCTGCTCCATCCTGCGGCGGATGGAACAGGACGGGGTCGCCGTCCGTCCCTGCACCAGGGAGGAGCTGGATCTTCTCACCACCGGCGACGAGCGGAACCTGATCCGCCAGCTGGGGCAGCTGCCTGCCACCATCATCGACAGCGCCCGCCGCTACGACCCCGCCGCCATCACCAAGTATCTGGTGGACCTGGCCAACCTGTTCCACAAGTTCTACACCACCTGCTCCTGCCGGTGTGACGACGAGCACCTGATGCAGGCCCGCCTCAACCTGTGCCTGGCCGTCAAGACGGTCCTGGCCAACGCCCTGGGCATGCTCCAGGTCTCCTGCCCCGATAGTATGTAGCCTGTTGTTGATCACCCGCCCTGCCGGCGGTTTTGCAAGGAGGAACCATCCCAGCCATGGACGACCGACCTAGGCCAGTTGTAGTACTGGATATGTCCCAAGCCAAAGTTTTGTCCGCCTTTGACCAGGAGGACCGGGCCCTTCCCGCTCTGCTGGTGGAGATCCCCGAGAACAGCCAGCCGGCTGCCGCCGGCATCCTCTCCCAGTCCTCCCGCCAAATTTCCCAGGTGCGCCGGAAATACGGTCCCCAGGTTCCCTTGGTGGGGGGCCTTCCGCCCACCGGCCTCCAGCTGGAGCCCTTTGGGGAGACCACCTTCCTGGAGATGATCTCCATCTACCTCTCCCAGGCCACCGCCCTCAAGGCGGCCGGCTGCGAGGTCATCCTCATCCACAGCCTCCCCACCCTGGCCGAGGCCCGGGCCGCCCTGCTGGGCGCCAGAGCCACCGGCCTGCCGGTGTGGATCACCGTGGCCCTTCACCACTCGGGGGAGGAACTGTCGGAAGGGGACAGCATCCTGCCCACCTTCTTTTCCCTCCAAGCCCTGGGTGCTTCCGGCTTTGGCTTCAGCCGCCCTCTTTCTCCCGGCGAGATGCTCCCCCTCTTTGAGGAGATTGCCCCCTATGCCACCATCCCCCTCATCGCCCTGCCCGACTGTCTGGACGAGGAACGGGAGGAGGTGCTCACCCCTGCCGACTTTGGCCAGCTCTGCCGCAGCAGCGCCCTGCTGGGGGTCGAGATCGTGGGGGGCGGCTACGGCGCCGGGTCCGCCCACATTCTGGAGGCTCGGGACGTCCTCAACGAGACCCTGCCCCAGGTGGAGAAGGTGGATTTGTCGGACACCATTGTCCTCTGCAACCCGGACGAGGTCTTTTATCTGGACGAGAATCTGGAGTTTTCCGAGCCCATCCCCTGCGGGGTGGACATGGCGGAGGACTTTTTCCAGGCGGAGGACAGCGGCTGCGACGTTCTCTGTGTGGAGGTGGATACCCTGGACGACGCCTACCACCTTTCCCTCAACAGCCACCTGGCCCGTCTGCCCATCGGCCTTCGGTCGGACAGCATCGAGGCCCTGGACATGGCTCTTCTCCTCTTCAACGGACGCGTTCTGCTGGACTCCCGCTCCCAGCTGGAGCGGGAAGAGCTGGAGGAGCTGGCCGCCCGGTACGGCACGCTGGTACTGTGACGATCGGGAGGATCCGCACAGAAGCATCATCCTTTTTTCCACAAAATCTCATCTCTGTTTTCTTTATTTTTGTGGATTTTTGAATTTCCTGTTGCATTGCCGGCAATAAAGTTGTATGATGGAGCATGTTCCCACCTGGATAGTGGGAACATGCTCCAAATTGTATTGTATGGCGTCCCCTTTCCGGCGGGCGCCCTTTGTCGCTGGTGGAGGGTAACGGATGAATATCGTGATCATTGGCATAGGAAAAGTTGGAAGCACCGTGGCGGCATATCTTTCCCGGGAGAACCATGAGGTCACCATTGTGGATAAAAATCCCGATGTGGTGGAACGGATGACCACCAACTACGACGTTCTGGGCGTCTGCGGGAACGGGGCCTCCCCGGAGGTGCAGCGGGAGGCCAACATGGCCAAGGCACACCTGGTCCTCTCCCTCACCTCCTCGGATGAATTCAACATCCTCTGCTGCGTCCTGGCCAAGCGATGCGGCGCCGGCCATGTGATCGCCCGGGTGCGCAATCCGGATTATTACCATCAGATGCCGGTTCTCCGCAAAGAATTGGGCCTGTCCATGGCTATCAATCCGGAGCTGGAGGCGGCCAATGCCATCAGCCGGATGCTCCGCTTCCCCAGCGCCACCAAGCTGGAGCTGTTCAGCCGGGGGCGGCTGGAGATGGCCGAAACCACCCTTGCCGCCGGCAGCCCCCTGAATGGAGTTGCCATGAAAGACCTTCCTCGAAAGTTTGGAGCCCAAGTTCTGATCTGCGCCGTTCAGCGGGGCAACGAGGTCTACATTCCTACCGGTGACTTTGTGCTGCGGGAAGGTGACCACATCAATGTCACCGCCTCCCACGGGGATATGGGCGCTTTCTTCAAAAAGCTGGGCATCTACCGGCACAGCGTCCGATCGGTGCTGCTGGTGGGCGGCGGCAAAATCTCCTTTTACCTGGCGTTTCAGCTTCTCCAGCTGGGCATGCACGTGAAGATTGTGGAGCAGAACGAGGAAACCTGCCAGCTCCTCAGCGAGATGCTTCCCAAGGCTTCCATCATCCGGGGGGACGGCACCGATCAGGATCTTCTTCTGGAGGAGGGGCTGACTTCTATGGACGCCTGTGTCTCCCTCACCGGCATCGATGAGGAGAACATCATCGTCTCCATGTTCGCCGCTATGCAGAAAGTTCCCAAGGTGATTGCCAAAGTAAACCGTCCCCACCTTCTTGCCATCACCCGCACCCTGGGGGTGGAGAGCTCCGTCTCCCCCCGCATGGTCACCGGCAGCACCATCCTTCGGTATGTGCGGGCGCTGCAGAACTCCACCGGCAATACGGTGCAGACCCTCTACAAAATGATGGACGACAAGGTGGAGGCCCTGGAATTCATTGTGGGTGACAAAGCTCCCTTCATTGGCAAAACGCTGCAGGAGCTCCCCTTTAAAAATGGAGTCCTCATCGCCGGCATCGTCCGCAACGGGCGGCTGATTCATCCCAAAGGCGGTGACGCCATGTTCCCCGGCGATCTGGTAACGGTGGTCACCACCATTCCCAGCCTGCAGGACCTGAGCGATACATTGGCGGAGGAATAAGCGGCTATGAATTATCCCATGATCGGTTATATCATCGGCAATCTGCTCAAGGTAGAGGCGGGGCTGCTGCTCCTTCCTTCCCTGGTAGTCATCCTGTACCGGGAGGACACCCTCCCTGCCTTTGGCATCACCATCCTCATCCTGCTGGCGCTGGGCCTGCCGCTCTCCTGGAAAAAGCCCGAAAACCACGGGGTTCATGTCCGGGACGGCCTGTTTACCGTCGGCCTCTCCTGGATTCTCCTCTCGGTCTTTGGGGCGCTGCCCTTTGTCCTGTCGGGAGAAATTCCCCACTTTGTGGACGCTTTTTTTGAAACGGTATCCGGCTTTACCACCACCGGTTCCAGCATCCTCACCGATGTGGAGGCCATGAGCCACGGGCTCCTTTTCTGGCGCAGCTTTACCCACTGGGTTGGCGGCATGGGGGTGCTGGTCTTTGTGCTGGCTATCCTGCCCCGCACCAGTGCCCAAACCTTCCACATCATGAAGGCGGAGATGCCCGGCCCCACCTGCGACAAGCTGGTGGGCAAGGTGCGCCACACGGCCATGCTCTTCTACAGCATCTATCTGGTAATGACCATCGTCCTCATCGTTCTGCTGGTGGCGGGAGGAATGCCGGTTTTTGACAGCATGCTCCACGCCTTTGGGACGGCGGGCACCGGCGGCTTCGGCATCAAGGCCACCAGTGTCGCTTTCTACGATTCCGCCTATATCGACGGCGTCCTCGGCATCTTCATGATCCTGTTCGGCATCAACTTCAACCTCTACTACCTGGTCCTGATGGGCAAATCCATCGACGCCCTCAAGAGCGAGGAGCTCCACTGGTACCTGGGGATCATCGCTGTGGCCGTGGGGCTGATCACCATCGACATCCTTCCCCTGTACGGGGAAAACCTGCTGCGCAGCTTCCGCTATGCCTTTTTCCAGGTGTCCAGCATCATCACCACCACCGGCTTTACCACTGCCGACTACAGCACCTGGCCCATCTTCTCCCAGAGCATCCTGGTGCTCATCATGTTCGCCGGGGCCATGGCCGGTTCCACCGGCGGCGGAATCAAGTCCTCCCGGGTAGCCATCCTGTGCAAAAACGCGGTGCGGGTGCTGCGATCGATGCTCTCCCCCCGCAGCGTCCACACCCTGAAGTTTGAAGGCAAGCCGGTGGAGGCCCAAACTTTGAGCGGCGTCCACTGCTACTTCACCGTCTATATGCTCATCTTTGCCATCAGTGTGCTGCTTATCTCCCTGGACCAGTACGACCATGTGTCCAATTTTACGGCGGTCACCACCTGTCTCAACAACGTGGGGCCTGCCTTGGGGGTGTGCGGTCCTTTGGGCAGCTTTGCCCCCTTCAGCTCCTTCTCCAAACTGGTGCTCAGCTTCGACATGCTGGCCGGCCGGCTGGAGCTCTTCCCCCTGTTGATGCTCTTTGCCCCCGGTACCTACCGGAAGCACTGATCGTTTTCGATGGAAAAATCATTTCCTTCCCCGTCACAACAAAGGACCGGCCGGCGGAAACTTTCCGCCGGCCGGTCCTTTTTGATGGTTTTTATTGGGAAGGGGTTATTAGAAATCCACATCCTCGCCGTAGTAGCAGGCCTTCAGCAGCTTCTCCATCTCTTCTTGGGTGGGAATCCGGGGGTTGGAACCGGTGCAGGCGTCGCCGATGGCCAGCTCAGCCACCTTCGGCAGCTTCTCCAGGAACTCCTTCTCGTCGATGATGCCGCCCTCGTAGTCCTTGATGCAGTCCGGAATGTTGAGGGACTTGTTCATCGCCTTCAGCTCGGCCACCAGGGCGTTCACCAGATCCATGGTGGTCTCCCCCTTCAGGCCGATGAACCGGGCAATCTGGGCGTACCGCTCGGCCGCCTCGGCGTTCTTGGCGTTGTACTGGATGACCCGGGGCAGGTACATGGCGTTGGCACAGCCGTGGACGATGTGCCCGCCGCTGTAGGCAGCACCGGTCTTGTGGGCCATGGAGTGCACGATGCCCAGCAGCGCATTGGAGAAGGCCATGCCGGCCAGGCACTGGGCGTTGTGCATCCGGTCCCGCGCCTCCATATTCCCGTCGTAGGAGGCCTTCAGATCGTTGTGGATCATCTCGATGGCATGGAGGGCCAGGGGATCGGTGTAATCGCAGTGGAGGGTGGACACATACGCCTCAATGGCGTGGGTCATGGCATCCATGCCGGTGTGGGCGGTCAGCTTGGCGGGCATGGTCTCGGCCAGCTCCGGATCCACGATGGCCACATCGGGGGTGATGTTAAAGTCCGCCAGGGGATATTTGATTCCCTTCTCATAGTCGGTGATCACGCTGAAGGCGGTCACCTCGGTGGCGGTGCCGGAGGTGGAGGGGATGGCGCAGAAGTGAGCCTTGGTCCGCAGGGTGGGGAAGCTGAAGGGGGTAATCAGCTGCTCAAAGGTGGTGTCGGGATACTCGTAGAACGCCCACATGGCCTTGGCCGCATCGATGGGGGAGCCGCCGCCCATGGCGACGATCCAGTCGGGCTCAAACTCCCGCATGGCGGCAGCGCCCTTCATCACCGTCTCCACACTGGGATCGGGCTCCACGTTCTCAAAGAGGCGAACCTCCATGCCGGCCTCCTTCAGATAGCCGACCGCCTTGTCCAGGAAGCCGAACCGCTTCATGGAGCCGCCGCCCACAACAACAATGGCCTTCTTGCCCTTGAGGTTCTTCAGCTCGGCCAAAACGCCCTTGCCGTGATACAGGTCTCTGGGGAGAGTAAAACGTGCCATAGTAACAACATCCTTTCTTCATTTGGTGGCTTCGCAAGCTTGTTAATTTCTTAACTTTCTGTCCTTAGTATACCTCTATGTTAAAGAATCGTCAATCTGAATAGTGACGATTCTCGGCGGTTTTTCCTCGGGAATTCTAGGCATTTGCACAATATATCATAGGAAAACTCGTCTATTCTGCCAATAGACCGTCGATCACCTGCTGCAGCAGCTGGGGGTCCATCAGCCCGGGGTAGTACCCCATTACCCGCCCTTCCTTGTCGATAAAATAGGTGCTGGGGAAGGAACGGACCCCGTAGGCGGACAGCACCTCCCCCGTTTCGTCCATCACCGTGGGGAAGGTATAGCCGCTCTCCTCCAGGAACTGTTCCACCTCGTCCCGGGTCACGTCCTGGTTGTAGGGGGCGTCGTCGGTACGGGGATTGGCCACCCCCAGGATCACCAGGTCCTCCCCGTTCTGGCCGGTGGATTGGTAGAGCTCCTCCAGGTCGGGCATCTCCTCCTTGCAGTAGGTGCACCAAGTGGTCCAGAAGTTGAGGACCACCACCTTCCCATGGTAGTCGGAGAGGGTGTGTTCCTCCCCGTACTGGTCGGTGAGGGTGAAATCCACCAGGGCGGGCCGGTTGGCCGCGGCGTCCTCCTCCTCCGTCTGGGCCGGGGAAGCTTCCTCCCCCGCTGCAGCGGCGCTCTCCTCCCTCTGGGAGGAGGCAGTCCCGCCGGACAGGCCGTTCCCCAAAGAGCCAAAATACCCGTTGATCCCATTGATCCAGCCGGTAATCATCAGAACACCCACGATCACCAGCAGCGCGCCGCCAATCTTCACCGCCGCTCCCAGCCAGTGGCGCCGCTTCTTCAAAAACTCCAGCACCTGGCTGGTGAACAGCCCCAGCAGGAGGAAGGGAATCACAAATCCCAGGGCATAGGCCAGGATCAGCAGCCCCCCCTGGAGGGCGGTGGCGCTGTTGGAGGCCAGGATCAGCACCGAGGAAAGGGCCGGCCCCACACAGGGGGTCCAGGCAAAGCTGAAGGTAAACCCCATCACAAAGGCGGTGACGGGGGTCATCTCCTTCCCTCGCAGGTCCAGGTGGATCTTCCTCTCTCCCTGGAGAAAGGGCAGCCGGAAGACCCCCAGCTGGAACAGGCCGAGGATCAGGATGAGGATGCCCCCTACTACGGTGAAGGCCCGCCGGTGGGCCCCGAAGAACTGCCCCAGGGCGGTGAAGGAGAAGCCCAGCAGGAAGAACACCGCCGAGATCCCCAGCACAAAGAACACGGTGTGGAGCATTACCGTGGACCGGCGGTAGACGGTGGTGCCGTCCTCCAGGCGGTGGGAAGCCCCTCCTGCCAGATAGCCGATGTAAACCGGCAGCAGCGGGATCACACAAGGGGAAAAGAAGGAGAGTATCCCCTCCAGGAACACAAGAGGAAACTGGATCGCTTCGGCGTTTACCAACATAAACGGTCGGTCTCCTTTCTACAGGCGGGGAAATCCTCCGCCCTGCTGTCGTTGGTTTCAATTATACTACAACAGTAGAGTTGAGTCAACCGGTGGGAAGTGGTTGTGAAACCTTTCCTCATGTGCTACAATAAGACACATATTGATATTGCGGAGCCGGCGCGCCACAAGCTGGGACAGGCCGGTTCTGGTCAGGAGGCATTACCATGGACTATACCTTTGCCAGCCGGGTGGATTCTGTCCTGGATGGCCGCTTGCCGGTCCAGGCCGGCGGAGAAGGGCTGCTGGACCTGAGCACCGGCGCCCCGCCGGCCAGCTTCTTCCCCGTGGAGCAGATCCTCCCCATCTCGGCCCGGATCCTGGCGGACGAGCCGGTTACCGCCCTCCAGTACGGCGTCACCGAGGGGTACGCCCCCCTGCAGAACAGCGTGCGCACCCTTCTCAACGAGCGTTGGCCCCTCTGCCGCCTGGAGGATCAGGTGCTGATCCTCTCCGGCTCCACCCAGGCCATCGATCTCACCGTCAAATGCTTCTGCAACGAGGGGGACGGCATCCTCTGCGCCGCCAATACCCCCCAAAACCGCCTGGGCCTCTTCCACGCCTATGGCGGGCACCCGGTCTTTGTAAAAACGGGACCGGAGGGGCTGGATCTGGCGGATCTGGAGGCCCAGGCAACCGCCAGCGGCACCCGCCTTCTCTATGTGATGCCGGACTTTGCCGACCCGGACGGCGCCACCATGCCCGCCCGCAGCCGGGAGCAGCTCTACCGCCTGGCCCGCAGCCGGAACCTGATCCTCCTGGAGGACGGCTCCATGCGTCCCCTGCGGGCGGTGGGGGAGGATCTTCCCCCCATCAAGGCCCTGGACGAGGACGGCCGGGTTGTCTACTGCGGCAGCTTCTCCAACCTGCTCACCCCCGCCCTCCGGTTGGGGTACCTGTCGGCCAACGGGCAGGTAACCGCCAAGCTGACGGTGGCCAAGCAGTGCAGCGACGTTCACACCACCGTCTGGAGCCAGCTGGTGGTCCACCAGCTTCTGGAGAGCGGCCAGCTCCCGGCCCATCTGGAAAAGGTGCGGACCGCCTGTGCCGACCAATGGGAGGCGGTGGCCCCTCAGGCCTCCCGTCTCTTTGCCGGCAAAGCCTCCTTCCACATTCCCGAGGGGGGCCTCTTCCTGGCACTGGAGCTTCCCCATGGGCAGGACGCCCTGGAGGTCGCCGGCAAGGCTGCCCAGCAGGGCCTCTTTGTGGCCGTGGCAGGCCCCCGCACCCTGCGGATCAACCTCCTCGCCCTCCCTGCCGACCAGGTCGTCAAGGGATTGACCATGCTGGCCGGTCTGCTGTAGCGCCATCCCGTTTTTGTAAAAAGGAGTGTATCGCCATGAACGAAACCACCGCTCCCCAGGAGCGTAAGCCGATTATCTTTTCCGCCATCCAGCCCACCGGCATTATGACGCTGGGCAACTATCTGGGAGCCATCAAAAACTGGGCGGATCTGCAGGACCAGTACGACTGCATCTACTCGGTGGCCAACCTTCACGCCATCACCGTCCGCCAGGACCCCGCCAAGCTGAAGAAAGCCACCCTGGAGATCTACGCCCTGGTGATGGCCTGCGGCATCGACCCCCAAAAGAGCCTCTTCTTTGTCCAGAGCCACGTTCCCGCCCATGCGGAGCTGGCCTGGGTGCTCAACTGCCACACCCAGTTTGGCGAGCTGAACCGGATGACTCAGTTCAAGGACAAGTCCGCCCGGTATGCCGACAACATCAACGCCGGCCTCTTTACCTATCCCTGCCTGATGGCGGCCGACATCCTTCTCTACCAGGCGGATCTGGTGCCGGTGGGCGCCGACCAGAAGCAGCACCTGGAGATCACCCGGGACATCGCCGGCCGGTTCAACGGCCTGTATGGGGAGACCTTCCGCCTGCCCGAGCCCTATATCCCCAAGACCGGCGCCCGGATCATGTCCCTCCAGGACCCCACCAAAAAGATGTCCAAGTCGGACGCCAATCCCAAGGCCTTCATCTCCCTGCTGGACCCGCCGGAAACCATCCTGAAGAAGTTCCGCAGCGCGGTGACCGACTCGGAGGCCCAGGTGGCCTACCGGGAAGGGAAGGACGGCATCAACAACCTGATGGGCATCTACTCGGTGGTTACCGGGAAGAGCTACGAGGCCATCGAGGAGGAGTTCCAGGGCAAGGGCTACGGGGAGTTCAAGACCGCTGTGGGAGAAGCGGTGGCCGAGCACCTGCGGCCCATCCGGGAACGGTATGCCCAGCTGATGAACGACAAGGCCTATCTGGAAAGCTGCTGCCGGGAAGGCGCCCAGCGGGCCTCCTACCTGGCGGGGAAAACCCTGTCCAAGGTGTACAAGCGGGTGGGATTCCTGCCCCTGGAGAAGCGGTAGCCTCCCTTCCATCGGATCCATACAGCCAGGCGGACCGCTCCGGTCCGCCTGGCTTTCGTTTTGTAGGGTCGAGAGCACAAATTTGCCGATTGTTTTTTGTTGCCAGTCGACAATTTTCACCCCATCGTCTTGACAGGCGGTCGACTGTAGACTATATTGGTTGTATGCAGATCCTTTTTGGCATTCATACACAAGATTCTAAGGAATAGGGGTGTCTCAATTGGCAAAAGAAAAACTCCGTGTAGGCGTAATCGGGGCGGGAAGATGGTCCACCCGCGCCCACCTTCCCGGCTGGACCCGTTCGGACCTGTGCGACGTGGTCTGCCTGTGCGACATGGACCGGGAGATGGCCGAGCAGAAGGCCAAGCAGTTCGGGATTCCAGAGGTGGAAACCGATGCGTACAAGCTCCTCCAGCGGGGGGACATCGACGTGATCGACGTCTGCACCCGGGACGAGCACGGCGAAACCCACGAGCCGCTCACCTTTGCCGCCCTCAACGAGAACAAGCACGTCCTGGTGGAGAAGCCGGTGGCCCAGGATTTCCACCGCGTTCTGGAGGCCCAGAAGCTGGCCGAGTCCAAGGGTCTGAAGACCAAGGTGGGCCTTACCTTCCGGTACGCCCCCGCCGTGCAGTATATGTTCGAGCTGGTTCGGGAGGGGTTCATCGGCGACCCCTACGTCTTCAACGGCTTTGAGCAGAACTGCCAGTGGATCGATCCCTACAACCCCCAGGACAAGCGGATCTACAAGGTAAAGCCGGACGGCCCCCTGGTGGGTACCGACCTTAGCCGGGAGGGCATCGAGGTGGGGTCCCTGGAGGGCTATGGCGCCCCCACCATCGACATCGGCCTGGAGCTGGTCAACTCCGACGTCACCCAGCTGTGCGGCATCATGGCCAACATGGTGAAGTACCGCCGCCGCACCAATCTGGACACCCAGCTGGAGCGGATCAACTGGGACGACGCGGATATGTTCATCGCCGAGTGTGCCAACGGCGCCCTCTTCTCCATGCAGACCAGCTTTGTCACCGTGGGCAACTACCCCGGCATCGAGGCCAATATCTACGGCTCCAAGGGGGCCCTGCGGGCCCGCCTGGTCTCCGAGTTCGGCGTCATCCAGACCCTGTACGGCGCCACCAAGGACCATGTGGAGTTTGTCCCCATGGAGATTCCCGACCGGTTCTGGAACCCGGGCCATCAGCCGGACGATGCCTGGGATACCGCTTTCTACGGCTGCCTGATCCAGAACTTCCTGGAAGAGATTGTAAACGGCGGGCCCAAGAACGAGGGCAACTTCGCCCAGAGCGCCCGGGTCCAGGAGATCATCAACGCCGCCGAGCGGTCCCACCGGCAGCACAAGTGGATCGAGCTTCCCCTCAAATAACCGCAACGCCGGACAAGGCGGTCCCACATTCGCCAACAACCAAGGGCCCGGAATCCCTCTTTGGGATTCCGGGCCCTTGGTTGTTGCGGCCGGGGGGCCGCTTCTCGGTGCTTACTTGATGAAATAATCCACGGCGCCCCGGAAGATGGTCTGGTCCTTCTCCCCCGGCACGTTGCGGAAGTTCCCTTCCACAAACCGCTCGCTGTGCCCCATCTTGCCAAAGACCCGCCCATCGGGGGAGGTGATCCCTTCGATGGCCTGAATCGAGCCGTTGGGGTTGAAGCGCAGGTCCATGGTGGGGTTCCCCTCCAGGTCCACATACTGGGTGGCGATCTGCCCGTTGCGGGCCAGCTGGTCAATCAGCTGGGCGCTGGCCACAAACCGTCCCTCCCCGTGGGAGACGGCCACCGTGTGGATGTCTCCCGGCTGGCTGTACTGGAGCCAGGGGGATTTGTTGGAGGCCACCCGGGTGCGCACCAGCATGGACTGGTGGCGGCCGATGGTGTTGAAGGTGAGGGTGGGGCAGGTATCGTCGGTGTCCACAATCTTGCCAAAAGGCACCAGCCCCAGCTTGATGAGGGCCTGGAACCCGTTGCAGATGCCGCACATCAGGCCGTCCCGCTCCTGCAGCAGCCGGTGAACCTGCTCCATGATCCGGGGATTGCGCAGGAAGGAGACGATGAACTTGGCCGAGCCCTCCGGCTCGTCCCCGCCGGAGAAGCCGCCCGGCAGGGCCAGGATCTGGCTCTGCCCCACAGCGGCGGCGAAGGCCGCGATCGACTCCTCGATCTGCTGGGAGGTGCGGTTGCGGATGACAAAGATCTTGGCCGCCGCGCCGGCGTCCTCAAAGGCCCGGGCGGTGTCGTATTCGCAGTTGGTGCCGGGGAAGACGGGGATCAACACCTGGGGCCGTGCCACCGAATGGATGGCGGCAGGGGCCTTGCCCTCCCGCCGGAAGGAGAAGGTCTCCGGCTTGGGATCCGCCTCATGGCCGGTATAGGGGAACACCGGCTGGAGCTTGTCCTCCCAGGCCTTCTGCACCTTGGCCAGGTCCACCGTGAGGCCGTCCATCTCCACCACATAGTCGGGCAGGACGGTGCCCAGGCAGAAGCCGGTCAGCGGCTGGCTGCTGGCGATGAGGATCCCGCCGCACACCCGGCCAAAGAGCTGCTGCTGGGGAATCTCCCCTTCAAACCGGAAGCCCAGATGGTTGCCGAAGGCCATTTTGGCAATTCCTTCGGCTACGCCGCCGGAGCCCACGACCCAGGCCGCGGATACCCGGCCCGCGGCGATCATATCCTCCACCTTGTCCAGCAGGGCGCAAACGCTCTCCAGGACCGGCAGGCCGTTCTCATCGTAGGCCGGGGCGTAGAAGTACACCTTCTCCCCTGCCTGCTTGAACTCGGGGGTGACGATCTTCCCTGCCTTGGCGGTGGACACCGCGAAGGAAACCAGGGTGGGGGGAACATCGATCTCTTCAAAGCTGCCGGACATGGAGTCCTTGCCGCCAATCGACCCGCACTTCAGCCCCAGCTGGGCATCCAGCGCTCCCAGCAGCGCCGCCATCGGCTTGCCCCACCGCTCCGGCTGGGTGCGCAGCCGCTCAAAATACTCCTGGAAGGTGAGCCAGCAGCCCTTGCGGCGGCTGCCGCCGGCGGCCACAACCTTGGCCACCGATTCCACCACCGCCTCCATGGCTCCCTGGTAGGGAGACCGGCTGGAAACCACCGGGTCAAACCCCCAGGCCATCAGGGAGCAGGTATCGGTCCTGCCGCCCAGCACCGGGATGCGGGCCGCCATGGCCTGGGTGGGGGTCAGCTGCCATGCGCCGCCGAAGGGCATGGTCACCGTGCCGCCGCCGATGGTGGAGTCAAACCGCTCCACCAGCCCCTTCTGGGAGCAGGTGTTCAGCTGGGACAGATGGGCGATCCACCGCTCCTCGGTCACCGGCTGCTCCTCCCACTGGGGCGCCGCCTCCGGGGCGGTCACATGGACCGCCGCCGATTTGGAGGCTCCGTTGGAGCCCAGGAACTCCCGGGACAGGTCCACAATCACCTTGTCGTTCCAGGTCATCACCAGCCGGGGCTCCTCGGTCACCTGGGCCACCACCGTGGCGTCCAGGTTCTCTTCGTCCGCATAGGCGATGAATTTCTCCACATCCCGGGCGGCTACCACCACCGCCATCCGTTCCTGGGACTCGCTGATGGCCAGCTCGGTGCCGTCCAGGCCGTCATACTTCTTCGGTACCCGGGACAGGTCGATCCGCAGCCCGTCGGCCAGCTCGCCGATGGCCACCGACACGCCCCCCGCGCCAAAGTCGTTGCACCGCTTGATGAGGCGGGTAACCTCCCCGTTGCGGAAGAGCCGCTGGAGCTTCCGCTCCTCCGGGGCGTTGCCCTTCTGCACCTCGGCGCCGCAGGTCTCCAGGGAGTGGGCGGTATGGCTCTTGGAGGAGCCGGTGGCCCCGCCGCAGCCGTCCCGGCCGGTCTTGCCGCCCAGGAGGATCACCTGATCCCCAGGGGCGGGCCGCTCCCGGCGGACGTTTTCCACCGGGGCCGCCCCCAGCACCGCGCCAATCTCCATCCGCTTGGCCACATAGCCGGGGTGGTAGATCTCGCTCACATGGCCGGTGGTCAGGCCGATCTGGTTGCCGTAGGAGCTGTACCCGGCGGCGGCGGTGGTCACCAGCTTCCGCTGGGGCAGCTTGCCGGGGATCGTCTCGCTCACCGGCACCAAGGGATCCCCCGCGCCGGTCACCCGCATGGCCTGGTACACATAGCTGCGGCCGGAAAGAGGGTCCCGGATGGCGCCGCCCAGGCAGGTAGCCGCCCCGCCGAAGGGCTCGATCTCGGTGGGATGGTTGTGGGTTTCATTCTTAAACATGAGGAGCCAGTCCTGGTCCTCCCCATCCACCTCCACGGTGATCTTCACCGAGCAGGCGTTGATCTCCTCCGACTCGTCCAGCTGCTGGAGGAGGCCCTTTGCCTTCAGCGCCTTGGCGCCGATGGTAGCCAGGTCCATGAGGGTGACGGGGCGGTCCCCCCGGCCCAGCTCCTCCCGCAGGGTCAGATACCGGTCATAGGACCGGCCGATGTACCCGGCGTCGATGGATACCTTGTCCAGATGGGTGGAGAAGGTGGTGTGGCGGCAGTGGTCGCTCCAGTAGGTATCGATCATCCGGATCTCGGTGATGGTGGGGTCCCGCTTCTCCTCGTCCCGGAAATACCCCTGGCAGAAACGCAGGTCATCCATGTCCATGGCCAGGCCCAGGGAGGCGAGCATCTCCTCCAGGGCCTTGTCGTCCATGGCGGTAAAGCCCTCGACCACCGCCACCTGGGTGGGAATGTCGTACTGGACGTCCAGCGTCTCAAAGGGCTCCAGGCTGGCTTCCCGGCTCTCCACCGGATTGATGAGAAAATGCTTGATCCGTTCCTGCTGCTCGCCGGTCAGCCGGCCGGTGATGTAGTAGATCCGGGCAGTGCGGACCACCGGCCGCTCCCCTTGGGTGGCCAGCTGGATGCACTGGGCACAGGAATCGGCCCGCTGGTCATACTGGCCGGGCAGGTATTCCACGGCGAACACCATCGCCCCTTCCCCGTCGGGAAGCTGGTCGTAGGTAACGTCCACCTGGGGCTCGGAGAAGATGATCCCCCGCACGGCGTCGAAGTCCTCCTTGGAGATGCCCTCCACGTCGTACCGGTTGATCACCCGCACCCCCTCTACCCCTTCCATGGCAAGAGCGGTGCGCAGGTCGGCCAGGATGCCGCCGGCTTCCACGGCGAACTCCCTCTTCTTTTCCACATAAATCCGATATACCACCATCAGCACTCCTTTTTGATTGATCGTTCCCAGATTTCTATGATCCGGGGGGCCTGTCCCTCCGGCGGAGGGACAGGCCCCGGGATGGTCATACTGCCATTATAGCACAGGAGACGCCTGTTTTCCTACTGGAGGAACCACAGATTTTTCAACCTTTTTCCATGGGAATTTCCCCTTCCAGCACAGTTCCCTCCAGCCAGTCCTCCCCCGCCGCCAGAATCCGCACCGGCAGCAGCATTCCCCGGGCGGGGGACGAGCGGTCGATCCGCACCTGGATGCCGGTTCCGGTCTGGCCCTGCTGGCGGCCGTCGGGGGCCCGTTTTCCCTCCACCAGCACCAGCTGGGTGGTGCCCGTCTGCCGTTCCAAAAAGGACCGGCGCAGCTCCTCCCCCAGGCCGGCCAGCCGGGCGGCCCGGGCCCGCTTTTCCCCGCCCGGCAGCTGGCCGGGCATCTCCGCCGCCCTCGTCCCCGCCCGGCGGGAATAGGGGAAGACGTGGACCCTGGCAAAGGCCATCTTCCGGACAAAGGCCAGCGTGGCGGCAAATTCCTCCTCTGTCTCCCCCGGGAAGCCCACCATCACGTCGGTGGTGAGGGCCGCTCCGGGGAAGGCCTCCCGCAGCCAGCCGGCCACCTCCTCGTACTCCGCCAGGGTGTAGCGGCGACCCATCCGGGCCAAGGTGGCGTCGCAGCCGCTCTGGAGGGCCAGGTGGAACTGGGGGCATACCTTTCCTGCCGCCGCCATCCGCCGGATTCCCTCCCTGGGGAGGAGGTTGGGTTCCAGGGACCCCAGCCGCACCCGCCGGATCTTTGGCAGGGCGCAGAGGGACTCCACCGCCTCCCACAAGGTGCAGCCCAGATCCCGTCCGTATTTGGACAGGTTGATTCCCGACAGTACAATCTCCCGGTACCCGGCCCGGGCCAGGCGCTCCGCCTCCTCCATCAGCTGCTCCAGCGGCTTGGACCGCACCGGTCCCCTTGCCCGGGGGATGACACAGTAGGCACAGTACTGGTCGCAGCCGTCCTCAATCTTCACAAAGGCCCGGGTGTGGCCCAGGAACCCCTGGGCTGCCATGGGCTCAAACAGTTCCCCCGCCGGATGGGGGGAAAGGCGCACCACCCGTCTTCCCGTGCGGCGGTATTCCTCCACCGCCTCCCACAGGCGGCCGCGCTCCCGGGCGCCGGTCACCACATCCGCCTCCTCCAAGGCGGCCGCCTCCTGGGGGAAGGCCTGGGGATAGCAGCCGGTGAGGACGGTCACCGCCCCCGGCGCCCTCCGGCGGGCCTGGGAAAGCAGCTTGCGGCTCTTGCGGCTCCCCTCCCCTGTCACGGTGCAGGAGTTCACCACATACACCTCCGCCTCCTGGTCAAAGGCTACCCGCTCCCAGCCGCGGGCCAGAAAGCTCTCGGCCAGAACCTCCCCCTCATATTGGTTCACCTTGCAGCCCAGGGTCACAATGGCAACCCGCATCTTCTTCTCCTCCGTCCTTCCAAGTTGTACCAGTGGTCGCGGGCAGCGCCCGTTTTCTCTTGTATTATAGTAAAACCGCAGAAGAATTACAACAGACGGGTTGACTTCCCCTCGGATGGTTGTTATAGTACTAGGTGAACCGCTTCCGCGTCTCCAAATGATTCCTTTTTTGAAGGCGCGGCCTGATCTCGGTGTGGCTCAATACCCACCCTGCCCCGGCAGGGAGAATCTCACCGCTGGAGAATGGAGTGATGTGTTGCTATGGTAACTGCTAAGATTGCTTTGCCCAACGTGGACGAAGTGAAAAAGTTCGTGGATATTGTCAGCAAGTGCCCCGCCCATGTGGAGCTGGTGTCCGGCCGGTACCAGGTAAACGGGCGAAGCATTATGGGGATTTTCAGCCTGGATCTGTCCCAGCCGATTCAGATGACCATCCATGGAGAAGGATCCCAGCAGCTGGCCGACGAGTTGTCCAGCTTCGTGGTAAAGGACTAGGTTCCTCTCGGGACACGCCAAAGCGCCGGCGCTGCCGGCGCTTTTTTGATTGGGAAGGAGGTCCTGCATGAAGAACAGCCAAGCGTTCTGGATCCGGGCAAGGCAGCTGGGCTGGCTGGACGGCCCCGGCGACGACCCCCACGACCTCTGCCTCCACGGGGAGGTCACGGTGCAGGCGGGGGCGTATTTCTTCGCCTACTGCTGCTGTGCCAGCGCGGCGGCCCTGCGGATGCTGCAAACCCTCTCGGAGGACCACCTGTGCCGGGATACGGACAACGGGGAACAGATGCTCCCCTGCTGCGGCTTCTGTATGTACCCCACCCGGGACCCCGACCGGGTCTTCATCACCGGCTGTGACCATGGGGTCAACTACAACGTCCGCCCCCGGGGAAGCCGGGTCCTCCTCTCCCCCAAAAGGGGGCCGGAGACCGCCGTCCCCTTTTCCCTCTACCGGCGGGAGGTCCTGGCTTTTGCCCGCCAGGTGGAGGCGGCCTACTGCCGCAGCCGGCCCAAGCAGCTTCCCCAGGACCCCTTCGACCGGGAGGGGTACCGGTCCTTCTGGCGGGAGTGGGCCTGGCGGATGAAGGCACAAGGGGAAACGCCCCGCCTGCCCCCCGGCCTCTTCTCCCCATGATTCCCCTCCCGCTGTCAACAGCACCGTGTAGTGCCCAGGAGCCGGCGCCCGTCTTTGGCAAGATGGGCGCCGGCTCCTATTTTCTACGGCTACTCTTATCCTGTCTGCGCTTCCCGGGAGGCCGCCGCCTGAACCTTCGCCTGCTCCTCCTGGGCCTTTTGGGGGGAGGGGAATGCCTGCCGGAGGGCCAGGCGGCTCTCCTCGTCCAGGTTCCAGGTGTTTCCCCCCTCGTTGTACCAGCCGGTGATCTCCACCCCATAGGCGGGATTGATCCCCAGCCGGGCCAAAAAAGCGGCGGCCTCGGTCCGCTGGACAAAGTCCGAAAAGGTGACGTCGGTCCTCATCTGGTTCACCACCGTCCGGAACGCCTCTTCAAACCGGGGGGTGATGGCCAGCGTCAGGTGGCGGTTGACAAAGGTGGAGAGGAGGTCGGTGGTCATCCGGCACCGCTGGGGTTCCCCGTTTTCATAGGCGGGAAACCGGATCAGGTCGGCGGCGCGGGCGCCGTCCACCTGGATCAGCCCCCGGGGAAGGGCAATGCTCACCTCCTCTCCCCGGTACTGGAGCGGGGAGGCCAAGCGGTAATCCACCGTCCCCACCGCGTTAAAGGCGGTCTGGAAGCCCTCCAGGGTCATCTCCCCCCACCGGGCAATCCACAGGCCATAGCTTCCCGCCAGGGAGGCCCGCGCCTTCTCGATCCCGTGGGTCGACCACACCTCCTGAAGGGTTGTGTTCCGCCCGTCCCAGTTGACCATCGTCTCCCCCGGCAGGGCAGCCAGGGGAATCCGCCCGCCTTCCGGATAAAAGCCCGCCAGCAGGAAGGTGGGCCGGGTAGCCGGATCGTCGATCACCAGCAGGATGGTGATGGCATCCTCTTCCCGGGGCAGATAATGGTACCCGGGCGCGGGTGCTTCCTCCTGGACCGGCTGCTCCGGCTGGAGAAGAAAGACGGTCAGCAGCGCCCCCAGGGCCATCAAAAGGAAGGCGACGGCAAAGGTGAGCAGAAAGATCCGCCGGCTCTGGCGGCGATCGTCCACGGTCATAGGTCAAAGCCCCCTTTCGAGGAGAATATTCCCTTTTATTCTAGCCCAAAACAATCCTTTCCATTCCCTTCTTCCGTGCGGGCCTTTTGACCCCTTTGCAGAGGCCTACGCGGGCGGGTGGGAACCGGTAGCCTCTGCGAGGCGGACTTGTGGGCGGCTGCCCCCAGTTTCCCCCGAGGCTACCGCGGGTGGGAATCGGTAGTTTTCCGGAAAGATACCTTTGGGCCGCCTTTGGCGGCCCTCCCGTATGCGGGGCCGCTCCGCGCCCCGCACCCCCAGGGTGACTCTTTCTATGGAGAAAGAGTCACCAGAAAGCCAGCCAAGGGGGCATCCCCCT
>CAJFKV010000002.1 GCA_904387055.1 Candidatus Heteroruminococcus faecigallinarum | reverse complement strand
CGGCCTGGCCCTCTCCGGTGAGCCGGAGAGCCTGGAACGGTTGGTGATGATCCTGCTGGGATGGCACCGGGGGCTGCTGTCGGGGTTGGTGCGGCTGGTGGGGCGGGTGGCTTCCCTGGTGGTGGCACTGCTGCTCTGTACCCCTCTTGCCCAAGGGGTCTATACCAACTTCCTGGAGGAGCCGGTGGTACAGTATGTAGACGAGCAGATCATCGACCACTTCGGCGTGGATGTGGTGGCCGATAATTTGGAAGAGCTGCTGGACCAGTTTGGAGATGGGGAAGCGATTGTAACCACCATTGTGGAGATGATGAATACCCTGCCAAGCCAGCTCCTTCCCGACGTCCAGGAGGAAACCGACGCGGCCCAGCAGGTGGTGGAAACCCTCTCCGACGGGTCGGCCACCCTGGGGGAATCCATCGCCCAGGTGGCGGTGCAGCCGGTGGTGGTGACCATTTTGCAGGCAGTGATCTTTCTGCTCCTTTTCCTCGTCTGCACCTTTGTGGTAGGGACACTGGAACGGCTCCTGCAAAAGGTGAACCACCTGCCGGTATTGGGCGGATTCAACGGCTTGGGCGGGGGACTGTTGGGCGCCGCCGAAGGGGTGGTCTGGATTTTTGTAGGGGGGATGCTGGCCTCCCTGGTGATTGCGGCGGCGGGAGAGAGCAGCTGGCTGTCCAACGAGATTCTGCGGGAGACCCGCCTCCTTTCCAAGATCTTGTTTTTCCAGCTTTGACCAGGAAAATTTTTTCTACAAGGCAATCTTTTGGACATAACAGGTTCATAACCATAGATTAGACTATACTACTGTGGAGGAGTGGGTGCAGACCCTGTGCCTTCATGGCGGCTATGGCCGCAGAATGGAGAGTACCCTTATGAATGTGATGTGCAGCAGATGTAAAAAACGGGTAGCGGTGATCTTTCTCACCCGCCTGGAGAACGGCCAGTCGGTTAACGAGGGGCTGTGCCTCCAGTGTGCCAAGGAGATGGGCATCGGCCCCATTAACGATCTGATTGAAAAGATGGGCCTTACCGACGACCAGCTGGAAGCCATGAGCCAGCAGATGAACGATATGATGGGGGCCTCGGGGGAGGACGGGGATTTTGAGCCCGGCGGCGCCACCTCCTTTCCCTTTTTGCAGAACTTTTTTGGCGGGGCCATGACCCCGGCGGAGCAGCCGGAGGGGGGCGACGCGCCCCTTACCGTCCAGCCGCCCAAGCAGGGGGATTCCGGCCCCGGCAAGAGTGGACGAGGCGGCGAAAAGCGGCCCAAGTTCAAGTTCCTGGACAACTACTGCGACAACCTGACCGTCAAGGCGGCGGAAGGGCGGATGGACACGGTGGTGGGCCGGGACCGGGAGATCTACCGGGTGATGCAGATCCTCAACCGGCGCACCAAGAACAACCCCTGCCTCATCGGCGAGCCGGGCGTAGGCAAGACCGCCATTGCCGAGGCGGTGGCCCAGCGGCTGGCGTCGGGGGATGTGCCTCCCCGCCTGAAGGAGAAGGAGCTCTTTATGCTGGACCTCACCGCCCTGGTGGCGGGAACCCAGTTCCGCGGGCAGTTTGAAAGCCGGGTCAAGGGGCTGGTGGAGGATGTAAAGAAGCACGGCAACGCCATCCTCTTTATCGACGAGATCCACAACCTGGTGGGCGCCGGCGACGCGGAAGGATCGATGAACGCCGCCAATATCCTCAAGCCCGCCCTCTCCCGGGGGGAGCTGCAGGTGATCGGCGCCACCACCTTTAACGAGTACCGCAAGCACATTGAGAAGGACGCCGCCCTGGAGCGGCGGTTCCAGCCGGTGACGGTGAACGAGCCCTCCATTGCCGACGCGATGGAGGTGATCCTGGGGGTCAAGAAATACTACGAGGACTTCCATCGGGTCAAGGTGAGCGATGAGCTGGCCCGCAAGGCGGTTACCCTGTCGGAGCGGTATATCAACGACCGGTTCCTGCCCGACAAGGCCATCGACCTGCTGGACGAGGCCTGCTCCTGCGCCACCCTGCGCAACCAGTACCTGGCCGAATACGACCAGCTGAACCGGCAGCTGCGGGAGCTGCGCACCAAGGTGGAGGACACCGAGCAGAGCGGCCTGGAGATCAACTACGAGCAGCTGGCCAAGGACAAGGCCCAGCTGCTCCAGGTGTCCACCCGCCTCAAGGAGGTGGAGCCGCTGGCCCTGGGGGTGCAGGTGACCGAGGAGGACATGGCCAAGGTGATCGAGCTGTGGACTGGTATCCCGGCCAGCAAGATCCAGGAAAACGAGATGAAGAAGGTGGCCCAGCTGGAGGAAGCCCTCAAGGCCCACATTGTGGGCCAGGACGAGGCGGTTTCCCTGGTGGCCAAAGCCATCCGCCGCTCCCGGGTCAACATCTCTTCCCGGGACCGCCCCGCTTCCTTCATCTTTGTGGGCCCCACCGGCGTGGGCAAAACCGAGCTGGTGAAGGTCCTGAGCCGGGAGCTCTTTGACGACGCCGATCCCCTGATCCGGCTGGATATGTCGGAGTTTATGGAGAAGTTCTCGGTGTCCCGGATCATCGGCTCGCCCCCCGGGTATGTGGGGTACGACGAGGCCGGCCAGCTGACCGAGAAGGTCCGCCGCCGCCCCTATTCGGTGGTCCTCTTTGACGAGATCGAGAAGGCCCACCCGGATGTGATGAACATCCTCCTCCAGATTCTGGACGAGGGGAAGATTACCGATGCCCAGGGCCGGTCGGTTTCCTTTGCCAATACGGTGATTGTCATGACCTCCAATGCGGGCAGCGAGCAGGCGGTGGCCACCCTGGGCTTTGGCCGGGACAACCGGGAAAAGGCCAGGGATTCCGCCATGAAGAGCCTGCGCCAGTTCCTGCGGCCCGAGTTCCTGGGCCGGGTGGACGAGATTGTCGTCTTCCGGGATCTGGACGAAAAGGACTTTGCCCAGATTGCCGCCCTCATGCTGGAGGAGCTGAAAGCGCCCCTCCAGGATCGGGGGATCACCTTCCAGTACGACCAAAAGGCACTGGATGCCATTGCCAAGGAGGCCCACGGCCACCGCAGCGGCGCCCGGGACATCCGGCGGATTGTCCGTCGGGAGGTGGAGGACGTCATCTGCCTGCGGCTGGTGGAGCAGGGCGAGGGATCGGTCAAGGGCGTGCAGGTCACGGCCGACGAAGAAGGCAAGCTGATCCTGATGACTGTATAATTGTTGTGGAGAGGGCCGCCGTTCCGGTGGGGACGGCGGCCCCTTTTGTATCGGGCGCCAGGAGAGGAAAAGTTCCCCTTTTGGCCCGGTCCCTGTTGCCCCCCTGGGGGAAGGATGGTATAATTTTTCTGGATCTGCCGGGGAAAGGATGAAAAATTTTCCCCGGTTGCAGGAAAATGCTCCCCAGGCCGCACTCCATGTAGGGATACTATATTGGGAAAGGAGGAATGCCCGTGCCGCCTATTATTCAGGTGCGCAATCTGCGCAAGGTATACCGCATCGGCAGCGAGAAGGTTGTGGCTCTGAACTCCATCAACCTGGAGATTGAAAAAGGCCAGATCTGCTGTATACTGGGTACCTCCGGATCGGGAAAATCCACCCTCCTCAACCAGCTGGCGGGATTGGAAAAGCCCACCAAGGGCAAGGTGCTGGTGGGGGGGATGAACATCTCCGCCATGAACGAGCGCCAGCTGGCCGATTTCCGGAAGAAGAACATCGGCTTCGTCTTCCAGTCCTACAACCTGATGGCCGGGATGAGCGCCCTGGACAACGTGGCCATGCCCCTCATGTTCCGGGGCATCGACCGGAAAACCCGGGACCGGCTGGCCCTCAAGATGCTCAAACAGGTGGGCCTCAAGAGCCGGGCCGGCCACAAGCCCACCCAGATGTCCGGCGGTCAGCAGCAGCGGGTGGGCATTGCCCGGGCCTTTGTGAGCAAGCCGCGGATCATCTTTGCCGACGAACCCACCGGCAACCTGGATACCAAGACCACCATCGAGGTCATGGAGCTGATGGTCCGGCTGGCCCGCCGGTACAACGAAACCCTGGTGCTGGTGACCCACGATGTGGAGCTGGCCGATTATGCCGACCGGATTGTCACCATTGTGGACGGCAACGTGGTGGGTGACCGGATGAACACCCCCAAGTATGTTCCCACCCAGGAGGAACCGTCCTCCCGGAAGAA
The DNA here is from genome assembly GCA_904387055.1 of Candidatus Heteroruminococcus faecigallinarum. Lineage (GTDB taxonomy): Bacteria > Bacillota > Clostridia > Oscillospirales > Ruminococcaceae > Heteroruminococcus > Heteroruminococcus faecigallinarum. The sequence continues at coordinate 83,617 of CAJFKV010000002.1, read as the reverse complement.
ACAGGGTGGCGATCCTCCTGCCGAGGAGGAGCCGCCGGTTCCCGAGGAGGCGGCGGAAGCGCCCCCTGCCGGAGAACCCAGCCAGCCCGCTCTTTTGGAAGAAGAGCGACAAAAGCAAAAGGAACCGCCTGCGCCTTCGGAAGCGGCTGGCGGGGAAGGAGTAGCAGACAATGGATAGACGCAAACGAATTGTTGCCTGGGTGATGATCTTTCTCATGCTCTTCGGCACCCTGGCCTTTGCTGTGGGGAGCATTGTGGCCGGGGCGGAGGAACTGACCCTGGTGCCCCGAGCCGCGGGGGATGACAGCCCCATCACGCTGGAGGAAGGCGGAAGCGGGAGCAGCTCTGCCTCCATCCCCACCGAGCCCACCCTTTGGGTGGAGGCCAGCGAGACGCCCATTCCCAAGGACGAGCCGGTGACGATTACCATCCGTATTGTCGACCCGCAGGTGAGCAAGCGGCCGGATTCGGGTGGAAAGGTGGATTTCGGCGATTATCTCACCGTTACCACCGATGATGGTTCCGACCAGAACCCCTCGGTCACTATCCCCAACATGGTGAGCAACGGCTTCACCGGACCTACGGATGGAACCGGCGAGGACCCCAAGATTTACAGCGGCAAAGTGACCAGCGTGGACAGCTACGACCAGGGGAATATCTCCTACCTGCAATATACCGTGGTGCTGGAGAATGTGGTCTACAGCAACGCAGAAAGCAAGCTTCTCAAATTCAAGGTGGAGGGAGGCGGAGACAGCGCCTACTCCCGCAGCTTCTCGGTGGATATGGAGGAATTCCTCACCGATTACAACCCCCCGGTTATCGTCCAGCCCACCCCCGATGACGACGAGGATACGGACAGCGACGACGGGGACAGTGGCGAGGACAAGCCGGACATCGCCACCGCCAAGCCTTATGTCATCGTCAGCAGCTACGATTACGGGGGCGGGGATGTGCAGGCCGGCAGCACCTTTGACCTGACCATCACCTTCTACAACACCAGCCGCCGGGTCAATGTGGAAAACATGGTGATGACCGTCTCCACCTCGGAGGGGCTTTCCATCACCAATTCCTCCAATACCTTCTACATCGAGCGCCTGGAGCGCCGCAAATCCAAAACCCAGACCCTCAACCTCCGGGTGCAGCCGGGAGTGGAGCCCGGCTCCCAGACGGTGGAGATCTCCTTCAAATACCAGTATGTGGCCGACGACGCCCGCAGCGACCTGGAAACCAGCGAGACCATCGCCATCCCGGTTCGGCAGCTGGACCGGTTCCAGGTGGACCCCATCGAGATGGTGGACCAGGTGATGGTGGGGGAGGATTACACCATGACCGTCACCTATATGAACAAGGGCCGCAGCGAGGTGTATAACCTGTCGGCGGAGATCGACGCCCCCATCGAGTCCCCCGGCCAGCGGCAGAACATCGGCAACATCCAGCCTGGCGGCAGCGGGGAGATCGACTTTGATGTGCAGAGCATGACCGCCGGTCCCATCGAGGGGAAGGTAATCCTCACCTATGAAGATGTCAACATGAAGGTAACCACCGTGGAGGTGCCCTTCTCCACCGAAGTGGTGGATCCCAACGCGGGGATGGAGTTCCCCATCGACGACTCGATGGACGGCATGGACGACATCCCTATGGAGCCGGAGGAATCCTCCCCCAACTGGTGGATCTATCTGGCCATCGGAGCCGGTGTCCTGGCGGCGATCATCCTGCTGGTGGTGTACAAGAAGAGAAAGGCAGCCAAGCTGCTGGCGGAGCTAGAGGACGACGATGAGGATATCTGACATCATTTTCATGTGCCTGGGCAACTTGAAAAAGAGCAAGATCCGTACGGCTCTCACGGTCATTGGAGTGGTGGTGGGCACCTGCGCCATTATGGTGATGATCTCCCTGGGGGTCGCCATGAAGGTGAGCATGGACAATATGCTGGCCAGCATGGGGGACCTGACGGTGATTGAGGTGTACAACTGGAGCAATACCCAGGACGTGGTTCTGGACGACCAGACCATGAAATCCATCCAGGAGATGGACGGGGTGGTGGCGGCAACGCCCTTTTATTCGCCGCAGATTGACGCCCAGCTCTATTCCGGACGGAACGACCGGTATGCCTCCTACCTGTATAACCTGGTGGGCGTTTATCCGGAGGCCATGGAGCAGTTCGGCTATCAGCTGAAAAGCGGCAGCTTCCCCACCGGCAAAGAGAAGGAATTTGTCCTGGTGGCCGGCGGGGACGCCGCCTATAACTTCCGGGATACCAAGAAACGGGACGGCTTCAACATGATCTATCAGGGGGAGATCGACCCGGTAACCGGCCAGGAAAAGGAACCCTATGTCAACCTGGAGGAGGACGAGTTTATCCTCAAGACCACCCCCATCGAGGATGACAACGGCGACGAAGGCCCGGTGGTGGAGCGGGAAGTGAAGATGGTGGGTGTCCTGGTGCCCGACTGGAGCAAGGGCTACGAAACCAGCCAGGGGTACTTTGCCAGCATTGAACAGGTGAAAAAGCTGGAGGAAGAATACCGCAAGGTAAACAAAATAAAAAGCGACAATTCCAATGGGCAGAAAGGTTATAACAATGCCAAGGTGAAGGTGGAGTCGATGGAACTGGTGCCCCAGGTGGAGAAAGCCATCCAGGAGCTGGGATTCGAGACCTATTCCATGGAAAGTACCCGCCAAAATATGCAGCAGGAGGCCCAGCGGCAGCAGATGATGCTGGGCGGCCTGGGCGGGATTTCCCTCTTTGTGGCGGCCATCGGCATCGCCAATACCATGGTTATGTCCATCTATGAGCGCACCCGGGAGATCGGCGTCATGAAGGTGCTGGGCTGCAACCTGGGCAACATCCGGTCGGTCTTTCTGCTGGAGGCAGGCTGCATCGGCTTTATGGGAGGAGTCATCGGGGTGATCCTCAGCTATGGCATCTCCTTCGCCATGAATGTGGCCAGCAGCCTGGGCCTTGCCAGCAGCAGCGGCATCAACATGGACAGCATGGGAGGCATTACCTGGGAGATGGTGAAGAGCGCCATCCAGATGGTGGCCAGCGGCCAGGGAGAGAAGATCTCCATCGTGCCCCTGTGGCTGGTGGCGGTGGCGCTGGTCTTTGCCACCATGATCGGGTTAATTTCCGGTTTTTACCCGGCCAACCGGGCGGTGAAGATTTCCGCCCTGGAGGCGATCAAGCACGAGTAAAAAAGCGGCGCCGGGTTCTCTGAAAGAGGATCCGGCGCTTGCCTGGCCAAGAGGGAAAAAGGGAGGCGGCGAGAAGGATGGAACAGCAGCGGCTGGACAAGGTGCTGGCGGGGCAGGGGACCTCTTCCCGCCGGGAGGTGAAGGAGTGGATCCGCAAGGGGCTGGTCAAGGTAAACGGCCAGGTGGTCCGGGCTGCCGACGCCAAAATCCTTCCCACCGACCGCCTGGAGGTAAACGGCCGGCCGGTGGACCGGCGGGAGCATCTCTACCTGATGCTCAACAAGCCCCTGGGGGTGGTGTCCGCCTCTCGGGACGACCGGGACACCACGGTGGTGGAGCTGGTGCCGGAAGAGCTGCGGCGGAAGAACCTCTTCCCCGCCGGGCGGCTGGACAAGGACACCTCCGGTTTTGTCCTGATTACCGACGACGGCGCCTTTGCCCACGACATCCTCTCCCCCCGCCGCCATGTGGAGAAAGAATACCTGGTCCGCCTGGACCGCCCCCTCACCCAGGAGATGGTCCGCCGCTTTGCCGAGGGGATGACCATTGGGGAGGACAAGTGCCGGCCGGCCCGCCTGCTGCCGGAGGCGGACCCCCTGGAGGGCAGGGTGATCCTCCAGGAGGGGATGTACCATCAGATTCGCCGGATGTTTGCCGCCTGCGGAGCCACCGTGACGGCCCTGAAGCGGATCCGCATGGGAGGACTGCCCCTGGACCCCACCCTCCGGCCGGGGGAGTGCCGGGAGCTCACCCCCGGGGAGGTGGAGCAGATCAAGGCCGGCCGCCGGCCGGAATAGAGAAACCCGCAAAAAAGGCGCGCCTCCTTTTGGGGAGACGCGCCGCTTTTCTTTGCAGAGTGCCGGACCTATGGACCCGTAAAGGGGCTACCGTGCTGGGTACAGCCGACGGCTGCTTACCGCCTTGCAGACCACATACATGAGGAAGGAATAGATGGGCCAGATGAAAAATACATTCCGAATGATCCGGGGCGGGAGGGACGGCCAGAAGGGGCTGCCGTACATGACCGACAGGATCAGGGGAGTGAGGGTCAGGTTGATGAAGATCATCACCAGCAGCTGGGCCACAACCGCCCGGGCGGCCGTAATCCTCTTGTGGTAGAAGACACAGCCGAAGATAAAGCCGGTGAGGAACTCGGTAAAGGTGAAGGCGATGGAGAAGCCGCCGTTGGGCAGGAAGGCGAACTTCACCAGATCCGCCGCAATGCAGCCCACCCCTGTGACCACCGGACCGAAGAGCATCCCTGCAACCGCTTCCGGCAGGAAGGACAGGCTCAGCTCAAAGGTGGTGCTGATGACGATGGTGAACTGGTTGATGACGACGCTCAGGGCGATGAGCAGGGCGGTTCCCACCAGGGAACGCAGGTTGTGGAGCTCCCGGGCCGACTCGCTTACCAAGCGGGGCAGCTGCCGCAGCTCCAGCAGAAAACTGGACATAAAACAAGACCTCTCTTTCCTTATGTTGTGCTACATAAAGAGAGGTCCGCACTCCATATGCAGCAGCGGGATGTGAAACCGGCATCGCAAGAAAGCTCTTTCGTCCGTCGAACTATTTCCCAATTCCAGACGGCACTTAACGCGCGGGTCTCAACTCTGCTCGTGACATCAGTATACCGCGCTTTCTGCCGAAAAGCAAGGGGTTCGCGGCAAATTTGTTAAAAAAAGAACGACGGGCGGCTTTGCCGCCCGTCGTTCTGCGCAATGATGAGAAAGAGAGTTAAAAGGGGAGGTATTGCAAATATCCCAAAAGAGCATTTACAGCAACCGATCCAGCGCCTGCTTGAAATCGGCAATGATGTCATCCGCATCTTCCAGGCCCACCGAGATCCGAACCAGCCCTTCGGCGATGCCGGCCATGGCCAGCTCCTCGGCGCTGTAGGTGGAATGGGTCATGGAAGCGGGATGCTCCACCAGGGTTTCGGCATCGCCCAGGGAGACAGCGATGGTGCACAGCTCCAAGGTATTGATGCACTTGGCGGTGGTATCCCGATCGGCATTCAGCTCGATGGCCATCATGCCCCCGAACAGATCCATCTGCTTCTTGGCAATCTCGTGGCCCTCAAAGTCGGGCAGGCCGGGGTAGTAGACCTTCTTGACAGCGGGATGGTCGTGGAGGAAGTTGGCCAGGGCCATAGCATTCTTGGTGTGGCGCTCCATCCGGATATCCAGGGTCTTGAGGCCGCGGAGGATCAGGAAGGCGTTGAAGGGGCTCATGACCGCGCCGGTCATGTCCTTGAGGCCAAACATCCGGCAGGTAGCGATGAAGTCCGCCTTGCCGATGATGAATCCGGCAATCACGTCGCCGTGGCCGTTCAGGTACTTGGTGGCGCTGTGGACCACCACATCGGCGCCCAGATCCAGCGGACGCTGAATGTAAGGAGAGCAGAAGGTGTTGTCAACAATTACTTTGATCTCCGGGTTGGCCGCGTGGGCAATCTTGGCAACCTCGGCAATGTCCACAATCTTCAGGGTGGGGTTGCAGGGGGTCTCCAGGTACACCACCTTGGTGTTGGGCTTAATGGCCTTCTTCAGAGCGTCCAGATCCGCCATGTCGATGAAATCCACCTGGACGTTGAACTTGGTGACGCCGTGGTTCAGCAGGGCGTATGTACAGCCGTAGAGGGTGTCACTGGCAACGATGTTGTCCCCCGCTACAACCGAGCTCCAGATAGCGGAAGAGATAGCGCCCATGCCGGAAGCGGTGGCCAGGCAGGCCTCGCCGTTCTCCAGGGCCGCCACTTTATCCTCCAGGGTGGTGAGGGAGGGGTTGCCCAGACGGGAATAGATGTAGCCCTCCTCCTGTCCGGCGAAGCGGGCGCCGCCCTGCTCCACCGAGCTGAAACGGAAGGTAGACGTCTGATAGATAGGGGTACAGAGGGCACCGGTGGGGTCCGGCTTGTTGCCCGCATGAATCTGCTTGGTGGCAAAACCATACTTCTTGTTGGCGTTCATAATCATACCATCCTTTCCTGCAATTGCCCGTGCGCTTCGGGCAGGTGCGCTATCATCGGCCCCTTAGCGGGGAAACGGTTCCCAAAACTCCCTGTTTCTTATTGAAAAAGGAGGGAAAGGAAATCTCCAGGACATTGCCCTCCTCCATACAGAGTTCAACAGGGAGAATCTGCATGAAATTTGTATGAAATAGATAAAAATATTTCACATCAGAAGGAATATTCAATTGTTCTATCTTTACTATATCATAGTTTTGGAAAAAGTGCTAATATTTCTTTCAACTGCCTGGTTATCTATTTTTTTAATAACCAATTGACCGATCCCCTCCGCTGCCGTATAATACAAGTGGCGGCCCCAGCCAGAAAAGGAGGAACGGCCATGACCTTTCAGCAGCTTTTGTATGTGGTGGAAATTGCCCGCTGCAGGTCCATGAACAAGGCGGCACAGCAGCTTTTTTTGTCCCAATCCAACATCAGCAGCTCGGTGCGGGATCTGGAGGAGGAGCTGGGGGTGCGTCTCTTCCAGCGGAGCAACCGGGGGGTGGAGCTCACCTCCGACGGGAGAGAGTTTGTGGGTTATGCTACCGCCCTGCTGGAACAGAAGGAGAAGATCACCCAGATCTATCAGGGGCAAAAGCAGCATCAGACAGTCCATTTCACCGTCTCCACCCAGCGCTATCCCTTTACCGAGGACGCCTTCTGCCATCTGCTGCAGGAACGGGATGGGGAGCGGTACAGCTACTGTATCAAGGAGACGGGGATGGACGTGGTAATTCAGGATGTGAGCGAGAACCGCTCCGACCTGGGGGTGATGTTTCTTTCCTCCGCCAACCAGAAGATGGTAGGCAGAATCCTGGAGAACAACGATCTGGAGTTTCACGAGATCCAGGCGGTACAGCCTTGCGTGTATCTGCGCCCCGGCCATCCCCTGGCCCGCCGCCGCAGCCTGCGGCCGGAGGAGCTGGCCTCCTATCCCTACATGATCTTTGAGCAGAACCAGGGGGTTTCCCTGGATTTTTCCGAGGAGGTGCAGCTGGGTCTACAGAATACCCAGCAGCGGGTGAGCGTGTTCAACCGGGGAACCGCCATCCGGATCATTGCCACCAGCGACGCGGTGACCACCGGCAGCGGCCTCTTCTCTGCCGAGAGCAGCGACCCCGTGATCCTCTCCATCCCTTTGGAGGTAGAAGACCGGATGCGCCTGGGATGGATCAAGCCGAAGAACAAGCGGCTGGGGGAAGAGGGCAAGCGGTTCCTGGAACTGCTGCGGGAGGCAGTGGACCAATCCCTGGCCTATACCGATCAGCTGCGCCGGCAGCTGTGGGAGCAGCTGGACCGGGAGGCAGAGGAGGCCGCCCGGCGCGGATAAAGAATAGACAAGTAGAAAAGCGCGCCGAAAGTTTCCGGCGCGCTTTTCTGTTTCGGGGATGGAAAGGAGAGGACATATCCAGAGAAAACAATTAGGTAACAGGGGTTTCCTCCGCTGCCTTCATGGCAGCAATTTTGGCAGGAACGGCCGACTCGGCACAATCGTATTCCCAGTTCCACGGGTCCTTCTTGATGGTGCCCGCTGCAAAGGGAACGAAGATGGAGACAATGGCCAGAACCGCCAGCAGCTGCTGGTACCACAGGTACGGGATGACGTCCATGGGGCTCACGGCGCCGGCCGTCAGGCTGCCGATCATCAGCAGCTGGGCGCCGTAGGGGATAATGCCCTGCCACACGCAGGAGAAGATATCCAGCAGGGAGGCACTTTGACGAGGATCCACCTTGAACTCCCGGCAGATGTCCTTGGCAATGTTACCGCTGATGATGATGGCGACGGTGTTATTGGCAACAGCGATATCGCAGACCGAAACCATGGCGGCAATGCCCACCTGAGCGGAGTTCTTGCCCTTAATAAATTTCCGCACATGGCTGATCAACCAGTCGATGCCGCCGTAGTGAGCGGTCATGGCAGCCAGGCCGCCGCAGAAGAGGGACAGGAAGAAGACTTCGTTCATGCCGGTGAAACCGGTCCAGATGTTCTGAGCAAAGGTGAGGATGGTCAGCTCGCCGCCCACCAGGCCGATGATGCCGGCGGAGAAGATGCCGATGGTGAGCACCAGGAAGACGTTCATCCCCACCAGGGCCAAAACCAGCACCAGAATGTAGGGAATGACCTTGATAATGCTGAAGGACAGATCATCCAGAGGAGTGGGGGTGACCGGCGCGCCGAAGATCAGCAGCAGAATCGCCGTGATGATGGCGGCGGGAAGAGCGATCAGAAGGTTGACCCGGAATTTATCCCGCAGCTGGCAGCCCTGGGTCCGGGTGGCGGAGATGGTGGTGTCCGAAATCATGGACAGGTTGTCTCCAAACATGGCGCCGCCCACACAGGCCGCCATGACCAGTACCAGGTTGAGGCCCGCCTTGTCCGCCGTGCCCAGGGCGATGGGGACGATGGCACTGATGGTGCCCATAGAGGTACCGGTGGCGAGAGACAGGAAGCAGGAGATGATGAAGAGACCGGCAGTTATAAACCGGGCAGGAATCAGGGAAAGGCCCAGGTTAACGGTGGCGTCGACGCCGCCCATGGCGCCGGCCACGGTGGAAAAGGCGCCCGCCAGAATGTAGATCATCAGCATGATGAGAATGTTTTCCTCGCCGGCGCCCTTGGCAAAGACGGCAAATTTTTCATCGATGGTGCCCTTGCCAATGCAGAAGGCAACCAGAACCGCAATAAAGATGGCGACAACCGAGGGGAATTGATAGAAGGCCATGTCCACACCTTGGGACTGGAGAATGATGCCGGCGCCCAGGTAGATTACAATGAAGAGCAGAAAGGGAATTAGGGCAACGCCGCTGCCTTTTTTCAGGTCCTTTTGACTCATAACTAACCTCCTTAGTTGTGCTCGGCAGCTGCCGAGAGGGTGTTTCCTTCCTTTCAGTACCGCAATGAAAGGAAGGAATTTGTATAAACCCCGTCTCCAGACGGACCGATGATAAAGGAGCGGCTGCGCAATGCCACCCCTCTGTGGTTTCATGATACCACACTTGCAGCGAAAAGCCAATCCTTTTTGTAGAGAAAAAAAGAGGAGGGATAGAGATTTTTTCTATAAAAAATTGTGAACAAAGGATAAATTTTTATATATATTACTTAAAAAATTCTATCCACCTCGGATAAAAAAGCAACGGAAAGCGAATTTCCAAGAAAAGACAGAGAAAAGGAGCGGAAAGGATAAATTGAAAGCCGCAACAGAAAAATGAAAAATGCAGGGCAAAATGTTGAAAAATTCAAACAGGGGCGTCCCTTTCCATAGGAAGGGACGCCCCTGCAGAGCGGCCGCCGCTATAGGATGGTCAGCTCCTTGGAGAAGGCGTTGAGCACCCGGCAGCCGTCCTCGGTGACCAGGACAAGGTCCTCGATCCGCACGCCCAGCTTGCCGGGCAGGTAGATCCCCGGCTCCACCGAGAATACCATCCCCGGCTGGGCGATGGTGTGGTTGGCCGAGCTGTTGTCCGGCGGCTCGTGGCAGTCCAGACCTGCCCCGTGGCCCAGCCGGTGGGTGAAATAGGGGCCATAGCCGGCGTCCTCAATCACCTTCCGGGCGGCCCGGTCAAAATCCCGCATGGGCAGCCCAGGGCGGATGAGGGCTTCGGCAGCCAGGTTGGCCGCTTTTACCGCCTCGTAGACCCGCCGCCCCTCGTCGCTGGCCTCCCGGAAGAAGAAGGTGCGGGTCATGTCGCACCAATACCGGTGGATGGGGATGAAGATGTCAAAGACCACCGTATCCCCCCGGGCAATGACCGTCCTGTTGGGGGCGTGATGGGGGTCGGCGCCGTTGGGCCCGAAGCAGACCAGCTGTCCCTCGCTGGACCGGTCGGCCCCCTTCTCCCGGAAGGTGCGCTCCACCAGGGCGGCCAGCTCTTCTTCGGTCGCCCCGTCCTTCACGGCGGCCGAGGCGATCGCCATCACCTGGTCGTTGATCCGGGAGGCGGCCACCATGGCCTCGATTTCCTGGGCGTCCTTCAGCATCCGGGCGTCGTCCACCGGGGCGGAGCCCACCACCGGGGTGATGTCCCGGCGCTGCTCCATCAGGCCGATGAGGAACCGGCTGGCCCAGAATTTGTCGATTCCCAGCTTGCCGGGGCGGACCGTTTGGGCAATCTGGGCTACAGGGTCGTCGCTGTCGGTATGGGTGAGAACGGTGAGGCCGTCCCCCTCTTCCAGGCCGAAGAGGGCGTTGCCAAAGAGGACGCACCGACCGGTGTCGTCCAGGTAGAGGGCCAGCAGCCGCTCCAGCGGCTCCACCCATACCCCGGTGAGATAGTACACCGAGGCGGTGGCCGTGACCAGAATCTGTTCCAGGCCCTGGCGGTGCATGTTGTCGATGACCCGGCGCAGGCGGTCCTGGTTCATGATAATCATTCGGATCCTTCCTTTCCCGTTGTGGTTTCAAAGGCAAGTTCCATTATAACGCCTGGCGCCCCGGCCGGTCAAGGCGGGAGGGGCCGTCTTCTGCCGGGGCAGGGCGGAGAAAAAACGGGCCGGCCATGGGCCGGCCCGGGAAGGGGTCAATTCTGGAGGAAGGAGAAGAGGTTGAGAAACCGCTGCCAGAGGGTGAGGGAGGGCTCCTCCTCCTGGACGGGGGCGGGATCGTCGGGCAGGGAGATCTCGGCGGTTTTCAGAACAAACTGCACCGATTCCACCTGGGTGTTCCGGGGGCTGACAAAGGAAACGGGCTGGGAATTGCCGCCCCGGTATTCGTCCAGAATCTCCTGAATCCGGTCGTCCACCTCCCCATCCATGTCGGCGGATTCGTCTTTCAGCTGGGCGGTGCCGTCCTCCAGCTCCACCGTCCCGTCGTAGAGGTCCTCGGTTCCCTCCTTCAGGTCCACGCTCCCGTCGTACAGATCCCCGGCGCCGCTGCGGAGGCTGGAACTGCCGTCGGTCAGCTCATCGATTCCCCCCAGCAGCTGATCCAGCCCTTGGTACAGCTGGTCAAACCCGCCGGCCAGGGCCTCCACACCCGCCAGGTACTCCAGCTGGCCGTTGACCAGCTGGTTCATCTGCCGCAGCTGGACCAAGGTGGCCAAGGTCGCCTGGAGGGTAGCCGGGTCCATCTCCGGCGCGGCGGCGGCCAGAACCTGGGAAACCGGTTCCCCGCCGTCCGCTGTCCCTGTGGAGGAAGGCTCCTCTACAGGGGCGCTGTCCGGGCCGGACGCCTCCTCCCCGCCGGCGTCTCCCTCTTCCAGGGCGGGGGGATTGTTCTCCTGGCCGGAGGAACCGTCCCCTTCCGGGGCGGAGGGAACCTCTTCATCGGGGAGAGGGCCGCCGGTCCCCGGCTGGCCGGCAGGGGTGTCGCCGGTTTCTTCCGGAGGAAGGGGCGTTTCCCCGCCGGTTCCGTCGGGGGCGAGTGGATCGCCGGGGGCGGGAGCCGGCTCCTCCTCGGGGGAAAGGGCGGGCTCTTCCGCCGGCTGCTCCGCCGGGGTAAGGCCGCTGCCTTCGGAGATCTGGCCGGAGAGGCCGGTCAAGGCGTCAATGGCCTGCCGGAGGGCGACGTCCAGGACCTTCCCCACCTGGAGAAGGTAGGCGGGGGAGAGGGGGTCCTCCGGCGTTTCCGGAAGGACGGGGGAAAAACCGGCGTCCTCCAGGGCGGCCGCCACCTGCCCCTGGAAGGAAGCGATGCCTTCCTTCAGGCTGGCGCCCCCCGCTTCCAGCTGCTGGAAGCCGTCCCGCAGGCTGACCGCTCCTTCGGCCAGCTCCTGGGAACCGTCGGACAGCTCCTTGCTGCCCCGGTACAGTTCCCGGGCGCCGTCCCACAGGTCGTAGGCCCCCTCCTCCAGGTCGGCGCTGCCTTCCTGCAGCTGCCCCACCCCGTCCCGCAGGGTCTGGGCTCCGTCGTCCAGCTGACGGGCTCCGTCCTGCAGGTCGTAGATGCGGTCCTTGATCTCGGAGGTATCCGGGTCGTCGATGGTGAGGGTGAGGGGGATGGCGTTGATCTGGATGCCGTCCATCTCAAAGTTGGTGACGTCGGCGGCGATGGAAAAGTGCCCTTCGTCCCCCGCCAGGAGGATGTAGGAGAGCTGCTTGTTCCCTCCCGCATTGGCGACGGTGGCCTGGGGCGCTTGGATGTTCCGGCAGCGCTCGCTGTCCAGGGAGATGGTGGTTTGGAGGGAGAAATCCTCCCGGTAACGGGGATCGGCGTTGGGATTCTGCCGCAGATCCAGCGTCATCTCCAGGTGACCGCTGGCCCCGGCCAGCTCCTCCCCGGAAATGGGCTGGCCGTCCAGCCGGTAGGTCACCTCCACCAGCCAGGGGATCTCCCGGCCGGCGAGGGCGCCCTGGTAGTAGAACTTTCCGGCGGGGGCCGTGAAGGAAACGGCTCCGTCTTCCACGGAGAGAGGCTGGGTGGTGGTCAGGTTCTTTACCTGGGTGTACTCCCCGTAGTCGGTAATGGCCGTCTCCTCCTCCAGGTCGTAGGAATTGACCACATAGAGGCTTTGGAGGGAACCGTCGGTTGCGAGATTGGCATAGATTACCTCCTCCTTGGGCGGCGGGGAGGCCGGTTCCTCGGCCAGCACCGAGAGGGGAAGGGAGAGGGCCAGCCAGGCGGCAAGGACCGCGGCGGCCCGGGATCTGGAAGAACTGTTCATCTTGTTGGTCACCTCATTGCAAGAAAAATCGAAGGGAAAAGGGTCATTCCTCCACCCAGAAGCCGGTGGAAAAGGGCAGGGGCTCTTCCCCCCTGCCCGGCTCCTGCCGGTACACCCGGCGGTTGCCGGCTTGATCGGTCACCGCTGCCTTTACCAGGCGGTAGCGGCCGGCCGTTTCGGTCTGGTACTTCTTTACCCACCCGGTCAGCTGGCCGGACCGGTCCGGTTCCAGGGTGACGGCAATCGACCGTCCCCCCTCGTTGCGGAACTGGAGCTCCACCTTCTGGGCGGGGGACCCGCCGTCCTCGGTCCGGGCAGTCACCAGGATGGCCTCCCCGGTCTGGATTCGCTGTTCCTCCAGGGTGAGGGAAAGGAGGGCGGGTGCCTCCTCGTCCCCGGCGCCGGTCCCCTGTACCGAGAGGGTGAGAAGCTGAGGAAGGGGCTGGGCTCGTTTGGAACAGTCGTCCGCCGGCTGGTAGTAGGACCGGTTGCCCACCTGGTCGGCCAGGGTGGCCTGGGCCAGGGTATAGGTGCCGGCGGGGGAGGCGGCCGTTACCGTGATCTCCCCCTGGAAGGACCCGCTTTCCGCCCCGTTGCCGTACAGCACGGTGCTGACCGATTCCTCCCCCTGTTCAAACCGCAGAGTGATGTGATCCAGGCCGGAGCCGGTGTCCCGGGCGGTGACCGTCACCGGCCAGACCCAGCTCCCATCCTCCCGGGAGGGTTCCCCCAGGAAGAGAGCGTCCAGAACGGGGGCGGTGGTGTCCCCGCTGTCCCCCGTTACGGTCAAGACGGCGGCCACCGGCAGGGGGAGAAGATCCTCCCCCTCCTGGGAGGAGTAGGTCTGCCGGGCGCCGGACCCGTCGGTAAGGGTCAGGCTGCACAGGCTGTAGTTTCCGGAGGGAAGCTCCTCGGGAAGGGCCAGTTCTCCCGACAGAGTGTATGGGTCTACCCATCCATCCGTCTCTTGAAGGGAACAGGCCAGAGAGTGGCTGCCGCCCTCTTCCCGGAAGAGGAGGGAGGCGCCGCGCAGGGGGCTTTCCCCTTGGGAGGAGACGGTGACGGTCACCGTGTCGCCCGGCTGTGCCCGGGCCGGGGAGAGGGTGACGGCGGCTGGAGAGGAGGGAGCCACCGATTCCACCACTGTGAAAGAGAGGTCCCAGTCCAGGACCTCCCAGCCTTCACGGGAGGAAGGGGCCTTCTCCAGGCGGAGGAATCCGCCGGAGTTGTCCCGAAGGGACACTCGGAATAACCGGTACTCCCCCAGCGGGGCGTCCGCCGGGACGGCCAGCGTGCCGCTGTAGTCGGCCAGGGAGGGAGGGGGACCTTCTCCGGTGTCCCGGGTTTCCCGCAAAACGCCCATGAGCACCCGGCCGGAGGATTCCTCTTGGAAATACAGCTGGATGGGGCCCATCTCCCCTTCCCCCGCCCAGGCCTGCCCTTCCAGAGAAATCCGGCCTCCGGGGGAGACGGTTTCCCGCCCCAGGGAGAGGGATTCCAGCTGAGGGCGGCCGTCGTCTGCCCAGGCGGGGAGGGAAAGAAGCAGGGAGAGGGACAGAAAGCCGGCAGCAATCCGCCGGACGAAAGAACGATTCACAGCGAAGCCTCCTTTGGGGTACGAGGGTCAAAAAGGGTTATCTTCCGGGTGGTGCGGCGCACCAGGCCCTCCAGCGAGACCAGAAGGGCCGGCAGGAAGGTCATGACCAGCAGGGAGGAGAGCACCGCTCCCCGGGCCACCAGAATGCCCAGCTGGCTGATGACGCTGTTGGTGGAGACCAGCCCCAGCACCAGCCCGGCGGAGGTGAGGATCCCCGCCGAGGTAAGGATGCTGCTGGCGGTGTCCCGGATGGTTTTGGGCGCTGCCTGCCGCCGGGGCAGCTGGGCACGATTTTCCAGATACCGGTTAGTAAAGAGGATGGCGTAGTCCACCGTGGCTCCCAGCTGGACCGAGCTGATGATGAGGTACCCGATGTAATTCAGATCCTGGCCGGTGAAATAAGGGACCGAGATGTTGATAAATACTGACGACTCGATGGCCAGCAGCAGAAGGACCGGCAGCGAGAGGGACCGGAAGGTCAAGAGAAGGATGAAGGCGATGGCCCCGATGGAGATGGCGTTTACCTTTACGCTGTCCTCGGTGATGGTGGCCTTCATATCCGCCACGTTGGCAGGTTCCCCCACCAGGTAATACTGGTCCGGGTAATACTCCTGGGCCAGTCGCCGCACCGTCTCCACAAAGGCGAAGGTTTCCTCGCTTTCGGGAGGAATGCGGGCGGTAATCACCATCCGGGTATAGTCGTCCGAATTCAGCTGGGAAAGGATCTCCTGGGAAAGGTAGGATTCGGGCACCGAGCGGCCCACACTCTCCACATAGGAGAGGATGGAGGAGACCTGAGGCAGTTCCTTCAGATCGTCGTTGAGGGCCTGCTGGGTGGCCAGATCCCCCTTGGGGACCAGGAGGGCGAAGGAGGCGGACTCGCCGAACAGGTTGTCGATGGTTTCCCGGTCCTGTGCCACCTGGGAGCCGGGGGAGGCCATTCCCGACATACCGTAGAGAAAGGAGATGTGGTTTTGGGCCAGGGCACAGGGGACCAGCAGCACCAGTACCAGTACCGACACCGGCCCCTTGATCCGGTTCATAAGCCGGGCAAACCGGTCAAAGGAGGGAAGAAGGGAGCGATGGCGGGTCCGGTCCACCAGCTTGTAGCAGAAGATGGACAGGCAGGGCATAAACACCAGGGTGGTGACCAGGGAGATGCCGATCCCCTTGGCCAGGACAAAGCCCATGTCCGGCCCGATCTTGAACTGCATGGCAATGAGGGCGGCGAAGCCCACAACGGTGGTGAGCCCGCTGGAGGAGATGGAGCTGGCCGACCGGAGAACAGCCTGGGTCATGGCGTCCAAAGGCTCCAGCCCCTCTCCCCGCAGCTCCTCAAACCGGTCCAGCAGGAAGATGGCGTAGTCCATGGAACAGGCCAGCTGGAGGATGGCGCCGGTGGTCTGGGTGATGAAGGAAATCTCGCCAAAGATCAGGTTGGTACCGGAATTGATGGCGATGGCGACCCCCACATTTACCAGGAAGAGCACCGGCTCCATCCAGGAGGTGGTGGTCACCAGCAGGATGACAAAGATGAGAGGGATGATGTAGGTCATCATCCGTTGAATTTCTGAATCGGTGGTGTTCTGGGTGTTGACGGTGTCCATGGGATTGCCGCTCATGGCACCGGTTTCGCCGATGATGGCGCGGATTTGGGCAAGGGTTTCCTGCTGGCCTTCGTCGGCAACCGTCAGGGAGAAGAGGGCGCTGCCGTCCTTGTACCAATCGGCCACGGTGGTTTGGTCCAGAAATTCCAAGGGCATGTGGATGTCTACCTGGTCATCCAGCCAGGTGATGTCCTCGACCCCCGTTACGGCCGACAGCTGTTCCTTGTACTCCAGCGCTTGGGGGATGGTGACGTCCGGCACCATGACCCGCAGATTGGGAACCGCCTGGCTGTAGGCGCTGTCCATCACTTCCAGAGCAATGGTGGAAGGGGCTGCATCCGGCAGGTAGTCCACCATGTTATAGTTGATCTGCACCATGGAGGACAGAACCAGAGAAAGAACGGCCCCTCCCGTAAAAAGAGCTACCACCACGCCCCGCAATTTCAGCATGGTTTTGACGATCCTTTCCAAAAAAATACCTCCTGATATAAACTTGTGTTAAGTTAATAAACAAGTGTTGACTAACGCTACGACAATTATTATAATGAGATTGGGGCAGGAATACCATAGTCAATTTTCGAGGCAGGTGGCCGCTATGGGACGATTGACCAGGGAGATGTGTAGAAATAAGACAAAGGGAGGAGAAATAGATGATAAAAAAGACCGATGACCGCCGCGTCCGGCGGACAAAGCGCGCCCTCCGCCAAGGACTTGCCCAGCTGTTGACCGAGAAAAAGCTGAAGGATATTTCGGTGAGGGAACTGACTGACCTGGTGGATCTGCACCGGGGTACCTTCTATGTCCATTACCGGGATATTTACGATCTGTATGCCAAGGTGCAGGGGGAGATGATGGAGGAAATTGCCCAAATCCTGGATGGCTTCCCCACCGACAGCCGGGACGAGTCCCCCCTCTTCCCCATCATCCGGGAGCTGATGCAGTATGTAAAGGACAACCGGGTCCTTTGCGCAGCAATGATGGGAGAAAACGGGGACATGAATTTTGTCCATGAGCTGAGCGATATGGTGGGCAGGCGCTGTATCGAGAGCTGGAAGGTACTCTATCCGGGGTGCAGTGCACAGAAATACGAGTATTTCCGGGTATATGTGCTGGCAGGCTGCGTTGGTGTCCTGCAGAAGTGGATTGACGACGGGATGAAGGACACGGTGGACGAGGTTGCCCACCTGGTTGCCCAGATGGCGGTACAGGGCGTATCCTTTTTGAACGTGCCATAGTGGCCCAATGCAAAACGATCCCTGCCGGCAGAAACCATCTGCCGGCAGGGACCGGTATATGGGGGCGGAGGACGGCTACTTCCCGCTGAATTCGCCGGGAAACTGGCGGCGGAACTGTTCCCGCAGGATGCCCACTGCCTTCTTCTCGATGCGGGAGACATAGCTCCGGCTGATGCCCAGCCTGCTGGCCACCTCCCGCTGGGTGAGTGGGCGGGTGGATCGCAGGCCGTATCGCAGGGTGATGATCTGCCGTTCCCGGGGATCCAGAAAGCGGTCGATGTATTGATACAGCTGTTCCGACTTCAACTGCAGGTCGATCTGATCCAGGACGTTGTCCTCGTCGGCCATGATGTCCTGAAGGGTGATGGCGTTTCCGTCCTTGTCGGTGTCGATGGGGTCGCTGATGGACAGGTCGGAGGCGGACTTTTTCTTCCGGCGGAAGTACATCAGAATCTCGTTTTCAATGCACCGGCTGGCGTAGGTGGCAAAACGAGTGCCCTTGTCGTAGTCGAAGGTGGAGACGGCCTTGATAAGGCCGATGGTGCCGATGGAGATCAGGTCGTCCTGGTCGCTGAGGGAGGCGTAGTATTTCTTGATGATGTGGGCCACCAGGCGCAGGTTGTGCTCGATGAGGATGCTGCGGGCCTCCTCGTCTCCCTCCCGGATCCGAAGGAGGCACTGGGCTTCCTCCTTGGCGGAGAGGGGCTTGGGGAAGGAACCGCTTCCGGTTACATGGAGGGACAGGTAAAGGAGATTGCACAGGGCGAATAGAATGACAGACGAATACATAACAGCCTCCTGACGTGGTGAAATGAAGAAGACGGGGTTTGTTCGGCCATAGAACAACCTATGCGGCAGGGGGCTTTTTTTGCCTGTCCGCCGGCAAAAAGACAGGACCGCTTTTGAGGCGGTTCTGGGAAGCGATGCCGGCTTGTATGGAAGAGGGAAGACGGACCCACGCGAGCCGCGGGCCGGCGGGGATGGGAAACGAAAAACGGCCCCTCGGCAGAGGGGCCATTTTGGAAAGATCGGGCAGATGCCTATTCCGGGGTAGAGCCGGACGGCGTGTCCTCGGTGTGTTCCTCCCATTGGTCACACAGATCGTTCACCTGCTGGGCCAGGCGGTTCATCTGCTGCTCGGCCTGGGGGGTACCGTCGGCCAGGGCGGCCTGGACCCGCCCCACCAGCCCCAGCAGGCGGGCGCCGGCGGCGGTCAGCTGCCGGAAGGCCTCCAGAAGCGAGCTGCCGGCCAGAGTGCGGCTTTCCATGGGGGAGGGGGCCATGTGAAGGAGGTCAAAGCTTTGCCCCAGCTGGGGGGCGGTGGTGTCGTAGCCGTACTGGTCCCGGAGAAGCCGGGCGAAAGACAGAGTGTTCTCTTCCTCGCCGTGGACCACAAAGATCCGTTCCGGCCGCTGGCCGATCTCCTGGATCCACCGGAGCAGGATCCCCTGGTCGCCGTGGCCGCTGATGCCGTCCAGCTTCCGGATGCGGGCCCGCACCCGCACCGACTCCCCGAAGATGGTCACCTTCTTGGCCCCATCCAGGATGGACCGGCCGAGGGTGCCCACCGCCTGGTAGCCGGAAAAGAGGACGGTGCATTCCGGCCGCCACAGGTTGTACTTCAGATGGTGCTTGATCCGCCCCGCCTCGCACATGCCGCTGGAGGAGATGATGACGCAGGGGCCCTGGTACTCGTTGATGGAGCGGGAATCCTCCACCGTCTGGGAGATTTGAAGGGCGGAAAAGTTCAGAGGGGAGATGCCCTTGTCCAGCAGGGCGATGGCTTCCTCGTCGTAATAGGCCCGGGGGTCCCGCATAAAGATCTTGGTGGCCTCGATGGCCAGCGGGCTGTCCACAAAGACCGGGCAGTGGCGGTAGGGGAAGCCGGGCTGGCTGTAGATCTCCCGCAGGAAATAGAGGATCTCCTGGGTGCGCCCCACGGCGAAGGCAGGGATGATGACCTTTCCCTTCCGCTGGAAGGTTTCCAGCAGGATCTCCTTCAGCTGCTGGGTGGCCTGTCCGGGAGCCTTGTGGTGGCGGGTGGCATAGGTGGACTCGGTGATGACAAAGTCCGCCCCTCGCACAAATCCAGGGTCGTTGATGATGGGCTGGTTGACATTGCCGATGTCGCCGGAGAAGACCAGCTTCTTGGTGCCTTCTTCCTCGGTGACCCACAGCTCGATATACGCGGAACCCAGCAGGTGGCCGGCATCGGTGAAGCGGGCCTTGATGTGGTCCCCCAGATTGACCAGGTACCCGTAGTCGCAGGGATTGAAGAGCCCCATGGCCGCCTCCGCGTCCTGAATGGTGTAGAGAGGCTCCAGGGGATCCAGTCCTGCCCGTAGCCGCTTCTTGTTCCGCCACTGTGCCTCCTGCTCCTGGATGTGGGCGCTGTCCCGCAGCATGATGCCGCACAGGTCCCGGGTGGCGGGGGTGGAGAGGATCTCGCCCCGGAAGCCCTCCTTCACCAGCCAGGGAATCCGCCCGCTGTGGTCCACATGGGCATGGGTGACCAGAAGGTAATCGATCTGGGAAGGGGAGACCGGGAAGGGAAGCTGGGTGTCGGCGTCCCGGCCCTGGAAGAGGCCGCAGTCCACCAGCAGACGGGTATCCCCGCTTTCCAACAGGAAACAGCTGCCGGTAACCGTTCGTGCCGCCCCCAAGAATGTGAGTTTCATGGGATGACCTCCTTTGCCGTCGGATGAAAATATTCCTTATCTCCACTTTACCAGGAAGAGGAAGGTTGCACAAGATGAAAAAGAAAAATCGACAGAATTTTTCCGTTCTCGGAAACAACGTGAGGAATCTTCCCTGCCGGAAAGCGGAGCGACATTTCCGGTGCAGAGATGATGACAGGCCATAAGTGACAGCCGCCGGCAAAATCGGCAGACAACGGCCGATTTCACTGGCGGCTGGGATGAACAGCAGAAGGTCCCCGGGGGATTTATTCGGTGAAGCCGATTTTTCTTCGGGCGGGCCAAGGACATTCGCGCCATTGCCCGCCGTCTTCCTCGGTTCTTCCAGTCAACAGGTCGGCGGCGGCATCGGCAAGGTAGCCCAGGTAGCTTTCGGCGGAATTGTCGCCGCACAGCAGTTTCCACATGAGACCGCCCAGAAGATAGGACTGGGCAAATTCCCGCCAGCTGTGCAGCTCCTTTACAACCTTTTGGGAAAGATCCCAGAGGATGCCGACGGCTTCGCTTTCGGTGATCCAGCCCAAATAGGAGCCCCAGCGGGTCAGCATCGCCGCTCGGCCAATGTCCCATCCGGCCATAAAGCCAGGGGCATATTGATGCTGATACCGCTGTACAAACCGCCATGCACGTCGGACAGATGCCTGGTCGTCCTCGTCCATGGATTCGTCCATCAGCTCCTCCGGCGAGGATGCTTCGCCGTAGAGCTGATACCGCAGAATGTATCCATCCTGAGCCAGATAGCGGATGGTATCCAGCAGATCGCTGCGGCCGTCAATCCCCCAGGAGCGGCGGACAAGGGACACAATTTTCTGCTCCATAACGGGGATGTGTTCCTCTACGTCCATTCCATGCAGATCGTGGCTGTTCAGATTGGACACGATGCCGGAAAGAAGGATGCCGAACCGTTCCCACCTGACGTCGTTTTTCTGATAGGGAACCGGCTCGGGTTCAGGCATCGCCTCAATCCGCGCCATCGCTTCATCCAGGACGGCATAGAGATGGTTTTCCAGCTCCAGATCAAAGGGACGATCCTCCTCTTCGTCCTCTTCTTCCATCTCCAGCGTTTCCATCGCCGCTGCCAGCACGCCCATCTCCTCGCCAAACAGCTGCTCCATGATAGATTCTGCCGTCATGCCGGCTGCCTGCGCAATCTGGTCGTTTACCATCTTTTGCAGCAGCTCCTCATTGGCAGCCATCTGAGCCATGCTGTCCGGCCCGAACACCTGGCCGAGAATTTCCACCTGCCGCTGGGCATTGGCGGCGGCCTGTTCTTCCGCTGCAGCGGCAGGCGCCGATGCAGGCTGTTCCGGGTGGGAAGTCAGGATCTTGTCAAGCTGTTCCTCGCTTTTTTCGATGGTTTTTTTCATGGAGGCGGCTGCGCGCTCCTTGGCCTGCATTGCCCGCTTCCGAATCTCGTCTATATTGATATCGGCCATTTTCATTCCTCCTTGTCCGAAGGGAACGTGTGCCATGCCGGAGGGCTGCTGTGGCGTGTGAATAACTTTTTGATCGTCCTCCGGATCGCTTCTACAATATGAAACCACAGATTGCCAAATAAAAATACTGCCACAAGAAACAGCAGGAATGCTCCAATTTCTCCAAAAGGCATCGGGTCCCTCACTTTGTTGCGAATCGATTCATAAAGAAGTCGGTAAAAGCGGCCAGCTCTTCGTCCTGCGACACATAGACGTACAGCTTTTCATCCTCCAGCCAGTCATAGGCGTTGATGCCGATATACCCTTTTTTGTCCGGGTAAATGATAAAAGCATCTGTAGGGTACTTGTTGCGGTAGGCTTTCAGAATTTCGGAGCGTCGATAGTAGGTCGGATCGCCGCATCCGGAAAGATCGGGGACGGTGGGAACGACCACAATTGTTTGGTCGGCCTCGCTCCAGCCAACTATTAAATTCCCGATTTTTGTTTTGCTGCCATGTACAAAGCCATAATTGAAACGACTTACATCCTCGGTGTAGCCAAAGATCAACCGGTACCGGTCTCCGTCTGCAACCACATGGTTAAATAGAACGCGCATTTTCTTCGCGTTCGCATTGCTTTTTTCCATGTCAATTTCCGGCCCGTTAAACAGCTTGCTAAAAAATCCCATACATCTTTCCTCCTAAATGTTTTTTGAAAGGGAATGGTACATGGAACACGGCATTCGAATGCCATGGTTGTACTGACCAACCAGGAGTCTTCTGGACATGTTTGGACCAAAAGGGGCGGTATCGTTACCCCTTCGACAGAATGCATTCGATTAAAAACAAATTTGAATAATTGTATTTATTTTGAGGAAGAGAAAATCCGCCTGAATAGAAGGTCGCAGCACAAAAATTCGGACGGATTTCGTTGTTCCCGCAACAATCATGGCGCGGGGGATGTTTTCAATTTCTCCAGAGCATCCACAATGGCGTTCAGCTGGAAATCAACCGTTTCGTCGGCAGCTTCCGGGACAAACAGGGGGAGCGTATGGGGGATGGCACGGCGGACGATCATCGCGAGCAGGCTCAGATTTGTAAACAATTGAATCTTTGCAGCATCTGCCGGTATCCCGAAGGTTTCCAATATTGCTCCGAAAAGGCGAAATTGCTTTTGCCGGAAGATCTGGTAGCTTTCTTTTGACAGGCGCTTGAAGAGGAGCTGCTGCTCTTCGATTGTCAAAACAGCAATGCCATTTCGTTCTCCATAGCAGCAGGCATGGAGGAATTGTTTCACTGCGGCACGCCAGCTTAAAGAGGGGTCGGCCATCAACGTTTGGACATACTGGATGATTTTGGGCTGCTGTAAGTACAGCGCCTCTACAATCAGATCTTCTTTTGTTGCAAAAAAAGAGTAGAAAAAGGTGCGCGATATGCCAACACGTTTGTAAATCTGCTCTACAGTGGTATGCTGGATGCCTTGTTTAGCCATCAATTCTAGGCCGACGGAAAGCAATGCCGTTCGAATGCGCTCCCGATCCTTTTCAGAATACGCTACCTTTGGCATTGCGTCACCTCAAAAAATAAAAATAAAAAATGATCTTTGTTTTTATATTAGCAGATTCGATGGAAGAACACAAGGGGGAAAGCACAATAAAATGAACGGTGGCCGAAGGTTTTGCCCTTCTCCGGAACAAACGCCACAGGGGCCGGTTCCCGTTGCCGAATTTGTGACACAAAATGTGTTATAGAAAGATCTACCGGTATCCAGTATAATAAAGCCATTCTACACAGGGGAGGGAACCGGTATGTCCGGCCAATCTGCATCCATCGCATATCCCAAAGAGAAAAAAGAAGCCATTACCATGACCCTGCGGCTGGACAGAAAGCTGCAGCAGCGATTCGATCGGCTGTCCGCCCAAAGCGATTACTCCCGCAATCGGCTTATGTGCATGGCACTCCAAAGCGGCGTGGAGCAGCTGGAACGGGAACTGAGCGGTGCAGCGCCGAATGACGAAAAAAAGGGACGGTTTTCTATCGTTCCTAACCGCTGGAAAACCCAACCAAAAAGGAGAGGATACGACTATGTACAGCGTTCTGGAAGCCCTTTACAACGGAGAAATCATGCCCTCGGAACGATGCCGCCCCTCGCAGGAAGAATATCGTCATCTGGCCCGGGAGCACGCCCAGAACCAGCAGCGGATGCTGGAACGAGTGGCCCGGCTGGACCCCGACCTCGCCGAGGAGCTGACCGCCTTTCTGGACGATTATATGCCCGTGCTGGCCATGGAGGAGGCCGCCGTCTTTGTGGATGCTTTCCGTCTGGGGGCCCGGATCATGATGGAGGTGCTGGCAAAGGACCCGGATCGGTAGCCGTTCCTCCTCACACCACCGTCACCTGGCAGACCTTCATGGCAGACAGGGCATTCTCATGGCTTTGAGGGGTTACCCCGGCGCAGCAGGCGGAGTCCACCAGGATCTCCGCCTCCGGCAGGGCCGCCTTGAGAAGCAGAACGTTGGACAGGACACAGATATCGGTACACAAGCCGATCACTTCGATCTGGTCAAAGCCCTTCTCCCGGGCATAGGCGGCCAGTTCCCAGCTGCCGAAGGACGGCTTCTCAAAAATCCGCCCCCTTGGCAGATAGCACCGGAGGGCGGGGACAATCTCCCAGCCGGGAGTTCCCTGGATGCAATGGGGCACCGGCAGGCGCCGGCCCTCCTGGGTCTCCGGGTACTGGGGGCCGTGGGTGTCCTGGGTAAACACCAGGGCGGCGCCTTCGGCCAGGGCCTGCTCCACCCGCTTTTTCACCGCGGGCAGGATGGCCTGGGCCTGGGGGGTGCCCAGCGCCCCGGTTACAAAATCGTTCTGCATATCGATTACCGCCAGCAGTCTCATGGATCATACCATCCTTTCTGTCCCGATACCGCTGCCGCCCGCCCCCTGTTGGGAGGCGGGCGGCATTCGTATGGAAACCGTCGTTATACTTCCTGAATGATGGGCAGGATCATAGGGCTGCGCTTGGTGCGGTTGTAGAGGTAATCGCTCAGCTCGTCCTTGATCCGGTTCTTGATGGTGCTCCAGTCCCGGGTGCCGCTGTCGGTGCAGCGCTCCAGCACCCACTTCACCACGTCCTGGGCGTCCTTCATCATCTCTTCCGACTCCCGCACATAGACAAATCCCCGGGAGACCAGATCCGGCCCGGAAACCACCTGGCCGCTGGCGCTGTCGATGGTGGTGACCACCACGATCAGGCCGTCCTCCGCCAGATGCTTGCGGTCCCGCAGGACGATGCTTCCCACATCGCCCACCCCCAGGCCGTCCACCAGCACCCGGCCGGCGGGGACGGTTCCCACCTGCTTCATGGTGGTGCCGTCCAGCTCCATCACGTCCCCGTTCTCCTGGATGAAGATGTTCTCGGGGGGGATGCCCATCCCCTCGGCAGTGTCGCTGTGCTTGCGCAGGTGCTTGAACTCCCCGTGTACCGGCATAAAGAACTTGGGCTGGGTCAGGCTGAGGAGCAGCCGCTGCTCATCCTGGCAGGCGTGGCCGGATACATGCACGTCGTACATCTTTTCGTAGATTACCTCGGCCCCCAGCTTGAGCAGGTCGTTGACCACCTTGCCCACCGTCTTCTCGTTGCCGGGGATGGGCCGGGCCGAGATGATAATAAAGTCATTGGGGGTTACCCGCACCTTCCGGTGGTCGCTGCGGGCCATGCGGGTGAGGGCGCTCATCGGCTCCCCCTGGCTGCCGGTGGTGATGATGACCAGCTGGTCGTCGGTATACCGGTTGAGGGTGTCGATGTCCACCAGGATCGACTCGTCCACCTTGAGGTAGCCCAGCTCGATGGACTTGGCCACCACGTTTTCCATGCTCCGGCCGGAAACCGCCACCTTCCGCCCGCACTTGACCGCGTTGTCAATCACCTGCTGGATCCGGTGGACATTGCTGGCGAAGGTGGCCACAATGATCCGCTTGCCGCCGGCGCTCTTGAACAGCTTGTCAAAGCTGCTTCCCACCACCCGCTCGCTGGGGGTGCTGCCGGGGGATTCCGAGTTGGTCGAGTCGCTCAGCAGGGCCAAAACCCCCTGGCTGCCCAGCTCGCCAAACCGGCACAGGTCGATGACGCCTCCCTCGATGGGGGTGTAGTCCACCTTGAAGTCGCCGGTCTGGATCACCACCCCCACCGGGGTGTGGATGGCCATGGCACAGGCGTCGGGAATCGAGTGGTTCACGTGGATAAACTCCACCGCCATGCAGCCCATCTTCACCACGTCCCGGGGCTTGACCACCTGGAGCTTGGCCTTGTTGAGCAGGCCGTGCTCCTTCAGCTTGCCTTCCACCAGGCCGATGGTGAGCCGGGTGCCGTAGACCGGCACGTTCAGCCGCTTGAGCAGGTAGGGCAGGCCGCCGATGTGGTCCTCGTGGCCGTGGGTGAGCACGATGCCCCGCAGCTTCTCCCGGTTCCGCTCCAGATAGGTGTAATCGGGCAGCACCAGGTCCACGCCGGGCATGTCGTCATCGGGGAAGGCCATCCCCGCGTCCACCAGGAACATGTCGTTGCCGCATTCGTACAGAGTGGTGTTCTTCCCGATCTCCCCCAATCCTCCCAGGGGGATGATCCGCAGGGGGGTCTTGCTGCTGGAGCGGCCCTTCCGGCCGCCCTTCAGGGAGCCCACCGCCTCCTGGACCGCCGCGGCCGCCTTTTCGGCTGCTTTGGCGGCAGCCTTGGCGGGCTTGGTCTTTTCCGACTTCTCCGCCTTGGCCTTCTTTTCCGGGGCCTTGGCCTTCTTCTCCGCCTTGGAAGCCTTCTCCCCCTTGGGGGCCTTTTCCCCGGCGGCCTTGGCCTTCTTCTCGCTGCTCTCCTTCTTGGGGGCGCGGGCCTTGGTCTCCTTGGCAGGCGCTTCCTCCTGGGCCTTCCGGGCGCGGCCCTTGCCGCCGCTCTTGGGGGGCTTGGGCTGGATGTTCTCCACCAGGGGGATGTTGGGGTCGGGGGCGAAGGTATTCGCCTGCTGAGGCGCGGCATCCTTCGGCTGGATGTGCTCGGTCATCAGCTCCTCCTGGGTCACCTTCCGGGGACGGCGAGGCCGGCGGACACTGTTGTAGCCAGGGTTCCGCTTGGTTTCCGTGGCGCTCTCGCCGGTCTGCTTATTCTTGTTTACTTCTGCCACAAATCGTACCTCCATTTTGCTGTGGGCCCCAATTGCTCGAGGGGGCCTTTCTCTTTCCAGTCTCCGGCAATCGATCCCGCCGCAGACAATAACCCATCTTGAAAAGCGCCGCCCTTTTGGACCAGCCGCCTGTCCCCATCCAAAAAAACTGGTATATCCCGGGGAACGGAACCGCAAAAGAAGGATTTTTCTGCACCAAAGAGACGCCCTCCTCCCGGCCAGGGAGAGAGCACTACTTCTTTGCCGCTATTGGGCCCTTCCCAGGGAAGGGCCTTCCTGCACGCCGCAGCAACTGTTCCGGCAGCCCTGCGGCCGACGGCCTGCCCCGTGCCTTGCCGCCCGGGAAACGGCCGCCTCGAGATCGCCCTCTTCGGCAGGGCGGTCTCTTCTCACTTCTTAAAAGGTATCCAAAAAGCCGAACACTTCGCTGGTTATAGTGTACAATTATTGGGGGCCTCTGTCAAGGCCGCCGCCCTCGAATCCTCCTTTTCCTGCAAATTTTTCTACCAATAGTATAGGGGCCTTTGGGAAATTTTAAGCCTTCCCTTGTAAAATTTATGGATTTCCTCTATACTTTCTGGGAAGAATCAAAGGGAGAATCTTCTCCCCTCTGCATGGAGGCGCGCCAATGGAGGAACGGAAACTGGTGGAACTGTTTACCGACGGAGCCTGCTCCGGCAACCCGGGGCCGGGAGGCTGGGGGGCGGTGCTCCGATACAAAGGGGTGGAAAAGGAGCTGAGCGGCGGCGAGGCCACCACCACCAACAACCGCATGGAGCTCACCGCCGCCATCCGGGGCCTGCAGGCCCTGCGGGAGCCCTGCCGGGTGCTGCTCACCAGCGACTCCAAATACCTGGTGGACGGGGTGGAGAAGGGCTGGGTCTACAACTGGAAGCGGAAGGGCTGGAAAAAGGCGGACGGGTCCCCCGCCCTCAACGCCGACCTGTGGGCGCTGCTGCTGGAGCAGCTGGGGCGCCACCAGGTAACCCTGCGGTGGGTCAAGGGCCATGCGGGCCACCCGGAAAACGAGCGGTGTGACCGGCTGGCCGTGGGGGAGATCGAGAAGCTCCGCCAGGGGTAGGGCGGCTTTTTGGGCAGGGTGGATAGTTTGTCCTCCTGCCGCGGTCGGTTTCTGTCAAGTGATCCAAAATCCTCCGGCAGCCGTCCCGAGTACGGATTTCTCTCTTGAAATATATACTTTTTTGGTATATTATAAGGACAAGGAAACCGCCGGCCCTATTCCAGATCGTCAAAACAGGAGGTACCCTTTTATGAAGCGTTTCGTCTATGCGGACAATGCCGCCACCACCAGGCTTTCCCCCGCGGTGCTGGACGCCATGCTGCCCTGGCTCACCGAGGGATACGGCAACCCCTCCAGCATCTACAGCAAGGGCCGGGAAGCGGCCCAGGCGGTGCTGGACGCCCGCCGCCGGGTGGCGGCCATCCTGGGCTGTGACAGCAGCGAGGTATACTTCACCTCCGGCGGCAGCGAGGCGGACAACTGGGCCATCAAAGGAACCGCTCACCGCCTGGCTGCCCAGGGGAAGAAGCATCTGGTGACCACCGTCTTTGAGCACCACGCCGTCCTGCACACCTGTGCCGCCCTGGAGAAGGAGGGCTTCTCGGTCACCTATCTGCCGGTGGGGGAGAAGGGCATCGTCTCCCCCCGGGCGGTGGAGGCAGCCCTCCGGGAGGACACCGCTCTGGTCTCCATTATGGCGGCCAACAACGAGATCGGCACCATCCAGCCCATCGCCCAGATCGGCGCCCTGTGCCGGGAACGGGGCGTCCTTTTCCATACCGATGCCGTTCAGGCCGTCTGCCATCTGGACCTGGACGTCCGGCGGGACAACATCGACCTTCTCTCCCTCTCCGCCCACAAGATCCACGGCCCCAAGGGCTCCGGCGTGCTGTACGCCCGCAAGGGCACCGTCCCCTGGAACCTGATCGACGGGGGCGGCCAGGAACGGGGCAAGCGGGCCGGCACCGAGAATGTGGCCGGCATTGTGGGAACCGCTGCCGCCATGGAGCTCGCCCACAGCCGGATGGGGGAGGAACTGCCCCGGATCGCCGCTCTTCGGGACCGGCTGATCGAGGGAGCCCTCCAGATTCCCTGCACCCGCCTCAACGGGGACCGGGAACGCCGGCTGCCCGGCAACGTGAACCTCTCCATCGAGGGGATCGAGGGGGAGGCCCTCCTGCTGAAGCTGGATGCCCGGGGCATCTGCGCCTCCTCCGGCTCGGCCTGCACCTCCGGTTCCCTGGACCCCAGCCATGTGCTTCTGGCCATCGGCCTGCCCCACGAGGTGGCCCACGGCTCCCTGCGTCTCTCCCTTTCCGAGGAGAACACCAGCGAGGACGTGGACTACATTCTGGAGGTGCTGCCCCAGGTGGTGGAAGAGCTGCGGGCCATGTCCCCCGTGTGGGAGCGGATGAAGGCCGAGGGCCGCTGCTAACCCCAGCCATCGTACTAGGAAAGGATGAACTGCCATGTTATACACCGAGAAGGTTCTGGACCACTTCAACAACCCCCGGAATGTGGGGGAAATTCCCGACGCGGACGGCGTGGGCGAGGTGGGCAACGCTAAGTGCGGCGATATTATGAAAATGTATCTGAAGATCCAGGACGGGGTCATCACCGACGTAAAGTTCAAGACCTTCGGCTGCGGGGCGGCCATCGCCACCAGCTCCATGGCCACCGAGATGGTGAAGGGCCGGTCCATTGAAGAAGCCCTCCAGCTCACCAACAAGGCGGTGATGGAAGCCCTGGACGGCCTCCCCCCCGCCAAGGTCCACTGCTCGGTCCTGGCCGAGCAGGCGGTGAAAGCCGCCCTGGCCGATTACTACACCCGCCTGGGCATCGACCCGGAGCCCCTGGTGGGCCGCCTCTCCCCCTCCTGTGAGGAGGAAGGCCCCTGCTGTTCCTGACCGCCCCTTGCCAGCCTGGAGCGCAGCCGCGTTCCAGGCTTTTTGGCAGGTGCTTTTCCTCTTTTCCCTTTGGATTTAAGGGGGCGGCCGCTGTACGGGGGATCCATTTGCAGAGAGGAATTTCCTTGTCAAAGCAAATTTGACAAACTTTCCCGCCAAAAGAGAAAAAAGTAGTCGACATTCGTTTCCCGATTATGTATAATAAAGACATAGCATCGCATAAGAAGGAGGCTCTTTCATGGAATATCCGGTCGAGGCCCTTGGTCCCAATCTCTCCCTCAAGGAAATGGTGTATGAAAATCTCCGGAATCAAATCATCACCGGCAAGCTGGCCCCTGGCATGCGGCTGCCGGAAGAGGAGCTCTCTCGGGCAATGAACATCAGCCGCGCCCCCATCCGGGAGGCTCTCAACATGCTGCATCGGGATGGGTTTGCCACCATCATCCCCCGGCGGGGGGCCATCGTCTCCCTCATTACCCCCGAGGACATCCGGGACAACTGGGAAATGCGGGAGCTGCTGGAGCCCTACGGAGCAAAGGTTTCCACCCCGCGGATTCCCGACGAGGAGATCGACAACATGTACAACCGGATCAATGCTCTCCTCAACGGGGCGGAGTCTTTCCAGGAGTATGTCCAGTCGGATCTGGATCTTCACGAGATGTTCTTCCAGTATGTTACCAACCGCCAGCTGCGGGAGGTGCTGATGACCACCAAGGCCCATTCCCTGCGGATGCGCTATTATGCCGAGAACGGCAAGACCCCCCGGGAGGACGTCATCAAAGAAGCCACCCAGGAGCACCTGGTCATCCTGGACACCCTGCGCAAGCGGGACCCGGAGAAGGTGTTCCAGGCGGTGCTGGCCCACATCCGGGCCGGCCGCGACCGCGCCGAACGGGCCCATCAGGAATAACCCCCCTGCTTGTTTTGCTGCCCGCGCTCCCTTGTACCGAGGGGCGCGGGGCTTTTTTGTAAAGGGGTGACTTGCATTTTTTCTGCCCCTATTGTATCATGATAACCAGCTGAATGGATTCATATCTGCATGTAAGGAGGTCCTTCCCAATGACTGAGAATGTACGCATTGCAACCGAGAAATTCGCCGCCCTGCTGGAGAAGCAGCTGGCCCGCGTGGAGCGGATGAAGGCGGATAACGAGATGATCGACTACACCAAACTGGACAAGCTCATCATCGGTATCGTGGGCGGCGACGGCATCGGCCCCATCATCACTGCCGAGGCCCAGCGGATTCTAGAGACCCTGCTGGCCGACAAGATCCGTGCCGGCAAGGTGGAGCTGCGGATGATCGAGGGGCTCACCATTGAAAACCGCCTGGCCCAGAACAAGGCCATCCCCGACGATATCATGGAGCAGCTGAAGGCCTGCCACGTGATCCTGAAGGGCCCCACCACCACCCCCGACGCCGGTGACGGCTGCAAGAACCTGGAGAGCGCCAATGTGGCCATGCGCAAGGGGCTGGACCTCTTTGCCAATGTGCGCCCTGTCAAGGTGCCCGAGCAGGGGATCGACTGGTGCTTCTTCCGGGAGAACTCGGAGGGCATCTATGCCGTGGGCACCGAGGGCGTGAACGTGACCGAGGACCTGGGGGTGGACTTCACCATCGAGACCACCCAGGCCACCGAGCGGATTGCCCGCATGGCCTATGACTATGCCCGGAA
Organism: Candidatus Heteroruminococcus faecigallinarum; assembly: GCA_904387055.1. Lineage (GTDB taxonomy): Bacteria > Bacillota > Clostridia > Oscillospirales > Ruminococcaceae > Heteroruminococcus > Heteroruminococcus faecigallinarum. Next base: position 52,490 of record CAJFKV010000002.1, on the reverse strand, counting down.
GAACGGCAAGACCCGGGTTTCCATCATCACCAAGGCCAACGTGGTCAAGACCACCGACGGCAACTTCCTCAACATCTGCAAGCGGATCGGCCAGGAGTATCCGGAGATCACCACCGACGACTGGTATGCGGATATCCTCACCGCCAAGCTCATCGATCCCAAGCGGCGCACCCAGTTCCAGGTGCTGATCCTGCCCAACCTGTACGGCGACATCATCACCGACGAGGCGGCCGAGTTCCAGGGCGGCGTGGGGACCGCCGGCGGCGCCAACCTGGGCAACCGGTACGCCATGTTTGAGGCGATCCACGGCTCCGCTCCCCGGATGGTGGAGGAGGGCCGCGGCCAGTATGCCGATCCCTGCTCCCTCCTGCGGGCCGCCGTCATGATGCTCAACCATGTGAGCTTCTTTGAAGAGGCCGCCAAGCTGGAAAAGGCCCTGGACTACTGCATGTTCCAGGACAAGAAGCTGGTCATTACCGGCCGGGAGGGCGGCGCCACCTGCCGGGAGTTCGGCGACTACATCATGGCGTCCCTGGACCGCTAAGCCGTTCCCTCTTTGCCCCGCCAATTCCAAGGCCCGGAAACCATAGCCGGTTTCCGGGCCTTGCTTTGTTGCCGGGGAGGGGGAAGTGCTTTGTTTGCCGGGTTTCTGGCTGCCGCAACAGCGGAAAGGAGAGTTTTCTCGGGGGATTTCCTTGAAGGAATGAGGCTGGTATGGTACAATAAAGTATTCCCTCCCTTGCGGGGAGGGCTGATTCGATCAGGAGGGATCGCCATGATTGTCATTGTTTCCCGCAACTGCATCCGCCCCGACCGGCGTCAGGCGTTTTTGGAGGTTACCGCGCCCCTGGTGGAGCAAAGCCGGGCCGAGGAGGGCTGCCTCTCCTATGACCTGGTGGCCGACCCGGCCGACCCCAACGTTTTCGCCTTTGTGGAGCGGTGGCGGGACCAGCAGGCGCTGGATGCCCACAACCGGAGCGGCCATTTCCAGACCATCGTCCCTCAGATGAAGGCCCTGCGCCAGCCGGCCGGTTCCCAGACGACCATCTATCGCTCTTTGTAAACAGCCTCGTCTTTTCTTTTCTCCAGTATTCTGGTATAATGCAAAAAGAGATCAGGGCGCCGGGGCGGCGGCTGAGGCCGCCTGGGCGCAGGAGGGGTAGTCTTGAAAAAGCTCGTAAACCTATTCCGGCCCATCTATTGGGTTCTGCTGGCGGCAAGCGCGGTGATCGCGGTGCTCACCGCCCTGGTGGACCAGCGGATCTTTTTGATTTCCGCAGCGCTGTGGATGATCGCCTTCGCCTATATGCTCATCACCCTCTACTTCAGCCGGCGGCAGGTGGAAAATGCCGTCCAGGAACTGGGCCGGCTGGTGGCCAAGTCCCAGGAGGATACCCTCACCGAGTATCCCTTCCCGGTGATGGTGCTGCGGGGCGACCGGGAGATTGCCTGGTATAACCAGCGCTGCCAGGACCTGGTTCTGGGCGGCCAGGATTGGTATGGCCATCTGGTGCAGGAGCTCCTGCCGGACCTCCCCCTGGACAAGGCCTGCCCCCCGGAGGGGTACAACGTGAAGCTCTCCGGGAGGATGTTCACCGCCTATGTCATCCGGGCGGACAGCGACGATATGTACGTCCTCTACTTCATCGACGACGACAAGCTGAAGTTCTATGCCAACGAGTATTTCCAGTCCCGCCCGGCGGTGCTGCTGATGATGGTGGACAACTACGAGGAGCTGTTCCAGAATGCCAAGGAGAAGGAACGGGGCCTGGTGATGGGCGAGATTGAGGGCTGCATCGACACCTTTATCGAGGGCCACAACGGCCTGGTGCGCAAGCTGTACCGGGAAACCTATATGGCCATTGTGGAGGAGCGGCATCTTCAGGAGATCATCAAGGAGCGGTTCTCCATCCTGGACAGCGTCCGCAAGGTGCGGGGCAGCGACAAGATGATCCAGCCCACCATGTCCATCGGCGTGGGCCGGGGGGGCAAGCTCCTGCGGGAGACCGAGCAGTTGGCCCAGCAGGCCCTGGACATGGCCCTGGGCCGGGGCGGCGATCAGGCCGCCATCAAGACCCAGAACGGGTACGAGTTCTACGGCGGCGTGTCCAAGACCATCGAGAAGCGCAACAAGGTGCGCACCCGCATCGTGGCCAATGCCCTGGCCGAGATCGTTATGGCCAGCGACAAGGTTCTCATCATGGGCCACCGGATGGGGGATCTGGACAGCCTGGGGGCCTCCATCGGGATGCTGGGGGCGGTGGAACAGCTGGGCAAGCCCGCCTTTGTGGCCATCAACAAGAATACCACCCTGGCCGGCCCCCTGCTGCAGATGGTGCTGGAGAAGGGCTATGGGGACCGGATGCTGATGCCGGCCGAGGCACTGGAGATGGTAACCCCCCACACCCTCCTGGTGATTGTGGATACCCATATCGAGAACCTGGTGGAATCCAAGGAGCTGTACGAAGCCTGCCGGAACGTGGTGGTGATCGACCACCACCGGAAGATGGTGGGCCATATTGCCAATGCGGTGATCTTCTACCACGAGCCCTACGCCTCCTCCGCCTCGGAGATGGTGACCGAGCTTGCCCAGTACCTGGGGGAGAACACCCGCATCCGGGCCCCCGAGGCGGCGGCCCTTCTGGCGGGTATCACCCTGGATACCAAGAACTTTACCATCCGCACCGGGGTGCGCACCTTCGAGGCGGCGGCCTATCTGCGGCGGATGGGGGCGGACACTGTCCAGGTGCGCCAGCTGTTCTCCTCCAGTATGAGCGCCTATCAGCAGAAGAGCGCCCTGGTCTCCACCGCGGAGATCCACCACGGCTGTGCCATCACCGGCACCGATGCCAGCGACATCCCCGATATCCGCATCGCCGCCCCCCAGGCGGCCGACGAGCTGCTGACCATCAGCGGGGTGAGCGCCTCCTTTGTCATGTATGACAAGGACGGCAGCGTCAACATCAGCGCCCGTTCCCTGGGGGCCATCAACGTGCAGCTGATTATGGAGAAGCTGGGCGGCGGCGGCCACCAGACCATGGCGGCGGCCCAGCTGGCCGGCAAGAACCTGGAGGAAGCCCGGGAGCTGCTGGTGGAGGCCATCAACGAATATTTTGCCGAGAACGGCGACCCCTCCCTGCCGGAGGAGGAGCATAACGGAAAGTAGACGATCATCCCACGAAAAAGGAGTTTTGTTGCTATGCAGGTAATTCTCAAGGCCGATGTCAAGGGCACCGGCAAAAAGGGCGAGCTGGTCAAGGTTTCGGACGGCTATGCCAACAACTTTCTTCTCAAGAAGGGACTGGCCATGGAGGCCACCCCGGCGGCCATGAACGAGCTGCGGGCCAAGGAGGCTGCCCAGGAGCGGCGGATTCAGCTGGAAAAGGAGGCTGCCCAGGAGCAGAAGGGCATCCTCCAGGAGAAGACGGTGAAGATCACCGCCAAGGCCGGCGCCGGCGGGAAGCTCTTCGGCTCCATCACCGCCAAGGAGGTGGCCGAGGAGCTGGCCAAGCAGTACGGGGTGGAGATCGACAAGCGGAAGATCACCCTGTCGGACATCAAGAGCTTCGGCACCTTTGAAGGGGAGGTCAAGCTCTACGCGGGCATCTCCGCCAAGATTTACGTAATGGTGGGGGAGGAATAAGCCTCCCCCTCACAACTGCCCGGGAGAAAGGAGGGACGAGGGCGTGGAACAGAGCGGAAACCTGAGCTTGTACGGCCAGCCCATGCCCTACAGCCTGGAGGCGGAGCAGTCGGTGCTGGGGGCGATCCTTCTGGACCCGGGCTGCCTGTCCGACGTGCTGGAGTACCTGCGGCCCGAGTCCTTCTACCGGCCCCAGCATCAGGAGCTGTTTGCCCTGATGGTGCGGATGTTCACCGCCGCCCAGGCCATCGACCTGGTGACGGTGCTGGACGAGGTGAAGCGGGAGGAGATCTTCCCCTCCCCGGAGGAGGCAAAGCTCTACCTGACCCAGCTGGCCCAGGCGGTGCCCACCACCTCCAACGCGGCCTCCTATGCCCGGATTGTCCAGGAGAAGTACTTTCTCCGGGGGCTGATCACCGTGGGCCGGGAGATGGCCGACCAGGCCTCCGACGGCCAGGCCGACCCCCGGCTCCTCATCGACGCGGCGGAGCAGCGGCTCTTTGAGATCCGGGAGGGGAAGGAAAACAGCGGCCTGGTGCGGGTGGACCGGATTCTGATGGAGACCTACGACCATCTCCAGAAGCTGAGCGGCGAGGACCGGAAGAACTATATGGGCCTGTCCACCGGCTTCTCGGCCCTGGACGCCATCCTCACCGGCCTGAACAAGTCGGACCTGATCCTCCTGGCGGCCCGTCCCGCCATGGGCAAGACGGCCTTTGCCCTCAACATCGCGGCCCATGTGGCCATCCGGGGGGGCAAGACGGTGGCCATCTTCTCCCTGGAGATGAGCGCCGAGCAGCTGGTGAACCGGATCCTCTGCTTCGAGACCCCCATCCAGGGCATGCAGCTGCGCACCGGCAACCTGAAGAGCGAGGACTGGGCCAAGCTGGCCGAGACCTCCCAGTACCTGTCGGAGGCGCCCCTCTATATCGACGACACCAGCTCCATCACCGTGGCGGAGATGAAGGCCAAGCTCCGCCGCCTCAAGAACCTGGGCCTGGTAGTGATCGACTACCTCCAGCTGATGTCCGGCGGGAGCCGCAACAGCAACAACCGGGTGCAGGAGGTGTCGGAGATCACCCGCTCCCTCAAGAGCATGGCCAAGGAGCTGGACGTGCCGGTCCTCACCCTTTCCCAGCTGTCCCGCGGGCCCGAGTCCCGGGCCGACCACCGGCCCATGCTCTCCGACCTGCGGGAATCCGGCTCGATCGAGCAGGACGCGGACATCGTCCTCTTCCTCTATCGGGAGTTCTACTACGACCAGACCACCGACGCGGCGGATACAGCCGAATGCATCATCGCCAAGAACCGCCACGGGGAGGTGGGGACCGTTCCCCTGGGATGGGACCGGCAGTATACCCGTTTCCGCAGTATGGAGCTGTTTCGAGATGAAGGATAAGGTTTGGGAGACCATCACCCAATACGACATGTTGCAGCAGGGCGACCGGGTGGTCGCCGCCCTTTCGGGCGGGGCCGACTCGATGGCCTTGCTTGCTTTTTTGTTGGAGCTGAAGGAGCCGCTGGGCATCGGGGTTTCCGCCTGCCATGTGAACCACGGCCTGCGGGGGGAGGAAAGCGACCGGGACGAGGCCTTTGTCCGGGACTGGTGCCGCCGGCTGGAGGTGCCCCTCCAGGTAGTCCGGCTGGAGGGGGAGGCCCTCCGGCGGGAGAAAGGGGGCTCCCTGGAGGAGGCGGCCCGCAGAGCCCGGTACCAGGCCCTGGAAAAGGCGGCCGCCGGCGGCAAGATTGCCACCGGGCACACCGCCTCGGACAATCTGGAGACGATCCTCCTGAACCTGGCCAGGGGGACGGGGCTGCGGGGGCTGTGCGGCATCCCGCCGGTGCGGGGGAGGATCATCCGGCCCCTTATCGCCCTGACCCGCCGGGAGGTGGAGCAGTACTGCGCCGCCCGGGCCATCCCCTACTGCACCGATTCCACCAACCATTCCCGGGAGTACAGCCGCAACCGCCTGCGGCAGCAGGCGGTGCCGGCCCTGCTGTCGGTCAACCCGGCGGCGGAACGGCTGGCCGGGGAGATGAGCGTTCGCCTGCGCCGGGAGGACGCCTTTCTGGACCGGATGGCCCGGGAGGCGCTGGCCCGCCTGGAGGTCCGGGAGGATACCCTGGACCGGCCGGGGCTGCTCCGGGAGGACCCGGTGCTCCAGGCCAGGGTGCTGGGGCTGCTGCTGGACCGGGCGGGAGCCGCCTGGTCCTCCCGGCGGCTGGAGCTGGCGATGGAAGCCGCCCGTCAGGGGGCGGGCGGGGTGGAGCTGGCCCCCGGCCGGACCCTTCTGGCCACTCCCCGGTGGGTGACGCTGCGGAGAGAAGAGGAGCCGGTCCCCTGTTTTTCCCTCCCGCTGCCCCCCCTGCAGGCGGGGGAGCGGGTGGAGATTGCCACCCCCGTGGGGATGGTGGTGCTGGAGCTATCCACAAATCCAGGGCAAAATTCTGAAAAAATTAACAATTGCCCCTTAAAAAACGAGTTGGACTATGATAGAATAGGTTGTGAATCTGCTGTACGCACCCGGCTTCCGGGGGATGCCTTCCGCCCTGCAGGGCGGGGGATGACCAAAACCCTCAAGAAGCTGTACCAGGAGGAAGGGGTTCCTTCCGCCAGGCGGCAGCGGAACTTGATTTTGTGCGACCGGCAGGGCATCCTGTGGGTGGAAGGAATCGGTCCCGACCAGCGGGCCGCTCCCACCAGCCGGACCCGCCGGTGGCTGATGATTGCGGTCCGCCCATGGGAGGGCGGCCGCCGCGGCGTGGAGGACAGTTCATGGAAGACATGAGACAAGACATGGAAACAATACTCTTTGACCAGGCGCAGCTGGAGGCCAAGGTGGCCCAGCTGGGGGAGCAGATCAGCCGGGACTATGAAGGAAAGGACCTGCTCCTGGTGGGGGTGCTCAAGGGATCGGTGGTGTTTATGGCCGACCTGATGCGCCGGATCACCGTTCCCGCCGCCATCGACTTTATGGCGGTGTCCAGCTACGGCTCGGGAGTAAAGACCAGCGGCGTGGTAAGAATACTGAAAGACCTGGACCGCAGCATCGAGGGAAAGGACCTGCTCATTGTGGAGGACATCCTGGACAGCGGCATGACCCTCCACTATCTGCGTGACCTTCTGCGGGACCGGGGCTGCGCCAGCGTGCGGATCGTCACCCTGCTGGATAAGCCGGAGCGGCGGAAGGTGGACATCCACCCCGACTATGTGGGCTTCCAGATTCCCGACGCCTTTGTGGTGGGATACGGTCTGGATTACGCCGAAAAATACCGCAATCTGCCCTATGTGGGGATTCTCAAGCCTTCGGTGTACGAGGGCAAATAACATTGGCGCGGCCTGCGGGCCGGATGTAAGATAGGGAGTGAGTTCATTTCATGTCCAAGAGATCGAGAGGCCTTCTCATCTACTTCCTGGTGTTCTTGGTGCTGATGTTGGGGGCCAGCTATCTGTTTTCCAACACCACCGAGACCAATACCCTCAGCTATACCGAGGTGCTGGAATACTTCGACCAGGACGAGATTTCCGAATATGAGCTGGATTTCGGCACAGGGGAGCTGGTGCTGCATTTCCGGGATGGGCGGCCCAGCATGATGTACCGGGTTGCCAGCCTGAACCTGTTTATGAACGACGTGCGGGCGATCCAGCAGCAGCACGGCTGGGAGCTGGGGCATGTGAGCGAGGTGCTCAAGCAGGCCCAGCAGCAGTCGCTGCTGGTGTCCATGCTGCCCACCCTGCTGCTGATTGTGGCGCTGGTGGCCTTCTGGTTTATCATGCTGCGGCAGACCAGGGGCGGCGGCAACATGATGAGCTTTGGCAAGGCGAAGCCCCGCACCCCCGCGGACGGCCAGAAGGTCACCTTTGCCGATGTGGCGGGGGCCGATGAAGAAAAGGCCGAGCTGGTGGAGATTGTGGAGTTCCTGCGGGACCCGCAGCGGTACAACAACCTGGGCGCCCGGATTCCCAAGGGCGTTCTCCTCATGGGCCCTCCCGGCACCGGCAAAACCCTGCTGGCCAAGGCGGTGGCCGGCGAGGCAGGGGTGCCCTTTTACTCCATCTCCGGCTCGGATTTTGTGGAGATGTTTGTGGGCGTGGGTGCGTCCCGCGTGCGGGATCTGTTTGAACAGGCCAAAAAGAACGCCCCTGCCATAATCTTTATCGACGAGATTGACGCGGTGGGCCGCCAGAGAGGCACCGGCCTGGGCGGCGGCCACGACGAGCGGGAGCAGACCCTCAACCAGCTGCTGGTGGAGATGGACGGCTTCGGGTCCAACAGCGGCGTGATTGTCATGGCCGCCACCAACCGGAAGGACATCCTGGACCCGGCCCTTCTGCGCCCCGGCCGGTTTGACCGGCAGATCTATGTGAACTATCCGGACATCAAGGGCCGGGAGGAGATCCTCAAGGTTCATGCCCGCAACAAGCCCATCGGCCCGGATGTGGACTTTGCCACCATTGCCAAGACCACGGCCGGCTTTACCGGCGCCGACCTGGAGAACCTCCTCAACGAGGCGGCCCTCCTGGCCGCCCGGAAGGGGTACCGGGCCATCACCATGGCCGAGATTGAGGAGGCCACCATCAAGGTGATTGCCGGCCCGGAGAAGAAGTCCCATGTGGTGACCGAGAAGAGCCGCCGCCTCACCGCCTACCACGAGGCGGGCCATGCGGTGGTGGCCTACCACTGCCCCCACCAGGATAAGGTGCACCAGGTGTCCATCATCCCCCGGGGGATGGCCGGCGGCTACACCATCCAGCTGCCCACCGAGGAGCGGGATTACCGTACCCGCACCGAGATGAACGAGCAGATGTGCGTCCTGCTGGGCGGCCGGGTGGCCGAAAAGCTGATGCTGGACGACATCTCCACCGGCGCCTCCAACGACCTGGAGCGGGCCAGCGCCACTGCCCGGTACATGGTGATGCGGATCGGCTTCAGCGACAAGCTGGGGCCGGTGGTCTACGGCACCGACCAGAACGAGGTCTTCCTGGGCCGGGATTTCGGCCAGACGAAGAACTTCTCCGAGAGCGTGGCCGCCGAGATCGACGCGGAGGTCCGGGAGCTGATCGACGGCGCCTATGAGAAGGCCAAGGAGATTCTGGAGCAGAACCGCACCCAGCTGGAACGGGTGGCCCGGTACCTGATGAAGTATGAGAAGATGTCGGGAGAGGAGTTTGACCAGCTGATGAAGGGGGAGGAGACGGCTCCGCCCGAGCCCCCCAAGCCCCTCACCCCGCCGGAGGAACCGGCTCCCCATCCCATGGAGGAACCGGCGGCGCCCCAGCGGCCCGATCCCAACACTCCCCGGGACATCTGGAGTTAACAAAGCCGATGTTGCCCCGCGCCCCCGCGCGGGGCAACTGCCTGTTTTGGGTTTTCCGCCCCCTGCCGGGGGAGGAGCGGGGAGGATGGAACAGCGGCGGCAGGCTGCTGGGGAAAAGAACGGAGGAGAAAGTTTGGCAAAGAAGAGTGTATCCCAGGAATACGGCAATGCCAGCATCTCGGCGCTGAAGGGGGCCGACCGGGTGCGCAAGCGCCCGGGGGTCATCTTCGGCTCGGACGGGCTGGACGGGTGCGAGCATTCGGTGTTTGAAATCCTGTCCAATTCCATCGACGAGGCCCGGGAAGGTTACGGCAAGCGGATTGTGGTCACCCGGTACCGGGACCATTCGGTGGAGGTGGAGGACCACGGCCGGGGCTGCCCGGTGGATTACAACCCCAAGGAGCAGCGGTACAACTGGGAGCTGGTATACTGCGAGCTGTATGCCGGGGGCAAGTACAACACCCAGCAGGCCGAGAGCTATGAATTTTCCCTGGGGCTCAACGGCCTGGGTTCCTGTGCAACCCAGTATGCCTCTCGGTATATGGATGTAGAAGTAATACGGGATGGATTCCAATACAACCTCCATTTTGAGCGGGGAGAGAACGTTGGCGGCCTGCAGAAGAAGCCCACCGCCTCCAAGCAGACCGGCACCCGCACCCGCTGGCTGCCCGACCTGGAGGTGTTTACCGACATCGACATCCCGGTGGAGTACTACACCGGTGTGCTCAAGCGCCAGGCGGTGGTGAACCCGGGGGTGGAGTTCGTCCTGCGGGTGGAGGAGGAGAAGGGCTTCTCCCAGCAGACCTTCTTTTACGAGAACGGCATCAAGGACTATGTGCAGGAGCTGGCGGGGGAGGGGACCCTCACCCCGGTGCAGTACTGGAGCTGTGAGCGCACCGGCCGGGACCGGGAAGACCGGCCCGACTACAAGGTGAAACTGAACGTGGCCCTCTGCTTTTCCAACAAGGTGGCCGTTACCGAGTATTACCACAACTCCAGCTTCCTGGAGCACGGCGGCAGCCCGGAGCGGGCAGTGCGGATTGGGGTGACCGGCCAGATCGACAGCTGGCTCAAGCAGGGGAACAAGTACCTGAAAGGGGAAAGCAAGATTACCTACCAGGACGTGGCCGACTGCCTGGTCCTGGTTTCCTCCAGCTTTTCCACCCAGACCTCCTACGAGAACCAGACCAAGAAGAGCATTACCAACAAGTTTATCTACGAGGCCATGGCCGATTTCCTCCGCCACCAGCTGGAGGTCTACTTCCTGGAAAACCCGGACGACGCCGCCCGGGTGGGGGAGCAGGTCCTCATCAACAAGCGCAGCCGGGAAAATGCCGAAAAAACCCGCCTCAACCTGAAGAAGAAGCTCACCGGCACGGTGGACCTGTCCAACCGGGTGCAGAAGTTTGTGGACTGCCGCACCAAGGACGTCTCCCGCCGGGAGCTGTACATCGTGGAGGGAGATTCGGCCCTGGGGTCCTGCAAGATGGGCCGGGACGCCGAATTCCAGGCCATCATCCCGGTGCGGGGCAAGATCCTCAACTGCCTGAAGGCGGAGTACGACAAGATCTTTAAGAACGACATCATCACCGATATTTTCAAGGTGCTGGGCTGCGGGGTCCAGGTGACCTCCAAGGCCAACAAGGAGCTGAGCACCTTTGACCTGGGGAACCTGCGGTGGAACAAGGTGGTCATCTGTACCGATGCGGACGTGGACGGCTTCCAGATCCGCACCCTGATCCTCACCATGCTCTACCGGCTGGCCCCCACCCTCATCCAGGAGGGGTATGTGTATATCGCCGAATCCCCCCTCTACGAAATTACCACCAAGACCGAGACCTATTTTGCCTATTCGGACGGGGAAAAGGCCCGGCTGGTCAAGGAGCTGGAGGGGAAGAAGGAAAGCTATACCCTTCAGCGGTCCAAGGGACTGGGGGAGAACGATGCGGATATGATGTGGCTCACCACCATGAACCCGGAGACCCGCCGCCTCATCAAGGTCCAGCCCGACGAGGTGGAGGCCACCGCCCAGATGTTTGACCTGCTGCTGGGGGAAAACCTGGCCGGCCGCAAGGAGTTCATCTCCCAAAACGGCAGCCGGTACCTGGAGCTGGCGGATATCTCCTGACCGCCCCCATAACCATCCATAAGAAGGGAGCCCCAAAATGGCAAAAGCAAAGAAGACGAAATCTCCCTCCCCTGCCCGAAAGATGACCGGATATATTGAAAACGCCGGCATTGTCATCGACCAGCCCATTACCCGGACGCTGGAAGAGAACTACATGCCCTATGCCATGAGCGTCATCATCTCCCGGGCCATCCCGGAGATCGATGGGTTCAAGCCCTCCCACCGGAAGATTCTCTACACCATGTACAAGATGAAGCTTCTTACCGGGGCGAGGACCAAGTCGGCCAACATTGTGGGCCAAACCATGCGCCTCAACCCCCACGGGGACATGGCCATCTATGAGACGATGGTCCGCCTTTCCCGGGGCTACGAGGCCCTTCTCTACCCGTATGTGGACTCCAAGGGAAACTTCGGCAAGGCCTACTCCCGAGACATGGCCTTTGCCGCCTCCCGGTACACCGAGGCCAAGCTGGAGCCCATCTGCAACGAGCTCTTCGGGGATATTGACAAGGATACCGTGGACTTTGTGGACAACTTCGACAACACCATGAAGGAGCCCGCCCTGCTGCCGGTGAGCTTTCCCACCATCCTGGTCAACTCCAATATGGGCATCGCCGTGGGGATGGCCAGCTCCATCTGCTCCTTCAACATTGGGGAGGTGTGCGAGACGGCAGTGGCCCTCATCAAGGACCCGGAGCACGACATCCTCTCCACCCTGCAGGCGCCGGATTTCCCCGGCGGGGGGTACATCCTCTACGACGAGGCGGAGCTGCGGAAGATCTACGCCACCGGCCGGGGGGCGGTGCGGGTCCGGTGCCGGTACGCCTACGACAAGGAGAACAACTGCATCGAGATTACCCAGATTCCCCCGTCCACCACGGTGGAGGCCATCATGGACAAGGTGGTGGACCTGGTGAAGCAGGGGAAGGTGCGGGAGATCTCGGACATGCGGGACGAGACCGACCTGTCCGGCCTGAAGCTGACCATCGACCTGAAGCGGGGGGCGGACCCGGACAAGCTGATGAACCGCCTGCTGCGGATGACCCCCCTGGAGGACAGCTTCTCCTGCAACTTCAACGTGCTGGTGGGCGGCGTTCCCCGGGTGATGGGGGTGGGGGAGCTGCTGGAGGAGTGGACCGCCTTCCGGCGGGAATGCGTCCGGCGGCGCACCTATTTTGACCTGAGCCGGAAGAAAGAGAAGCTCCACCTGCTCCAGGGCCTGCAGAAGATCCTCCTGGACATCGACAAGGCGGTGAAGATCGTCCGGGAGACCGAGGAGGAGCGGGAAGTGGTTCCCAACCTGATGATCGGCTTCGGGATCGACCAGACCCAGGCGGAGTATGTGGCGGAGATCCGCCTGCGCCACCTGAACCGGGAGTATATCCTCAACCGGACCCAGGAGGTGGAGAGCCTGGCCCGGGAGATCCAGGAGCTGCAGGCCATCCTGGACAGCCGCCGGCGGATCGACCAGATCATCGTGGAGGAGCTGCGGGCGGTGGCCAAAAAGTACGGCGGCCCCCGCCGCAGCCAGATCCTCTTCGACTGGGCCCTGTCGGGGGAGGACGAGGAGCCGGTGCCCGACTATCCGGTCCATCTCTTCTTTACCCGGGAGGGGTACTTCAAGAAGATCACCCCCCAGTCCCTGCGGATGAGCGGGGAGCAGAAGCTGAAGGAGGGGGACCAGGTGCTGGAGGAGGTGGAAACCACCAACGGCGCCCACCTGCTCTTCTTCTCGGACAAGGGGCAGGTGTACAAGGCGGATGCCGCCGACTTTGACGACACCAAGGCCAGCGTCATGGGGGAGTACATCCCCGCCCGGCTGGGGATGGACGAGGGGGAAAACGCCCTCTACATGGCGGTGACGGCCGACTACAAGGGCTACCTCTTTTTCGCCTTTGCCGACGGGAAGCTGGCCAAGGTGGAGATGGCCTCCTACGCCACCAAGACCAAGCGCCGCAAGCTCACCGGGGCCTACAGCCTCAAGTCCCCCCTGGTGGGGATCGCCTATGGGGAGGACCGGGAGTTCCTCCTCACCGCTGCCGGCGGGCGGATGCTGCTGGTGAACACGGCGGTGCTGGCGTCCAAGTCCACCCGGGACACCCAGGGGGTGGCGGTGATGACCCTGCGGAAGAAGGGGGCCCTGGTCTCCTTTGCCCCCTACCAGCCGGGAACGCTGGCCGGGGAGCACCGGTACCGGGCCCGTACCCTGCCCGCCGCCGGCGCCCTGCCCCGCCCGGAGGATCAGGGGGAGCAGCTGACCTTGTGATCCCTGCCAGGACGGCAAAAAGGCCAGCAGCCCAAACAGCCGCCGGCCCGGTTGATGGCTGCCGGGATTTTCTGTGGCAAACGCGGGTCCGGCGGCGCTCAACACCGGTTAGTATGGGGAAAAAACAGGGGAATATGCGCCCTTCTTTCCGGGAAAGATTTGAAAAAGCGGTTGCAAAACCCGGTGGGATATGCTAAACTTAATTGGTCATCCAGATACAAAACAACGGAGGGTTGAAAATGAATATATTTGAGATCATCGGCGCGATCCTGCTGATTGTGCTGGCGGTGCTGCTGGTTCTGCTGGTCATGTTCCAGTCTCCCAAAGGGGACGGCCTGAGCGGCCTTGCCGGCGGGTCCGATTCCTATTTCGGCCGCAACAGCGACCGCACCATCGACGCGGTGCTGGCGCGGTATACCAAGTATGCCTTTATTGCCTTTGTGGTGTTGACCATTGTGGTCTATGCCGTGGGGGTTTATATCCAGTAGCGGCAAAGGATGGCCCTGTCCGGCGGGACGGGGCTTTTTTCTTTGTGGGAGAGCCGGCTTGCCCGGCGGAAAGGAGAGAACAGGCGGAATGAAAGCGCGGATTGTTCCCCCGGCGGAGGAGAGGCTCCTCCTGTATGGGATGGAGGAGGAGCGGCAGGCGGCGGTCTCGGCGGCGGCCGCCTCCCTGGGAATCCGGGTGCAGGTGGTGGAACCCGCCCAGCTGGGCAGCCCCCTGGGGCGGCTGATGGGCTGGGAGGGCTTCCAAGAGGGGACGCCGGTTTTGCCGGAGGAGATCCCGGCAGTGGAGTGCCTGGTGATCGGCCCCATGGAGCGCCGCCGGCTGGACCAGCTGCTCCGGGCCCTGGGGCAGGCGGGGGTGACGGTGGCCCTCAAGGCCATGGTGACCCCCACCAACCAGAAGTGGCCCATGGTCCGGCTGATCCAGGAGCTGCGCCGGGAGCACCAGGCGATGACCGGCGAGACCGTATAAAGCAGCAAAAGACGCGGGAGGCACCTCGTTGTGAGATGGCTCCCGCGTCTTTTGGGTTGGGGAACGGGTATCCCCGTCCAGCCGGTTCTGCCCCCTTTCCACAGGCCCGGCAGGGGATTGGAGGTTCGGCCGGTTCTTTTCTTGCTTGAGGGGATCAGGCGCGGCTGTCCACCATGGCCTGGAGAAGATGGCGCACCTGCTCCAGGTCCGGGCTGCACAGAACGGGGAGAAGCTCCACCAGCTCCTGGGGAGGGAGGTCCCACCACCGAACCTCCTCCAGAAGGCGGATCATGTGGTCGTCAAACCGCTTCTTCCGGACCTGAACCGGGTTTCCTCCCGCCACCGTATAGGGGGGAACGTCCCGGCAGACCACCGACCGGGCGGCGACGATGGCGCCGTCCCCGATGGTCACCCCCGGCAGAATGACCGCCTCCCGGCCGATCCACACGTCGTTGCCCACCACGATGTCCCCTTTGCGGGGCAGCTGGTCCATGTGGGGCGGCGTGTTCTCCTCCCACAGGCCGCCAAAGATGTGGAAGGGGTAGGTAGTGACGCTGCTGATCCGGTGGTTGGCCGGGCCCATGATGAACTGGACGCCGGCGGCCGAGGAGCAGAACCTGCCGATGATCCGCCGGTCGCCAAATTCCGGCCGGTTAAACAGGGCGTTTCGCCTTTCCGAGGCGGCAGGACTCTCGCTGTCGTCATAGGATGGATACTCCCCCGCCTGGATGCTGGGGGTGATGGCGTTCTTCAAAACGATCGATGTTCCATAAGGATTGGGGAACAGGTCGTTGGGGTTGGGAATGGCATGGTTGCCGGTCATCAAGATTGTCTCCTTTCGGTTTTGGGTTCACCTCCTATGCCAGATTGGGGGAGACTTCTGCCACCGCCCTCTTCTTTCGCAGTTCCTTCATCCATAATTCCTCCTTGCAGCCGTTATAACCGGGCCCACACGGCTTGATGGGTTTCTCCTTCCTCCCGATAGGGCTCCCCCTGGGGGAGAAAACCGGCCTTTTGGTAGAAGGGGAGGACGGCCGCCCGGGCGGAGAGCCATCCCCGCCGGTACCCCAGCTCCATTGCCCGGAAGGACAGATTCTCCAGGAGCAGCGCCCCCAGGCCCTTTCCCCGGCAGCGGGGGTCCACCGCCAGGCGGCTGAACTTGACCACGCCGTCCTCCTGGGGGGTGAGGCGGGCGGTGGCCAGGGCTTGTCCATCCTGGGCGAGAAGGAGAAGATGGGACCGGCTGTCCAGCGGGTCCTCCTCCACCGGGACCCCCAGCTCCCCGGCAAAGACCTGCCGCCGCAGGGCCAGGGCGGCGGGGCAGCCTTCCCCGGGGAGATGCCACCGGACCAGGGGAAGGTCCGTTTCCAGATCCTTGGCCATCTCCTGGTGGGGGCAGTGCTCGTCCAAAAAAGGCTCCCCCTGGGGACGGTACCCCAGCCGGTCATAGAAGCCCAGGGCGTGGCACTGGGCGCTCAGCACCAGGCGGCGGCAGCCCAGGCGGGCCGCCTTCCGGGCGGCCTCCTCCACCAGCAGGCGGCCCAGGCCATGGTTCCGGAAGGCCGGGAGCACCGCCACCCGCCCCAGGTGAAAGACGTCCCCCGCCTCCCGGAAAAGCCGGGCACAGCCGGCCGGCTGCCCGTCCCGCAGGAGGGAGAGGTGCAGGGCGGTGTCGTCCTGCCGGTCAAACTCCAGGGCGAAGCCCTGCTCCTCCACAAACACCGCCTGGCGCACCAGGCGGGGGACCTGGAAGCCGGTCCACCGGCTTCCCCACAGCAGCTGATCCATAAAACGGGGGCCTCCTTTGGGCGGGTTGTTGAGATACCACCAGTATACACGGTCACCCGCCCCAAAGCAACCGGAAAATCAGCAGCAGGATCACCCCGGGAATCCCGCCCGCCAAGGTGACCACCAGGGAAAAAAGATTGAGGGGAAGCACAATCCCGGTGAAGGTCCCCGCCAGGTTGACCGCCCACAGCGCCCCCATTCCGCTGGCCGCCGAGAAGAGCACCCCTCCCCAGAACCGGCGCAGCCTTATCAGCAGGGCCAGAACCACCACCAGGGCAATGGCTGCCAGTCCCCAGAAGAGCGACCGATCTACCCCACCGGTTCCAGCACCTCCTTTGCCTGGAGGAGAGGCATGGAATCCTCCTCCCCCTCCCGGCGCAGTTCTTTGTAAAGGTAGTGGAAATAAGCGTGGAACGCCTTGGTCTGATAGATGCAGGCCTCGATCAGGTCGTCGTCCCAGGCCAGGTTGAACAGCTCATCCACCAGGGCCATCTGCCGCTTGACGTTTTCCAGCTGGTCGGTCAACTGCCGCCGCCGGGTTTCCCCTTCGGTGGGGATGGCGGCGGTATCAAAGAAAGCAGCAAGCATCGCGCATCCTCCTTTGCTGTATGGATATGCTGGAAGGATGGCCCGCCAGAACCAGGATTATACAGGAATGGCGGATTTTTGCCCCGGGAAGGCTATCCCCCAAAGGGGGGAACAGGGATGGATGCCATCTTTCAGCGGTATTGCCCGGTTCTGGGGCGGGGGATGCCGGTTTGCGCCTCGTGGGACGGCCGGGGGCGGCGGAGGGAGCGGTGCCTGGGCCGGGGGGAGTGCATCCGCCGGTATGGCGGCTGCCGGTGCCCTGCCCAGCTGGAGCGGGCCGCTTTTGGCCGCTGGGGGGATGGCTCTCCCCGGTAGAATCCGGCACAGAAAAAGCGCCCCCTTCCCACAAGGGGAAGAGGACGCCTTGCTGTCCAACGGGCGACCAGGCATATAAGCCGGGTTCTGTATGAAACGACAATCTATCTGGGCAGCATGTCGCCATCGCTGCTCGTCGCCACCTGCCGGGACGTGACGGGCCGCCACATGATGTCCCTCTTTGCGGTGTTGCTCCGGATAGGGTTTGCAGAGCCGCACAGTCTCCCGTGCGCTGGTGAGCTCTTACCTCGCCTTTCCACCCTTACCGGGGAAAGCCCCCGGCGGTATCTCTCTGTTGCACTTTCCCTGAAGTCGCCTTCGGCTGCCGTTAGCAGTTATCCTTGCCCTGCGGAGCCCGGACTTTCCTCACGGACGGCCTTTCGGCCTGGCCGCGCTGCCGTCTTGCCTGCTCGCCTTGTTCAGTGTACCCTAAAATTCCTCCCCCGTCAACCCCAAGCCGTTCCATGAACCGGGAGCGGCATAATCTTGCAGTGCTTTCCTCCTGTTGTGGACAGCTGACCATGCAGGAGGAATTGCAGAAGGAAACGGAAAATGACGGATTTGAAAAGCGAAAAGGGAATTCTTTCATATACATTGGCAAAATGGGATAAAAAACCTGGCAATATGAAATCTGTGATATGTTGATGTCACAAAAATGAATCTTGTACTTTACAAAACCTGCATTTTGGAGTATGATGAAAACCATTGAGACAACGTGAAGGAGATGAATGTCGATGCATATTACCAACGAGTACCTGGCTTCGACCTTTGAAGCGGTGCAGAAACGCAACAGCAACGAGCCGGAATTTCTCCAGGCTGTGTTTGAGGTGTTCCATTCCCTGCAGCCGGTAGCGGAGAAGAAACCTCGTCTGGCAAAGGAAGGCGTTTTTGAACGGCTGGCCGAGCCGGAGCGGATGATCTCCTTCCGGGTGCCGTGGGTGGACGACCAGGGCAAGGTTCAGGTGAACCGGGGGTACCGGGTGCAGTTCAGTTCCGCCATCGGCCCCTACAAGGGCGGCCTGCGGTTCCATCCCTCGGTCAACAGCTCCATTGTGAAGTTCCTGGGTTTTGAGCAGATCTTCAAGAACAGCCTCACCGGCCTGCCCATGGGCGGCGGCAAGGGCGGGGCGGACTTTGACCCCCGCGGCCGCAGCGACGGCGAGGTGATGCGCTTCTGCCAGAGCTTTATGAACGAGATGTACCGCCACCTGGGCCCCAATACCGACGTGCCCGCCGGCGACATCGGCGTGGGCGGCCGGGAGATCGGCTACCTGTACGGCCAGTACAAGAAGCTGACCGGGCGCTTTGAGGGGGCCATTACCGGCAAGGGCCTCACCTACGGCGGTTCCCAGGTGCGCACCCAGGCCACCGGTTACGGACTGTGCTACTTTACCGAGGAGATGCTTCGGAAGATGAAGGGCATCAGCATGGAGGGGATGACCGCGGTGGTCTCCGGCTCGGGGAACGTGGCCCTCTACGCCATTGAGAAGGCCCAGGAGATGGGAGTACGGGTGATTGCGGCTTCCGACTCCAACGGGTACATCGTGGACGAAAAGGGCATCGACTTCCAGCTGCTGCGCCGCCTGAAGGAGGAGGAACGGCTGCGGATCTCCGCCTATGCCGATCAGGTTCCCGGCGCCCAGTACTTCCCCGGCCGGGACATCTGGTCCATCAAGTGCGACCTGGCACTTCCCTGCGCCACCCAGAACGAGCTGCGCCTGGAGGACGCCCAGAAGCTGGTGAAGAACGGCGTCATCGCCGTGGCCGAGGGCTCCAATATGTCCAGCACCCCTGAAACCATCGAGTACCTCCAGCAGAACGGCGTTCTCTTTGCCCCCTCCAAGGCGGCCAACGCCGGCGGCGTGGCGGTGAGCGGCCTGGAGATGAGCCAGAACGCGTCCCACGCCATCTGGGGATTTGACAAGGTAGACCGCCAGCTGGCCAAGATCATGGTGGGCATCTTCCACAGCGCCCTGGACGCTTCCGCCCAGTACGGGGTGGAGGGCGACCTGGTGGCCGGCGCCAACATTGCCGGCTTTGCCAAGGTGGCCAACGCCATGCTGTGGCAGGGCATTGTGTAATCGGATCGACCCATTCCCGCAGGCGGCTGCCGCCTGCAGCAGCACCGGAAACAAAACCGCCTTCCCGGCTTGCGGGAGGGCGGTTTTTAGTTATGTTGGCAGGATTTTGGACGCCATGAGAGGGAAATTTCAGTAAGAAGCCGGAAAGGAAGGCTTGTAATCAACCTATTAACGTGATAAAATAACAACAAACCGATTCTTTGATTGGAAGGGAAGGAAAACGATGATGGACATTCGTGTGGAGCTCACCAAAACTCCCAAGGAGAAGCCTGCCGATGAAAACAAGCTGGGCTTCGGCAAGATTTTTACCGACCACATGTTTATGATGAATTATACCGAGGGTCAGGGCTGGCACGATGCCCGCATTGTTCCCTATGGCCCTCTGGTTCTTTCCCCCGCCTGCAGCACCCTCCATTATGGGCAGACGGTGTTTGAGGGGATGAAAGCCTACCGGGCTGCCGATGGGCGGGTGCTTCTCTTCCGTCCCCAGGAGAACTTCAAGCGGATGAACCGGTCCTGTGACCGGCTGGCCATCCCCCACATCGACGAGGAGTTTGCCCTCAAGGCTCTCTGCCAGCTGCTGGAGCTGGAGAAGGACTGGATCCCCCGCAGCGAGGGAACCTCCCTGTACATCCGCCCCACCATCATTGCCAACGACGACTATCTGGGAGTGAAGGTGGCCAGCGAGTATATCTTCTATATTATCCTTTCGCCCTCCGGCCGGTACTACGAAAGCGGCCTCGACCCGGTGAACCTGTACATCGAGGAGAAATGGGTGCGGGCCAGCAAGGGCGGCATGGGAACCGCCAAGACAGCCGGCAACTACGCCGCCTCCCTCCTCTCCCAGGAGGAAGCCCACGAGCAGGGGTATGCCCAGGTGCTGTGGCTGGACGGCGTGGAGCGGAAGTATATTGAAGAAGTGGGCTCGATGAACGTCTTCTTTGTGGTGGGGGACGAGGTGGTCACCCCCGAGCTGGACGGCAGCATCCTGCCCGGCATTACCCGGATGTCCTGCATCGAGCTGCTGAAGGACTGGGGGGTGAAGGTGACCGAGCGGAAGTTCTCGGTGGAGGAGCTGGTTTCCTCGGTGAAGAACGGCACCCTGAAGGAGGCCTTCGGCACCGGCACCGCTGCGGTGGTCTCCCCCATCGGCGAGATGCGCCTGGGCGACGAGACCGAGCAGATCGGCGACCACAAGATCGGCAAGCTGACCCAGAAGCTCTACGACACCATCACCGGCATCCAGACCGGCGTCCTGGAGGACCCCAAGGGCTGGCGGTATGAGGTCTGCAAGGGCTGAGAAACAGGATTGACAGGGAGCATGGCGGCCAACCACCGCCATGCTTTTTTTGTTGGACGGGCCTCTGGCCCGGGAGGAAAGGAGACGGCCATGCGGCATCTGGAATTTCGGATCACGGCGCCCTTTGCCGGGAAGAAGATTGAATGGTTCCTGCGGGGGGACCAGGGGATCTCCCATCGGGTGGTGATCCAGCTGAAAAAACTGCCGGAGGGCATCCTCCTCAACGGCCGCCACGCCCGCACCATCGATCGGCTGGCCGAGGGGGACCTGCTGGAGATCAACCTGCCGGAGGAACCCCGCCCCATGTATGTGAGCCAGCGGGCGGTGGAAATTGCCTATGAGGACGACGACCTGCTGGTGTACAACAAGCCGGCGGATATGCCCTGCCACATGTCCGGCGGCCATTACAACGATACCTTGGCCAATGTATACGCCGCCCACTGCCTGGAGAAGGGGGAGACAGTGACCACCTTCCGGCCGATCAACCGCCTGGATAAGGATACCACCGGCGGGGTGGTGGTGGCAAAAAACCAGATTGCCGCCGGCAAGCTGTGGAAACAGGTGCAGAAGCGGTACCTGGCCCTGGTGGAGGGGCGGCTGGAGCAGGAGGAAGGGGTGATCGATCTGCCCATCCTGCGGGAGGTACCCTATGAGATGCGGCGGGTGGTGGACCCGGACGGCCAGGAGGCGATCACCCAGTACCGGGTCCTGGCCAGAGGGGAAGGACATACCTTGGTGGAATGTATCCTTCACACCGGCCGCACCCATCAAATCCGCGTCCATTTTTCCTATCTGGGGCACCCGCTGGCGGGCGATACATTTTATGGCGGGTCCGCGGCCCTGCTGGAACGGCAGGCTCTCCACTGCGGGTGGGTTTCGTTTCCGCACCCGGTTACAGGGGAGGCAATCCAGCTTTCGCTGGATATGCACAATGACATGAAATTGGCCCTGGAAAAAGCAGGGTGTGGTAGATTTGAATAAAAATCATATTTTCTGAATTTTTTTTCATAAAACTCTTGATTTTGCGGCAAAATCGTGTATAATAATCACCATACCAGCTGGACAGCTTCCAAGTTCCAGCAACCTGAACGATGCATTTAAGGAGGATGAATGATGAAAAAGGTATTGGCTATGCTGCTTGCCGCAGCGATGATGTTCTCTCTGGCCGCCTGTGGCGGTTCCAGCTCCAGCAGCGCCGCTTCCACGGATGCCGCTTCCAGCGAGGCCGGCAGCTCCACGGAGGCTTCCAGCGAGGAAGGGTCCAGTGAAGAGGCTTCCAGTGGCGAGAGCGACGTGGCCCGCATCCAGGCGGCCGGCGAGCTGGTTATGCTTACCAACTGCGGCTTCCCTCCCTTTGAGTATATTGACGGTACCGAGCCCGCCGGCGTAGACGTGGATATCTGCGCTGCCATTGCCGAAGAGCTGGGCGTAGAACTGCGGGTGGTGGATATGGATTTTGACGGCGTGATCAACGCGCTGGTCTCCGGCAAGGGTGACATCATCGGCGCCGGTATGACCATCACCGAGGAGCGGCTCCAGAGCGTGGACTTCTCCGATGTGTACTTCACCAGTGCCCAGTACATGATCCTGCCTCCCGACAGCACCATCGCTTCCCTGGCCGACCTGGCTGGCAAGAGCATCGGCGTCCAGACCGGGACCACCGGCGACCTGTTCATCGACGGGGAGATTTCGGACGGTGCCTTGAAGGATACCGGTGCCACCCTTAAGCAGTACAAGACCGGTCTGGAGGCCTCCCTGGATCTTCTCAACGGCCGTCTGGATGTGGTGGTTCTGGACCAGTTCCCTGCCCAGACCATCGTGAGCCAGAACGAGGGCGCCCTCAAGCTGAGCGACGGGGCTATCAACGATTCCGAGAGCTACGCCCTGGCGGTGAACAAGGGCAGCGACCTGCTGCCGGTGGTCAACGAGGTGCTCGCCGGTATGCTGGAGGATGGCAGCATTGACGAGCTGGTTACCTTCCACACCGAGAACACCGCCGACGCGGCATAACCAGATCCCCCTTCCCCATTCCCTGTAAACGAACCGCCCGGCAGGCTGGTTTTGCCGCCAGCCTGCCGGCGTGTTTCCTGCCTTGGGCGCCTTCTCCCCGCGGGTGGGCGCCTGTATCTTGTTCAAAAGGAGGTTTCCCCCCATGCCCATGCAGCTGCTAACCCTGCAGGAGGAGCTATATACCAACATCATCGCCGACGGCCGGTACCTCCTCTATCTGGAGGGCTTGCGCAACACGCTCTTTATGGCCCTGGGCGGCGTCATCATCGGCACCGTCATTGGGGTGCTCATCGCCATCATCAAGGTGTACGCCGCCGAGAACAAGGGCCTGGCCCCCCTCAACTGGCTGGCAAATGTCTACATCGGCCTCATCCGGGGAACCCCGGTGGTGGTCCAGCTGATGATCTTCTACTATGTGGTCTTTGCGTCCGCCGACGACACCTGGGCCATCCCGGTGGCCATGCTTTCCTTTGGCATCAACTCCGGCGCCTATGTGGCCGAGATTATCCGGGCGGGCATCCTGTCGGTGGACCGGGGGCAGACGGAGGCCGGCCGCTCCCTGGGCCTGTCCCAGAACGTCACCATGCGGTACATTGTCCTGCCCCAGGCGGTCAAGAACATTCTGCCGGCCCTCTTCAACGAGTTTATCGCCCTGGTAAAGGAGACCTCGGTGGCCCCCATGATTGCTGTCCGCGAGCTGACCATGGTGTCCACTGTCATCAAGAGCCGGACCTTTAACGCCTACGTTCCGTTGTTGGCGGTGGCGGCTATCTATCTGGTAATTGTTCTGGGGCTTACCGCCCTCCAGAAGAAGATGGAAGGGAGGCTGCGGGTCAGTGATCAGCGTTAAGAATCTGCACAAATCCTTTGGGAAGAACGAGGTCCTCAAGGGCCTCAACGAGGAGATTGACAAGGGCGAAAAGGTGGTCATCATCGGCCCGTCCGGCTCGGGAAAGAGCACCTTCCTCCGGTGCCTCAACCTGCTGGAGAAGCCTACCAGCGGCCAGGTGTTTGTGGATGGGGTGGACATCACCGCCAAAGGGGTGGATGTGGACAAGGTCCGCCAGAAGATGGGGATGGTCTTCCAGCACTTCAACCTGTTTCCCCACATGTCGGTGGAGGAGAACATCACCCTCGCCCCGGTCAAGCTGGGGCTGCAGACGCCGGAGGAGGCCAAAGAAAACGCCCACCGCCTGCTGGCCCGGATCGGCCTGGAGGACAAGGCGGGCGCCTATCCTCCCCAGCTCTCCGGCGGGCAGAAGCAGCGGATCGCCATTATCCGGGCGCTGGCCATGAACCCGGAGGTGATGCTCTTTGACGAGCCCACCTCCGCCCTGGATCCGGAGATGGTGGGCGAGGTGCTGGAGCTGATGAAAGAGCTGGCCCGGGAAGGGATGACCATGGTGGTGGTGACCCACGAGATGGGCTTTGCCCGGGAGGTGGGCACCCGCGTCCTCTTTATGGACGACGGGATGGTGCTGGAAAGCGCCCCGCCGGAGGAGTTCTTCCAGAATCCCAAGAATCCCCGGCTGCAGGAGTTCCTGTCCAAGGTATTGTAAGCAAAGTTGCCGTAAAACAAAGCGCCTTGATGTTGTCAGGGCGCTTTTTGCACAATTTTTCACAGAAAATCGAAATTAAAATTATAAAAAATGAAAGATCCTCCTAACGTTTTCCAAGGTGCGTCTGGTATACTGAAGTTGTCAGGCAAGTCCCAACGAACAGACGCTAGGAGGTTTTGACAAATGGGAGTTTTGGATCAATTCAGTTTGTCCGGCAAGGTAGCCATTGTAACGGGTTCCTCCAGAGGCTTTGGAAGAGCGACGGCCAAGGGGCTGTGTGAAGCGGGGGCCAGCGTGGTATTCACGGCGACCACCCAGGCGGCGGCGGAGAAGGCCGCCCAGGAGATTGGCCAGATGACCGGGGCCAGGACCATCGGCGTCAAATGCCTGGTGCAGGATCCCGCCGATGTGCAGAACCTGTTCGCAAAAGCGGTGGAAGCCTTTGGAACGGTGGACATCCTGTTCAACAACGCCGGCATCGCCAATATTGCCACCGACTGCGTCAACCTGACGCCGGAACAGATCCGGGAACTGATGGATGTGAACGTGAACGGGACGATTTTCTGCGCCCAGGAGGCGGCCCGGATCATGATCCCCAAGAAGAAGGGGTCCATCATCAACATGTGCTCCATGTCTGCCCACATTTACAATGTGCCTCAGAAGGTGACCCACTATGCCGCCTCCAAGGGAGCGGTTCTCTCCTTTACCCGGACGCTGGCCTGCGAATTGGCCCCCCACAATGTGCGGGTGAACTGCATCAGCCCCGGTTACCACATGACCGAGATGGCCCTCCAGTGGGAGGACTGCCATCCCATCTGGATGGAGCGGGTCCCCATGGGGCGGTTCGGCGATCCGTACGAGCTGTCCGGCACGGTTGTCTACCTGGCGAGCGACGCGTCGTCCTATGTCACCGGCGCCGAGATTGTCGTGGACGGCGGATATACTCTGTTGTAGCCCTTTTGGAAGACTTGGCGGGAGCTGCCCGCGGAGGAGATTGTTCATAGAAAAGACAGGCGGGCCCGGTGCAGCGGCCCGCCTGTCTTTTTGGGGAGCAGCAACCCCTTTCTTTTCTACGGGAAATCGTGTATACTGATAGCACAAGCAACGCGCTGGTGGGAAGGAGGAGACAGCCGTGAAGGTGCTGATGTTGGGAGATGTGGTAGGCCAGAACGGCTGCCGTACCGTCTGCCGGAAGCTGCCCCAGCTGCGGCGGGAATACGCCGTGGACGTGGCGGTGGTGAACGGAGAAAACGCCGCCGAGGGGAACGGTATCCTTCCGGCGGATGCCCGGGCCCTGCGGGACGCGGGGGCGGATGTGGTCACCACCGGCAACCATGTGCTGCGCCGGCGGGAGATCTACCCCCTCCTGGAGGAGGAGGACTGGCTTTTGCGGCCGGCCAACTTTCACCCGGAGGCCCCCGGCCGGGGGATCACCCTCTTTGACGGGCTGCGGTTTTCCCTGTGTGTCATCAACCTCCAGGGGACGGTGTATATGGATCCCCTGGAGAATCCCTTTGACTGTGTGGACCGGCTGCTGAAGGGGGTAACCACCCCCAACATTGTGGTGGATTTCCACGCCGAGGCCACCTCCGAAAAGCTGGCCCTGGCCTTTTACCTGGACGGACGGGTGTCGGCGGTGGTGGGAACCCACACCCATATCCAGACCGCCGATGAGCGGATTCTCCCCGGCGGCACCGGCGCCCTCACCGACCTGGGAATGTGCGGAAGCTTTCAGTCGATCTTGGGCGTAAAGCCTGCCCTGGCGATCAAGAGGCTGCGCACCCACCTGCCGGTGCGGTTTGAAAACGATCCCGGACCGGTAAGAATTTCCGGCATTTTGTTGCAGATTGACGAAAAAACCGGCAAAACAACCAAAATTCAGCGGTTAAATATCGATTAAATAATGTTTTTAGCCCATA
The DNA here is from genome assembly GCA_904387055.1 of Candidatus Heteroruminococcus faecigallinarum. Lineage (GTDB taxonomy): Bacteria > Bacillota > Clostridia > Oscillospirales > Ruminococcaceae > Heteroruminococcus > Heteroruminococcus faecigallinarum. The sequence goes on along the minus strand of CAJFKV010000002.1, from coordinate 26,596 downwards.
CTCTTGAATTTGGCGGCATTTTAGTATATGATAGCAATAGAGCATTCCAACTATTGTAAATCGCTGAACGAGAGGGGTATCACGATGGAAGTGCTTAAGGTATCAGCGAAGTCTGTGCCCAATTCGGTGGCAGGCGCAATTGCGGGTGTTGTTCGCGAATACGGTGCCGTAGAGGTTCAGGCGGTTGGCGCGGGAGCGTCCAACCAGGCGGTAAAAGCGGTGGCCATCGCCAGGGGGTATCTGGCCCCGGCAGGGATCGACTTGATCTGTGTGCCGGCTTTTGCCAATGTAACCATCAACGATGAAAAGCGGACAGCCATTAAGCTGATCGTGGAACCACGGTAATACCGGTGGTGTGACGGGCGGAACAGAAGGACGGTTCCGCCCGTTTTTCTGTCTTTTTGGACGAAGGGAGGAAGACGATTTTATGGCGATGATACCGCGGGCCCTTGTGGCCGCGCTGCTGCTGAGCCTCTGTCTGCTGGCGGGCGGCTGCGGCGGGCAGGGGGAGGAGGAGCAGCCGGTTCAGGCCGGCCCCCAGGAGGAGACCTCTGCCGCTGCACAGGAGATGGCGAACACCCTGGACCTGCCCTATGCGGCGGACGATTCCCTCCATCCCTACACGGCGGTGAGCGTATACAACACCCAGGCGGCCCAGCTTCTCTACGATCCCCTGGTGCGGCTGAACCCCCAGTACGAGGCCGAGCTCTGCCTGGCCCAGGAGATTTCTCTGGAGGGGACCACCTGTACCGTCACGCTGCGGCCGGACGCGGTCTTTTGGGATGGAACCCCGGTCACCAGCGGGGATGTGGAATATTCCCTCTCCCTGGCCATCCAGTCGGGATACTACGGTGCGGGGCTGTCCAATGTGGCGGGGGCCCAGGCGTCGGGGGAGAACCAGCTGGTGATTACTCTGGACCACCCGGACCAGTATTTTGACCGGAGCCTCTGCTTCCCCATTATCCAGGAGAGCACCGCCGGGGAGGCCCTGCCCCAGGGGAGCGGCCGCTACCGGATGGAAGGGAACACCCTGGTGGCCAACGAAAGGCATTGGGAGCCGGCAGGACCGGTGCACACCTTCCGGCTGGTGCAGATGGACGGCGGCGACGCCCTCAACCACGCCCTGCGCACGGGGCAGGTGGATTATATCTTCACCGACCTGCGGGAAAAATGGTATGCCAACTTTACCGGCAGCTACCAGCTGGTGCAGCTGAACAATCTGGTGTACCTGGGAATCAACGAGGGGACGATCCCCACCAACACCAACTCCCTCAACCAGGTTTTGTATGACCTGATCGACCGCCAAGAGCTGGTGACCCAGGTGTACAACGGCAGCGCCCTGGCGGCCTCCATCCCGCTGAATCCAGTGTTTGGCCCCACCGGCGAATACCGCCCCTCGGGGACGGAGGCGGGCTCCACCCCTTCCCAGCGGCTGGACAGCCTGGGCTACAGCCAGCGGGACGAGGAGGGGTACCGCCTGGCGGCGGACGGCTCCCGCCTGACCATCCAGCTCCTCTATTGCAGCGACAACGAGTACCGCTCCGATCTGGCCGGCCGCCTGGAGGACCAGATGGCCGAGGAGGGCATCGCCCTGGAGCTGGTCGGCTGCGACGCGGCCGCCTATCAGCAGCGGCTGGAGGCGGGGGAGTATGATCTGTACATAGGGGAGGTCAAGCTGCCGTATAATATGGATATTGCCAGTCTCCTGCCGGGGGGCGCCCTGTGTTATGGGCAGGCTTCCGACGGCACTCTGCTGGAGGCGTTCCGGGCCTTCCAGAGCGGGGAGGGGAGCTACGAGGCGTTCCTGCGGGCGTTTTTGGAGGAGCCGCCCTTTATCCCCCTCATGTTCCGGCGGGGAATTGTCTCCTTTTCCTCGGATTTTAACGGAAATGTGGTTGCAACCGAGCAGGATATTTTCTATAATGTATTAGAATGGTAGAAGGAAAAACGATGCCAGACCGTCCGCCCCTTGCCGGGCGGGTGAAATCCATCAATCGGGCTGCATGGCAGCAGGGAGGTTCAGTATGATTAAGTTGGAAAACGAATTGGGCATCATTGAAATATCCCAGGAGTATTTTGCCAACCTGGTGGGCCGCGCCGCCTCCGAATGCTTTGGTGTTGCGGGGATGGTCTTTTCCAATGCGGGACAGGGGCTGCGCCAGGCTCTCACCCGGAAGGAAGCCGCCGATAAGGGCGTGCGCGTCCGGGCGGCAGGCGGCCGGCTGGTGGTGGACCTGCACATCGCCGTGACCTACGGGGTGAACATCTCCGCCATTGTGAACAGCATCATCAACAAGGTGCGGTACACGGTGGAAGAGGCCACCGGCCTGGAAGTGGCGAAGGTGAACGTGTTTGTGGATTCGATGAAGTCTTGACGCCGGCTCTCGCCAAAGTAACCGCCCGCCCCTACGGGCGTGAATTAAGGAGTGCATACAGTGATAAACGGAAAGATCCTGCGGGATGCCATCATCTCGGGGGCCAACAATATTGCCAATCACCGGCATCAGGTGGATGCCCTGAACGTATTCCCTGTGCCGGATGGAGACACCGGCACCAACATGGGAATGACCATCTCGGCTGCTAAGCGGGAGCTGGAGCGGCTGCGGGATGATGCCACGGTGGCCCAGGTGTCCAAGGTGGCGGCCTCCGCCCTGCTGCGGGGGGCCCGGGGAAACTCCGGGGTGATCCTGTCCCTTCTGTTCCGGGGCTTTTCCAAGGGCTTGGCCGGCAAGCAGGAGGCGGGCGCCCGGGAGATCAGCGACGCGCTGGCGCTGGGGGTGGAGTCCGCCTATAAGGCGGTCATGAAGCCCACCGAGGGCACCATGCTGACGGTGGCGCGGATTGCCTCCGCCCGGGCATCCGCCTACGACGGGGACCCGGAGGATGTGGCTGCCATCTGGAAGGTCATTCTGGAGGGAGCGCGGGAGAGCCTTGCCCAGACGCCCGACCTGCTGCCGGTTTTGAAGAAGGCCGGCGTGGTGGACGCCGGCGGCCAGGGGCTGGTCTGCATCTTCGAGGGGATGGACGCGGTCTTTTCCGGCGGCGCCATGGTTCCTCCCCAGGAAGAAGAGGGCAAGAAGGAGGAGTCCATCTATCCCGACCGGAATGCCGCCGGCGAGTATGAGGGCGAGATTACCTACGGCTACTGCACCGAGTTTATTGTCCTGAAAAAGGACAAGGGGGAGGACGGCCTTTCCCTGCGGGCTTATCTGGAGTCGATTGGCGACTGCGTCGTGGTGGTGGACGACGAGGAGATCATCAAGTGCCACGTTCATACCGACAATCCCGGCAACGCCCTCCAGAGCGCCCTTGCCCTGGGGCAGCTTACCAAGATCAAGATTGAAAATATGCGGGAGCAGCATGCGGCCCAGCAGCAAGAGGCTGCCGCCCCCAAGGAGGAGGGGGATCCCTTCCCCTATGCCCCGGTGGATGAGGACACCCCCTACGGCTTTGTGGCGGTGGCCGCCGGCGAGGGCGTGAAGCAGCTCTTCCTGGACCTGGGGGTGAATCAGGTGGTGAGCGGCGGGCAGACCATGAACCCCTCCACCGACGAGATCCTCCGCGCCATCCAGGCAACCCCGGCCAAGACGGTGATCGTCCTGCCCAACAACAAGAACATCATTATGGCGGCGGAGCAGACCATCTCCCTGGCGGACCGGAAGGTCAAGGTGCTGCCCACCCGCACCATTCCCCAGGGGCTGTCGGCCATGCTGGCCTTCGACCCGGAGAAGGCCACCGAAGAAAATCTGATCGCCATGGGCAAGGCGGCGGACAAGGTGGGGACCGGTTCGGTCACCTTTGCCGCCCGGGACAGCGATTACGACGGCCACCACATCAAGGAAGGGGAGCTGCTGGCCCTGGAGAACGGCCGGGTGGCCTTTACCGACAAGGACCTGGTCCATGCGGCGGTCAAGCTGACCCGCAGCCTGATGAAGAAAGACACCTCCTTTATCACCATCATCTATGGGGAGGATGTCTCTCCCGAGCAGGCCGCCCAGGTGGAAGAGGCGGTTCGGGACCGGGTGCCGGACAGTGTGGAGTTGGTGGCCATCCCCGGCGGCCAGCCGGTCTATTATCTGCTGATCTCGGTGGAGTAGCCGGAGCAGCAAAATCGCTAGAACGAACAAGCAGAGCCGCTTCCCGGCAAGGGAGGCGGCTTTTTTTGATGAGGCAGGCGGTTGTTTTGCTTCACCAGCTGGACGAGGAGTGGAGGAAAAGAAGGGGATCCATACGGAAAAACGGCCGCCGGGCAGGTTTGCCCGGCGGCCGTTTTGGATTGGGCGTTGTTGAGGCGGGCTACCAGCGGCGCTTGGTCTCCACCACCTTGCCCACCACCTGCAGGTTTTCCAGGTCCTTGCCCATGAATACCTGGGTGGGATAGGCGGGGTTGAAGGGCTGAAGGATGACCGCCCCGTCTTTCTTGATGACCTTTTTCAGGGTGCCTTCCTCCCCGTCGATCAGGACCACGGCCAGCTGGCCGGATTCCACATCCGTTTGCCGGCGGACCAGGGCCAGGTCCCCGTCGCTGATCTGGGGCTCCATGCTGTCCCCCCGCACCAAGAGATAAAAGTATTCCTGGGGATTGTGCACGTCGGCCACGGCAGAGCCGTAGTCCTCCTCAAAGGCGAGGGCATCATACCCGGCCTTGACGGTGCCGATGATGGGAACAGAGACGTACTGCTCCCCCCCGGCGGAAAAGGCCGCCCTCTGGCGCTGGCCGCTGCACCCCAACAGATAGTCGGCACTGGCGCCGAAGAAGTCGGCAATCCGGGCGATGGTAGCAGGGTCGGGGGTGGAGCGGCCCATCTCCCATTTGCCCACCGCCTGCTGGGTAACCCCCAGAGCGGCGGCCAGGGCCCGCTGGGAGACGCGGCGGCTCTTGCGCAGTTCTTTCAGTCGTTGTGGAAACATGGAACTTTCCCTCTTTCTCCTATCATAAGATTAGTATACAACTATCTGTAGTATTTGTAAAGATGTATATGAAAAAATACGAATAAAAGTTGTAAATTCTATTGACAACAACAGAGAGTTGTATTATGATTAGGCTATAGACGACAAAGGGTTGTGTATCGACAGAGGAGGAATGCAGAATGACGCGGCATCTGCGGAGAGATCTTTTTCGCGCCCTGGGGGTGCTGGCCATTATCGTGGGGGTGCTGGGCAGCTTGACGGCCTGGGAAAGCGGCCAGATCGGCCTGGGGCAGGCCCTGGTGCAGGTGGTGATCGGGGTTCAGGTGGCCTATGTTGCCTTTACGGCCGCCTTGAATACCGGCCGCCGGGGCCGCGGCCGGAAGGCCGTTCCCCATCGGGCGGCGGTTTCCCCCCGGGCCCATGCAGCGGGCAGGGCCGCTTAGAAAGGGACAGGCCAACCCGCTGCCGGGGTGGGTACGGTTGTTTGTCGGCGCCTGGATGGCTGTTTCCAAAGGCGGCGGATGCCGGCCGTTTCCGGTGATACGGGCTTTGTTTTTTGTGGGGCCGGCCCGGAGGGGCCGGCAGCAGATGGGTTCCTCTTCCCGTCCTGGGGAGAGGGGCCCTTTTTGGCGGCAGGGGGAGAATTTCCGGGGGAAGAATTGCAAATCCGCCTGCGGGCAGGTATAATGAAACCGGCAAACTATACGGAAGGATGATGATCGATGGCCCTTTTTCGCGGCGATATCCGTTCCCAAGCGCTGGAGATGGATACCTCCCTCTCGGTGATTCTCCCCGGCGACCGGCCGGTGCGGGACCAGCCCCGGCCCTACCGGGTGCTCTATCTGTACCACGGCATCAAGATCAACAGCACCGGCTGGCCCCGGTGGACCCAGCTGGAAACCTACTGCAAGGAGACCGGCCTGGCGGTGGTGGTTCCGGAGGTGCAGCGGAGCTTCTACACCGATATGGCCATGGGCCCCGCCTATTTTACCTATGTGGCCGACGAGCTTCCCCGCCTGTGCTGCGAGCTTTTCGGCATCTCGTCCCGGCGGGAGGACACCTTTGTGGGTGGCTTCTCCATGGGGGGCTACGGGGCGCTGAAGGCGGCCCTGCGGCGGCCGGAGCGGTTTGGCGGGTGCGCGGCCCTGTCGGTGGTGTGCGACCCGGTCGCCTTTGCCCGCAGCCCCCAGGGAGGCGCCATCTGCCGACGGGAAATCCCCGCCATCTGGGGCCCGGAGGAAACGGTCCCCCCGGAGGACGATCTCTTTGCCCTGGCGCAGCAGGCGGCGGCCCTTCCCCAGGAGGACCGGCCCCGGATCTACTGGGCCATCGGCAAGCGGGATTTCCTCTACCAGGAGAACCAGCGGCTGCGGCAGCGGTTTGACCAGGTGGGCCTGGGCTATACCTACGAGGAATGGGACGGGGTGCACGACTGGGCGTTTTGGGGCCCGGCGGTGCGCAAGGCCATCCGGTTCCTGCTGGGATAGGAGGGAGGACCCATGGCGTCACCCTTGGCCGACCGGATTCGTCCCCACACCCTGGACGAGGTGGTGGGGCAGGAGCATCTGCTGGGGCCTGGGTCGGTGCTCCGGCGGGTGGTCCAGGGAGGGGTCATCCCCAACATGATCTTCTACGGGCCCTCCGGTGTGGGCAAGACCACCGTGGCCCGGATCATCGCCGCCAGCGCCGGCAAGCGCCTCCACCGGCTGAACGGCACCACCGCCTCCACCGCCGACCTGCGGGCCGTGGTGGGGGAGCTGGACGGGTTTGCCGGGCTGGGCGGGGTGCTCCTCTACCTGGACGAGATCCAGTATCTCAACAAAAAACAGCAGCAGAGCCTTCTGGAGTTTATCGAGGATGGATCGATCACCCTCATCGCCTCCACCACCGAGAACCCGTATTTTTACGTCTACAACGCCATCCTGAGCCGAAGTACCGTCTTTGAATTCCGGCCGGTGGAACCGGACCAGGTGCAGCGGGCGGTGGAGCGGGCCTTCCAGATCCTCCGGGAGGACGGCCCGCTGGAGGTGGAACCGGGGGTGGTGGAGACCATTGCCCGGGGCTGCGGGGGGGATGTGCGCAAGGCGGTCAACGGGGTGGAGGTGGCCTATCTGGCGGCTGCCGCCGCCGGGGGGCCGGTGACCGTCACCCTGGCCGACGCGGAGCAGGTGACCCAGCGCAGCGCCATGCGGTACGACCGGGAAGGGGACCAGCATTACGACATCCTGTCGGCGCTGCAGAAGTCGGTGCGGGGATCGGATGAGAATGCCGCTCTCCACTATCTGGCCCGGCTGCTGGAGGCGGGGGACCTGCTTTCCCCTTGCCGGCGGCTGCTGGTGATGGCGGCGGAGGACGTGGGCCTGGCCTATCCCCAGGCCATCTCCATTGTGAAGAACTGTGTGGATACCGCCCTCCAGCTGGGGCTGCCCGAGGCCAGGATCCCCCTGGCCCAGGCGGTGATCCTGCTCAGCACCGCCCCCAAGTCGGACAGCGCCATCCAGGCCATCGACCGGGCCATGGCGGATGTAAAAGCGGGGGGTTACGGGGAGATTCCCCCCTATCTTCAGGACGGCCACTACGCCGGCGCCCAGAAGCTGGGCCGGGCCACCGGCTACCGGTATCCCCACGATTACCCCAATCACTACGTCCGGCAGCAGTATCTGCCCGACCGGCTGAAAGACCGGGTGTACTACACCTTCGGCCAGAACAAAACCGAGCAGGCGGCTGCCGCCTATCGGGAAAAGATCCAGCGGGAGGAGGCCGGCGGGGCTTCTTCTCCACAGAATGCCGGCCCCAAGGGCCGGCCATGAATCGAGGTTTTGCACCAATGGAAACGAGAAGCGCAGAGATCCTCTGCATCGGCACCGAGATCCTCATGGGGGACATTGTCAATACCAACGCCGCCTATATCGCCAAGGAGCTGGCAGGCCTGGGCATCAACCTGTACCATCAGTCGGTGGTGGGGGACAACCCTGCCCGCCTTCGGGAGGCGCTGGAGCTGGCCTTCTCCCGGGCGGATATTGTGATCACCACCGGCGGCCTGGGGCCCACCTACGACGACCTGTCCAAGGAGACCATCGCCGCCTATTTTGGCCGGAAGCTGGTGCTCCATCAGCCCTCCATGGAGGCGCTGGAGTCCTACTTTGTCCGCCGGGGCTCGGTGATGACCGACAACAACCGCAAGCAGGCCATGATGCCCGAGGGGTGCACGGTCTTTGCCAATCCCAACGGGACGGCCCCCGGCTGTGCCATTACCCAGGAGGGGAAAACCGCCATCATGCTCCCCGGCCCCCCGCGGGAGATGAAGCCCATGTTTGACCACTGGGTGGTGCCCTACCTCACCAAGGACAGCGACACCCATCTGATCTCCCACAATCTCCACTTCTTTGGAATCGGGGAATCCGCCCTGGAAAGCAAGCTCCACGACCTGATGACTGGCAGCACCAACCCCACCGTGGCCCCCTATGCCAAAACGGGGGAGGTCATGCTGCGGGTGACCGCCCGGGTCAAGGACGGGGAGGACGTGGAGGCGGTCATGGCCCCGGCCATCCGGCGGATCCTGGAGGAAGCCGGGGAGTTCCTCTACGGGGTGGACGTAGGCAACCTGGAGACGGCGGCGGTCCGCGCCCTGAAGGAGAAGGGGCTGGAGGCCGCTGTGGCTGAGAGCTGCACCGGCGGCCTGGTGGCCCAGCGGCTGACCCAGGTGCCGGGCGCCTCCCAGGTGTTCCAGTGCGGCATCGTCAGCTACAGCGGCGGGATGAAGGAAAAGCTGCTGGCCGTTTCCCCCGAGATGCTGGCGGAGAAGGGGGCGGTTTCCCAGGAGACGGCCCGGGAGATGGCGGCCGGCGTGCGCCGCCTGTCCGGCGCGGCCGTGGGGGTGGGGATCACCGGGAACGCCGGTCCCACCGCCCAGGACGGCCAGCCGGTGGGCCGGGTGTATGTGGCGGTGGACAGCCCCTGGCTGTCGAAGGTCCTTGCCCTGGACATCCGCCGCACCGACGAGGATGCCCGGGCCTATATCCGCCATGTGGCCTCCTCCAACGCCTTGAACCTGATCCGGCTGGCGGCCCAGGCCGCCCCGGACAGGGAGCACAACCCATAGCAGCCAACGGCCGCCGGGGCGGGAAACCGATGAAGGCTTCCCGCCCCGGCTTTTCGACGCCCGGCAGAGGCGCGGAAAAACCGACGGAGGAACACAACCGGCGGGGAGAAGATAGGATGGAGGGAACCCCTCTTTCACAAAAAAACAGGCCCCCGCAGGGGCCTGTTCGCACGGGAAGGGGATGGGTTTATTTGTAAGCGATGGCCTCGATCTCCACCAGGGCTCCCTTGGGAAGGGCGCCCACCTGGAACGCGGACCGGGAGGGATACCCGTCGGCGCTGAAGAACTCCGCATAGACCTCGTTCATGGGGGTGAAGTTGGCAATGTCGCTCAGCAGGACAGTGGTCTTGAGGACCTTGTCCATGCCGGAGCCGGCCTCCTCCAGGATGGCCTTCAGGTTGTTGAGGGCCTGGCGGGTCTGGGTCTGGATATCGCCGCCGGCCAGCTCGCCGGTGGCAGGAATCAGGCCGATCTGGCCGGAGGTGAGGATCAGGTTGTCCAGAGCGTTGGCCTGGGAATAGGGACCGATGGCGGAAGGAGCATTGGGTGTGCTGATGATGGTTTTCATAATGAACAATCTCCTTTGACAGATAGAATCGGGGCCGGCGCCCATCCGGAGGACGGGCAGGCCTCATGTCCCCATTGTACCAATTTTTTCACAGAATTTCCACCCCTCTTTCCGGCTTTTTATGGGGAAAAGCCGAGAGAAGCCGCTGTTTTTCCGTTGGAATTGCAATGGGGTAGCCATCTGTGCTATGATAAAAACTGTCTGCCGTATGGAAGGACACTTTTTTTGAGAGGAGTGTTTGGATGACTGCCCTGGAAACCCTGCGGGACCGGTCCTTTCTTCGTACCCTGGTGCTGATCGCCGTTCCCATTGCCCTGCAGAACCTTCTTTCGTCGGGGATCAATCTCCTGGACAACATCATGCTGGGCGCGGTGGGAGAGGTGGAGATCTCGGCGGCGGCCACCGCTAACCAGCTCTTTTTCATCGGCAACGTCCTGTGCGTGGGTATTGCCAACGGCACCAACGTCCTCACCGCCCAATACTGGGGAAAAGGGGACGGGGCCTCCATCCGGAAGGTGCTCACCCTCTCCTACTGGGCGGCCATCGGGGTGGCGGCGGTGTTTTGGCTGGCGGCCACCTTCTTCCCGGCGCCCATCCTTTCCCTGTTCAGCAAGGACCCGGAGGTGCTCCGGGAGGCGATGGTCTACCTGGACGTGACCCGGTGGCTCTACCTGCCGGCGTCGATCTCCACCGTGGCGCTGATGACCCTGCGGGCGGTGGGGACGGTGAACATCGCCATGGTGACCTCCGGCGTCAGCCTGCTGACCAACGGCTTTCTCAACTGGGTGCTGATCTTTGGCAACCTGGGGGCGCCGGCCCTGGGGATCAAGGGGGCGGCCATCGCCACCCTGATCGCCCGGCTGGTGGAGCTGGCCATCACCCTGGTGTTTCTGGCCCGGTTTGAAGGGAAGATCCGCATGGGGATCCGGGATCTGCTCCGGCCCGACTGGGCGGTGGGCCGGGACTTCCGATCCAACGTGGTGCCGGTGGTCTGCAACGAGAGCCTGTGGTCGGTGGGGTCGGCCGCCACCACCGCCATCATCGGCAACCTGAGCACCGGTTTCCTGGCGGCCAGCGGAATCTTCACCACCGTCAACCAGCTGACCATGGTGGCCGCCTGGGGGATCAGCAGCGCGGCGGCGGTCATCGTCGGCAACACCATCGGGGAGGGGAAGCTGGCCCTGGTGATGCCCAGGGCCAAGGCGGTTCTGATCCTCACCTTCGGGGTGGCGGCGGTGCTGGGCGGCCTGCTGTGGGTGGGCCGGCCGGCCATCCTCTCCCTGTACAACATCACCCCGGAAACCTACCAGCTGGCCTACCAGATCCTGGGCCTTGGGGCGGGGATTCTTCTCTTCCAGGCAGTGGAGACCACCATCCTCATGGGAATCCTGCGGGGCGGCGGGGATGTCAAACTGGTGCTGGTGGCCGATACGGTTTTTATGTGGGTGATTTCCATTCCACTGGGAGCCTTCACCGGCTTTGTGCTGGGCTGGCCGCTGGCGGTGGTATATGCCGTCATCAAAAGCGACGAAGTGCTGAAAACCGCCGCCGGATTGTGGCGCCTTTTCCGTGGAAACTGGGTAAAAGACGTGACACGCTGAAAATTCTGTAAAAAAGCACAAAATATCTTGACATTTCAACCGCCATCGTTTACAATATAGCTTAATGTCGGAGGTTTCCCATGGGGCGTCATGTCAGCCAGCAGGAGTACAGTATGGGGATTCAACACCAAGGCTTGACAGATGAAGAACTGGTGACGCTGGCTCAGCAGGGATCGGATGAGGAAACGGCTCAGCTTGTTTCCCGGTACATCCCCCTGGTGCGCGGGCAGGCGGCGCGATACTTTGGCCCCGGGTTGGAACAGGAGGATTTGATGCAGGAAGGGTTTATCGGGTTGCTGAAGGCGATCCGGGCCTATGACCCTTCCAAGGGGAGCAGCTTTCGTACCTTTGCTGCTCTGTGTGTAAACCGGCGGATGATGTCGGCGGTGCGGTCCTCTCACTCCGATGCCAATACCCCCTTGCGGGATTATCGCTCCATCTCGGAAGAAGAGATGGAACCCTTCGGGGACGTGGACCCGGAGCAGTATCTCATCGGCAAGGAAGAGGGAAACGCTCTGCTGAGCCGCATCCTTTCCCAGCTATCCGTCTTTGAACAACATGCGCTCAAGCTCTATCTCAGAGGACATTCTTATCGGGAGATGTCGCAGATTCTGCGGGTATCGCCAAAGTCGGTGGACAACGCCATCCAGCGCATCCGCAGGAAGCTCAAAAAGGTATAACCCGATCACCCATCTCAACACATACCCCGGCGACGGGGTTGTGGAATATACCCTATCACCACTGAAGCGTTGCACTGCCTCGCTTGGCGGTTGGCGGGTAAAATCATAACCATAAGCGAGGTAAAAAGAATGTACGAAGACAAGACCCTGGTATGCAAAGAGTGTGGCGCTGAGTTCGTTTTCACCGCCGGTGAGCAGGAGTTCTACGCTGAGAGAGGCTTTGTGAACGAGCCCCAGCGGTGCAAGGCCTGCCGGGATGCCCGCAAGAACGCCCAGAGACCCGAGCGGGAGATGTTCACCGCTGTCTGCGCCAACTGCGGCGGCGAGGCGAAGGTCCCCTTCAAGCCCCGTGAGGATCGTCCTGTGTACTGCAGCGAGTGCTTTGCCAAGATGAAGGAGAGCGGCCGCTAATCGGTTCACTGCTAGGAAAACCAAAGGGAACGCGCTGCGTTCCCTTTTTTTCGTTCTGGAAAAGAAAATACCGGGGAATAAAGGCGGTTCCGGCGGAGGGCGCTTGCACGGAGGAAGGCTTTTGTTTATAATAAAGAGCAGTAGCAGGAAAGGAGGGATTTCCATGGATGTTCTGGTAACCCGAGGCACCATCATCGGCGATCTGCTGGACCGGAACCCCCAGGCGGCCCAGATCCTGACCGAGGCGGGGATGCATTGCCTCTACTGCCCGGCAGCCCGGGGGGAGACCCTGGAGGAGGCCTGCCAGGTTCACGGCATCGACTGCGGACCGCTGCTGGAACGACTCAACGGCAAATAACCGGAACTAGCCGGGCGGGGCCCGGCTTTTCTCTTGAGGACAGGGGAAGGGAGGACCATCCATGTATCCAGCGCTGAGCAAGCGGCTGGCCGCCATCGCCCAGATGGTGCGGCCGGGGAGGATCGCTGCGGACATCGGCACCGATCACGGCCACCTGATCGTATGGCTGGCGGCGACCGGCCGGATTCCCCGGGGGTTTGCCTGCGATGTGAACCCGAAGCCGCTGGAGAAGGCGGTGCGGGCGGCGAGGGAAGCGGGAGTCGCCCAGCTGGTGGACTGCCGCCTCTCCGATGGGCTGGCTGCCCTGGCGGGGGAGCCGGTGGAAGACATCGTAATTGCAGGGATGGGGGGCGAGCTGATCGCCCGGATTCTGGAAGGGAGCCCCTTCTCCTCCCGGGAGAAAAAGGGGCAACGGTACCTTCTGCAGCCCATGACCAAGCCGGACCTGCTCCGCCAATGGCTGGGGGAACAGGGCTATGGGCTGGAAAGGGAACGGTGCGTGGAGGAGGGAGGCTTCTGCTATTCCATCTTCCAGGCCCGCTGGACCGGGGAGCGCCGGCCGGTGGACCGGCTTGCCGCCCTCACCGGCAAGGTGGGCAGCTGGCCGGGGGATGACAGCCGCCTGTATCTGGAGCGGCTCCTGGCCCGGCTGGACAAGCAGGCCGCCGGGATGGAGAAGGCGGGTCTGGACACCGCCTCCCTGCGGCTGCTGGAGGACCAGATTGGGAAGAAATTGGAACAACTGGAGGGGAACCCATGATTACTGTTGGAGATGTGTTTGACTGCATCGACCGCTTTGCCCCCTTTGACCGGGCGGCGGATTTTGATAACCCGGGGCTGCTGGCCGGGGAGCGGGACCAGGAGGCGAGAGGGGTGCTGGTCTCCCTGGACATGACCGATGCCGCCCTGGACGAGGCCCGGGAGCGGGGAGCCAACCTGCTGGTGACCCACCATCCCATCATCTTCCACCCCCTGAAGAAACTGTCCGGGAAGGGGCTCCTCTGCCGGATGGTGCGGGAGGAGATGGCGGTCATCTGTGCCCATACCAATCTGGACGTGGCCCCGGAGGGGGTCAGCAAGGCCATTGTGGACGCCCTGGCCCTGCGGGAGGTGGTCCCCCTGGAGGTCACCTACCAGGAACATTACCACAAGATTGTGGTCTTTGTTCCCCGGGAGCAGGAGGGGGCGGTGTACGACGCCATGACCGCCGCCGGGGCCGGCACCCTGGGAGGGTACAGCGGCTGTGCCTTCGTGGGGGAGGGAACCGGCTGCTTCCTGCCGGGGGAGGGGTCCCATCCGGCGGTGGGGCGGCCCGGTTGCCACCAGGAGGTGGCGGAGGTGCGCCTAGAGATGATTTGCCCCCGCCGCCTCACCAAGCAGGTGGTGAAGGCGATGCTGGAGGCCCACCCCTATGAGCTACCCGCCTACGACATCTTTGAGGACAAGGGAATTGCCCAGGTGGGGGGCTTTGGCGGGATTGGCTCCCTCATCCACCCCATGAGCGGCCACCAGCTGGCCTCCTATGTGAAAGGACGGCTGGGCTGCGGCGGGGTGCGGTACTATGCCGGGCCGGGAACCGTCTCCCGGGTGGCCTTCTGCGGCGGGTCGGGAGGCAATTACGTGGAACTGGCGGCGGCCAAGGGGGCCCAGGCCTTGGTGACCGGGGACGTAAAGCACGACCAGTTCCTCCTGGCCCGGGAGCTGGGCCTTACCCTCATCGATGCCGGCCACTTTGCCACCGAGAATCCGGTGCTGCCGGCCCTGGCCCGGGTGATCCGGGAGGCCTTCCCCGCCCTGCCGGTCCAGGTGGCCCGGTCCAGTGTGGACACGGTCAGCTATCTGTAACCTCATCCCCATTCCAAAGGAGGGATTGTTATGGCCCTTGACGGCGCCTTTCTGCACATTCTATGCCGGGAGATCCGGGAAAAAGCGCTGGACTCCCGCATCGACCGGATCAGCCAGCCCAGCCGGGACTGCCTGATCATCACCCTCCGCTGGCGGGGAGGAAGCGGCAAGCTCCTCCTCTCCTCCAGTGCCGCCAGCCCCCGCATCCACTTTACCGAGACCTCCCCCGAGAACCCCAAAGCCGCCCCCATGTTCTGTATGCTGCTGCGCAAGCACCTGGGCTCCGGCCGGCTGGTGGGGGTCGAGCAGGTGGGGATGGACCGGATTGTCCACCTGAAGTTTGAAACGGTCAACGAGCTGGGGGACCTGGTGGTGGTGACGGTGGCGGTGGAGATCATGGGCCGCCACAGCAACATCATTGTGGTGGGGCCGGACGGGAGGATCCTGGACGCCATCAAGCGGGTGGACCAGGAGATGAGCCAGGTGCGGCCCATCCTTCCCGGGATGGCGTATACCCTGCCCCCCCAGCAGGAGAAGATGAACCTCCTGGACCACACCGGCGCCCAGCTGGCCCGGCAGATCCGGGAGGGGAAGGACGCCCCCCTGCCCAAGGCCATCCTGGCCGCGGCCCAGGGCCTGTCGCCGGTGGTCTGCCGGGAGCTGGCTTTCTACGCCTGCCGGGGGCTGGACAAGGCGGTCTCCCAGCTGAACGAGGAGGAGTGGCAGCGGCTGGCCTTCGGGGTGGAGCGCCTGCGGGACCGGCTGGAGGGGGACTATACCCCGACCGCCGTCTTTGCCCGGGACGGCAGCCCCATCGACTTCAGCTTCCTGCCCCTCCGGCAGTACGGCAACGCGGGGGTGAACCGGGAGTATCCCAGCTGCTGCGCCCTCCTGGATGGGTACTATGCCCACCGGGACCTGGTGGAGCGGATGAAGCAGAAGTCCTCCGATCTGCTGCGCCTGCTGGCCAATACCTCCGACCGGATTGCCCGCCGGGTGGAAACCCAGAAGCTGGAGCTGTCCCAAAGCAAGGACCGGGAACGGCTGCGCCAGTACGGGGACATCCTCAGCGCCAACCTGTACACCCTGCAAAAGGGGGACCGGAAGGCGGTGCTCCAGAATTTCTACGATCCGGCAGGGGCAACCGTGGAGATTCCCCTGGATCCGCGGCTTACTCCTAGTCAAAACGCGCAGAAATACTACGGAGAGTATCGGAAAGCGGACAACGCGGAGAAGAAGCTGGTGGAGCTGATTGCCCAGGGGGAGGCGGAGTACGCCTACATCGACTCGGTCTTTGACGCCCTGTCCCGGGCCACCACCGAGAGCGAGCTGACCGCCATCCGCCAGGAGCTGACCCAGCAGGGGTATATCCGCCGCACCGCCGCCGGCAACCGGGGCCGCAAGCCGGAAAAGCTGGCCCCTCTCCAGTACCGGTCCAGCGATGGGTTCACCATCCTCTGCGGCCGCAACAACCTGCAGAACGACCAGCTGACCCTGAAGGACGCCCGCAACTACGACATCTGGTTCCATACCCAGAAGATCCCCGGTTCCCACACGGTGATCCTCTGTCAGGGGAAGGAGCCCCCCAACCGGACCCTGGAGGAGGCAGCGGTCATCGCCGCCACCAACAGCCGGGCCAAGCCGGGGGCCAAGGTGCCGGTGGACTACACCATCATCAAGAATGTCCGCAAGCCCCAGGGGGCCAAGCCGGGGATGGTGATCTACGACAGCTACCAGACCGCCTATGTGGAGCCGGACGAGGAGCGGGTGAAGGCGCTGCTGGTGAAATAAGAGAAACAAAAAACGCAGGAGCCGCAGCTCCTGCGTTTTTTGTACGCGGTTACAGGATCTTCCTCAAAAATGCAATTCCCACCACGAGAAGAAATATCCCTGCCTGGGCAATGGTCCGTCGATGGATCTTCCCATTCTTGTAGCGATCCGAGATGAGGAGGATCCCCACCACCCCTGCAACCAGCAGGCCAAAAAAGGGAACCCACAGGGAGGATGGGTGGACAAAGCGAAAGAACCCAGCAAGAAGAAGGGACAAAGCCGTCCAGATATAGGAGGCAATCCAAAGCAATTTGATACGATTCATCGTCTTACACCTGCGCTTACCGGTCCAGAATTCTTCGGATACCACGAAATGGCCCAATCCCTATTCCCGCTTCTCGTGGTACTGGTTGGCCGCCAGCACCAGGACGAAGAGGAGGATCATCACGCTCCAGAGGGTGACCCCCACCAGGAAGAAGGCCTCTCCCCCAAAGAAGATGTGGAGAAAGAGGCAGAGGACCCCGGCGGAAAACAGCAGGTCGTTGGCCAGGAGGAGGGCGGTTTGGCAGCTTTTCATCGCCACCAGATGGTCCCGCTCGTCCCCGGCGGCGGCCAGCTGCTCCTGGGCGGCGTCGGTTCGGTACCGCCGCAGGCTGATCCCCTCCATCAGGAGGAGCAGGACGGCGGAAAAGGCCAGTTGCCAGGAGAACCCTTCCAGGCCGATCCAGGCCAGGCAGAGGACGAAGAGAATGCCGCAGAGGGCGGCCAGGATGAGATGACGGGCGTTGCGCAGCATGGGAAACGACCTCCTTTTGATTCGTGGTCAGTCAGCCGTGAAATTCATAGTAAAGGGTCACCAGGCATTCCACCAGGGCCAGCAGCCCCAGCAGCACCCCCGGAACCACCAACAGATAGAGCCACCCCGTTTCCCGGGTAAAGACAAATCCGGCGCCGCCGGCCAGGAAGAGGACCCACAGCAAAGCATTAAGCAGGTCCAGGGTGCGGCCCTTGGCCCGCAGGCGGAGGGCCTGGTTCCGCTCGTCCTCCTCCTCGATCCGGTCCTCCAGGGCGGCCTGCCGGGAAAAGGCCCGCACAAACCCGGTGATCCCCACCGCCAGCATGAAGAGGGAAAGGAGCAGGTCCTTTCCCTGCACCAGGCCGCTGGAGGCGGGGTCGGCCAGGGAGTGGACCAGGTTCCAGCCGGACAGAAGAATCCAGGCCACTGCCCAGATGAGTCCCTTCTTATTGTAGATCCGCATATCGTGTTTCCTCCTGCTGTAGATTCTCCCGCAGGCAGTACAGCTCCTCCACCGTGGTGCCAAAGAGGCAGGCAATCCGGTAGGCCAGAAGGAGGGAAGGGTTGTACTGTTCCTTCTCCAGGGAGATGATGGTGCGGGGGGAAACCCGCACCGCCGCCGCCAGCTCCTGCTGGGTCATCCCCGCCCGAAGGCGCAGCTCTTTTACCCGGTTGCGCAGGTGGAGTCCCCCTTTCTGGAATATGAAGCAAGCTTCACGTGAAGGATACTTCATATTCTACGGATTTTTGCACCCTTGTCAAGGGGCAAGAGGGTAGCCGGCCGAAAAATTCCATGGGCCGGGAACGGAAAGGGGAAGAAACCAAAACGAGACGAACAAAGTTTCGATTTCTTCGTGGAAACGGTTGCTTTTGCCGCCGGTTTCGGGTATACTGAAGAAGGTAACGCGCCCGCCTCTCCTTGGTGCCAAGGGGGCGGAGTTTGGTGACAGACGGAGGTCTCGCTATGGCGGAAAAACAAAAAGCGGACAAGGCGGCCACCTCGGCCAGCGACAAGCAGAAGGCCCTGGAGACGGCCATCAGCCAGCTGGAAAAGCAGTTTGGCAAGGGGGCGGTGATGAAGCTGGGGCAGAACGCCGCCCTCAACGTGGAGGCGATCCCCACCGGGTCCTTTACCCTGGACCTGGCGCTGGGCATCGGCGGGGTGCCCAAGGGGCGGATCATCGAGATCTATGGACCAGAGAGCTCCGGCAAGACCACGGTCGCCCTGCACATTGTGGCCGAAGCCCAGAAGCGGGGGGGCGAGGCGGTCTTCATCGATGTGGAGCACGCCCTGGACCCGGTGTATGCCCAGGCCCTGGGGGTGGACATCGACTCCCTGCTGGTGTCCCAGCCGGATACCGGCGAGCAGGCCCTGGAAATCTGCGAGGCGCTGGTCCGTTCCGGGGCGGTGGACGTGGTGGTCATCGACTCGGTGGCGGCCATGGTGACCCGGGCCGAGATCGAGGGGGAGATGGGGGACAGCTTTGTGGGCGTCCAGGCCCGGCTCATGTCCCAGGCCCTGCGCAAGCTCACCGGCGCCATCTCCAAATCCAACACGGTGGCCATCTTCATCAACCAGCTGCGGGAGAAGATCGGCGTGATGTACGGCAACCCGGAGACCACCCCCGGCGGCCGGGCCCTCAAGTTCTACGCCTCGGTGCGGCTGGACGTGCGGAAGGTGGAGGCCCTTAAGAACGGCTCGGAGGTGGTGGGCAACCGCACCCGGGTCAAGGTGGTGAAGAACAAGGTGGCGCCCCCCTTCAAAGAGGCGGAATTCGACATTATGTACGGCAAGGGAATCTCCCGGGAGGGAGAGGTGCTGGACCTGGCGGTCAAGCTGGACATCATCAGCAAGAGCGGGGCCTGGTTCTCCTATGGGGAGACCCGCCTGGGCTGCGGCCGGGATAATGTGAAGGAATACCTCCGTCAGAACCCCCAGTTCATGGCCGAGGTGGAGCAGAAGATCCGGGAAAACGCCGACCAGCTGGGCCAGAAGACGGCCAAGTCCGGCCCCAAGCGGCTGGGGAAGGTGGACGTGAACCTGGAGGTTGAAGAGGACGAGGCGGGCAAATGATCATCACCCGCATCCAGCAGACCAAGCGGGGCCGGTACTCGGTGACGGTGGACGGGGAGTTCTGGTGCGCCCTCCACGGGGACGCCTACTATCAAAGCGGCCTGCGGGAGGGCCAGGAGGTGACCCCCCGGCAGCTGGAGGAGATCCGCCTCCAGAGCGATACCCGCCTGGCGGTGGAAAAGGCCGCCCGCATCCTCTCCCACGCCGCCAACACCAGCCGGCAGCTCTATGACAAGCTGCGCCGGTCGGTGGACGAGCGGGCCGCCGCCGCGGCGGTGGAGCGGATGCTGGAGCTGGGATACCTGGACGATGAGGACTATGCCCGCCGCCTGGCGGCCGACCTGGTCCATCTGAAGGGGTACGGCCCCCGCCGGGTGGCCGAGACCCTCCGCCAGAAGGGCCTTACCCAGGAGCAGATCCAGCAGGCGGTGGATTCCCTGGGGGAGGAGGACTCGGAAGAACGCCTTTGCCGGCTGCTGGAGAGAAAGTACGCCCGGTATCTGGGGGACGAAAAGGGCCTTCGCCGCACCGTCAACAGCCTGCTGCGAATGGGGTACTCCTATGGGGAGATCCGCCAGGCCATCAACCGGTACACCCAGTGGGAGGGGGAGGAGGATCCTTCCCTGTAAGCACAACGACCGCGGCCCCGGGGCCTTTTGCCCCGGGCCTGTTTTTGCCGTGTAGAAGGAGAGAAGAAAATGGCGATCAAGATTGGAATGGTGTCCCTGGGATGCTCCAAAAACCAGGTGGATGCCGAGATAATGCTGTCCCTCCTGTGCCAGGGGGGATACGAGCTGTGTGCCGATCCGTCCCAGTGCCAGGTGGTGATTGTGAATACCTGCGGCTTTATTGAGGATGCCAAGCGGGAATCCATCGAGACGATCCTGGAGTTCTGCCAGATGAAGGAGCAGGGTCTGCTGAAGGCGGTGGTGGTGACCGGCTGCCTGGCCGAGCGATACCGGGAGGAGATGGCCGTCCAGATCCCCGAGGTGGACGTGATCCTGGGCATCGGCAAGAACAGCGAGATTGTGGCGGCGGTCCGCCGGGCCCTGGAAGGGGAGCGGGTGGTGGATTCCGGCCCCAAGGGCGACCTGCCTCTGGAGGGGGAGCGGGTGCTCACCACCCCCGGGTACTTTGCCTATCTGAAGATTGCCGAGGGGTGTGACAACTGCTGCACCTACTGCGCCATCCCCCTGATCCGGGGCCGGTTCCGCAGCCGCCCCATGGAAACCATCGTGGAGGAGGCCCGCCGCCTCATCGCCGGAGGGGTCCAGGAGATCAACCTGATTGCCCAGGACACCAGCCGGTACGGGGAGGACCTGTATGGAACCTATTCCCTGGCGGAGCTCCTCACCCGGCTGTGCAGGCTGGAGGGGCTGCGGTGGCTGCGGGTGCTCTACTGCTACCCGGATCACCTCACCGACCAGCTGCTGGAGGTGATGGCCCGGGAGGAGAAGATCGTCAAGTACATCGACATCCCCCTGCAGCACTGCAGCGGCCCGGTCCTCAAGGCGATGAACCGCACCGGGGACCGGGAGAGCCTTCTGAGGCTGATGGCCCATGTGCGGGAAAAGATCCCCGGCGTCACCCTGCGCACCACCCTCATCGCCGGCTTCCCCGGGGAAACGGAGGAGGACTTTGAGGAGCTGTGCCGATTTGTGAAGGAGGCCCGGTTCGAGCGGCTGGGCTGCTTCGCCTATTCCCAGGAGGAGGGTACCCCCGCGGCGCTGCTGCCCGGCCAGCTGGACGAGGAGGAAAAGCGCCGCCGGGCCGAGATCGTGATGAACGAGCAGATGCCCATCGCTTTCCAGGTGAGCGCCAGCCAGGTGGGCAAGACCCTCCCGGTACTGGTGGAGGGGATGGACGAGGAGACCGGCCTTTACTGCGGCCGCAGCCCCATGGACGCGCCGGACATCGACACCCGGGTCCTGTTTACAAGCGGCCGCCCCTGCCGGGAAGGGGAATTTGTCCAGGTGGAGATCACCGGAACCGAGGGCTACGACCTGACCGGCCGGGCCTGCTGAAGGATGGGAGGAACCTTGCGATGAATTTGCCCAATAAACTGACGATGCTGCGGATGGTGATGGTCCCCTTTTTTGTGGCGGCCATGGTGCTGGAAAGCCTGCCGGGTGCCCGGCTGGCTGCCTTGATCCTCTTTGTGGCCGCCTCGCTGACCGACCTTCTGGACGGGAAGATCGCCCGCAGCCGCGGGCTGGTGACCGACTTTGGCAAGCTGATGGACCCGCTGGCCGATAAGCTGCTGGTGATGTCCGCCCTGGTGATGATGATGGAGCGGATGGACCTGTCGGGGGTGGTGGTCATCATCCTGCTGGCGCGGGAGTTCCTGGTGACCTCCCTGCGGCTGATTGCTGCCAGCGGGGGGAAGGTGATTGCCGCCGGCCAGCTGGGAAAGGCCAAGACGGTGGTGCAGATGGTGTGGATCGTCTATTCCCTGGCGGCCTATGCCGGGGTGCTCCCCTGGTGGAACGGCCTGTACCTGGCGGGGGCGGCGCTGGCCACCCTGCTGAGCCTGGTGTCCGGGTTTGAATACGTGTGGGGAAACCGGTCCCTGCTGGCCGACCGGTAGCCGGCGGACCTGAGAGGAGGAAACGGCATTGAACACAGGGATTGTTCTCTGCCGCTCCAAATATGGAGCGGCCCGGCGGTACGCCGACTGGGTGGCCCAGGAAACAGGTTTTTTCTTGGCCGATCTGGACAAAGGGGAGAAGCCCGACCTGTCCCCCTACGGGGCGGTGGTCCTCTGCGGCGGGGTGTATGCCTCCTCGGTGGGCGGGGTATCCTTCTTGAAGAAGCGGGCGTCCCAGCTGGCGGGAAAACAGGTGGCGGTCTTTGCCGTGGGGGCCTCCCCCTGGGATGAGAAATCGGTGGAGGAGCTGCGCCGGAAGAACCTGACCGGGCCGCTGGCCCAGGTTCCCCTCTTTTACGGCCGGGGAGCCTGGGACGAGTCCCGGATGACCCTTCTGGACAGGACCCTCTGCCGGGGGCTCCAGCGGGCGGTGGCGGGGAAGGACCCGGCGACCCTGGAGCCGTGGGAGGCCGCCCTGTTGAGCGCCCGGGGAACCGTCTGCGACTGGACCGACCGGGCGAGCCTGGCTCCCCTGCTGGACTATCTGGCGGGCGGGCACACTCCTCCAAAAGGCTGACATTTCCTGGCGAAAAGGGGTTGACCTGGAGGGAACTACAGGGAGTATACTGCCTGGTGAGGAGTGATAGTATGACCATTTCACAGGTGAGCGAGCGATACGGCCTGAGCGCCGATACGCTGCGGTATTACGAGCGGATCGGTCTGATCCCCCCGGTGCCCCGCACCGAGGGCGGGGTGCGGGATTACGACGAGGTGTCCTGCGCCTGGATTGAGATGATGAAGTGCATGCGGGGTTCCGGCATCCAGATTGAAGCCCTCATTGCCTATGTGGCCCTCTGCCGCCAGGGAGACGAGACGATCGGCGCCCGCAAGGAGCTGCTGATCGAGCAGCGCCGCCAGCTGATGGAGCGGATGGAGGGGATGCAGCGGTCGCTGGACCGGCTCAATGCCAAGATCGAGCGGTATGAGCAGGAGCTGGCGCCGGCGGAGGCCCGGCTGCGAGAACTGGCGGACCGGGGGTCCGCTGCCGGTACCGGCAAGGAACGGGGCATCGTATAGATTTTCCCCCTTTGGCAGCAGGAAGGCGCGGAGAGAGCAGGGCTCTCCCCGCGCCTTCCCGCTGTTTTTTCGGATATGCAGGGCTTTGTCCACATAGAGATGGAGGGAAGGGAGGGGGGACGATGCTTTGGGAAGGAGCGGTGGCGGCCCTGGTGTTCGCTGTGATCCTGGTGAACGGCTGGACCGACGCCCCCAACGCCATTGCCGCCTGTGTGGCCACCGGCGCCCTGCCCATGAAGAAGGCGGTGGCGCTGGGAGGGTTCTCGGCCCTGCGGCCGGGGCCATGGCTGGTGGTTCTGGCCGGGACGGCCGGTTCCCTGGCGGCGGGCGGACTGGGGGGCTGGGGAGCGGCCCGGTTTCTGGACCGCTGCTTTCCCAAAGGCAGGCGGGGGGAGAAGGCCTTTTTCCGCCGCAGCCAGATTGCCGGGGCGGCGGCCATGGCCTTTCTCCATGGGGCCCAAGACGGGCAGAAGTTCCTGGGGGTCCTGCTGCTGGCGGGCTCCCACGGGGGCGGGAGGCCGCCGGACAGCCCGCTGCCGGTGGTGCTCTGCGCCCTGCTGATGGCCCTGGGGACGGCCATGGGAGGAGGAAGAATTGTGCGGACGGTGGGCCAGCAGATGGTGCAGCTGGATGGAAAGCAGGGCTTTGCCGCCGACCTGGCGGGGATCCTCTGCCTGGGCGTCTCCACCGGGCTGGGGGCGCCGGTGAGCACCACCCACGCCAAGACCGCCGCCATTCTGGGGGCGGCAGCCTCCGGCGGAGGAGAGCGGGTCAACTGGCGGATCGCCGGGGAGATGGTCCTGGCCTGGGTGCTCACCCTTCCCGGCTGCGTGCTGCTGGGGTGGCTGCTGGCCCGGTGGCTTGCGGCGCCTCTGTAGCCGGGAAAGATCCCCCCAACGGAATGCCGGGAGGCGGTTTTGGGAAGACTGGAAAGGGGGAAATAGTCCCTTTTCACCAAAGGGGACGGAAAATTTGGGGGTTGTATTCGGCACAAGAATGTGGTACAGTAACATAAAATAGTCCATAGACGATGCGTTTATCGGGAGAAGTACGAATGCTCACCGGGCAGCAGAGAGGGGACGTCACCGGCTGAAAGCGACCCTGGCCCGCGCAAAGAGGAAATGCACCCGCCAGCACCGGAAGGGGAACCCGTCCCGCGTTTGCGGGGCCCAGTATCTTCCCGGCGTTTCCCGCGTTAAGGGTCCGAGCAACAAACCGGAGTGGAACCGCGGCAATCCCCGCCTCCGTCGCAGTATGCGGCGCGAGGCGGTTTTTTATTGCACCATCTTCCCACAACCGCCCGGCCCCTTTGGGCCGCCGGGCCGCTGGCAGCAACCGTCTGATCCTACCATCATTCTACCCATCGACTGAACAAGGAGGAATTGCTGTGTTCAAAGGTCTGCGCAAGGACATCAATGCCATCCGGGAGCGGGACCCAGCCGCCCGCAGCGCGCTGGAGGTTCTGCTGCTCTACTCGGGGCTTCACGCCCTGATGATCTACCGGGTGGCCCATTGGTGTTACCTGCACCGGCTGTTTTTTGCGGCCCGCTTTCTTTCCCAGCTGGGCAAATGGCTCACCGGGGTGGAGATCCATCCCGGCGCCACCATCGGCCGGGGAATCCTGATCGACCATGGCTCGGGGATTGTCATCGGCGAGACGGCCGTGGTGGGGGACAACTGCACCCTCTACCAGGGCGTGACCCTGGGCGGCACCGGCAAGGACACCGGCAAGCGCCATCCCACCCTGGAGGACGGGGTGCTGGTGGGGGCCGGGGCCAAGCTGCTGGGGCCCTTCACCGTGGGGGCCGGGGCCAAGGTGGCCGCCAACGCGGTGGTCCTGGGGCCGATTCCCGCCGGCTGCACCGCCGTGGGCATCCCGGCCCGGGTGGTCCGGCGGGACGGCAAGAAGATCGATAACCTGGACCACCGCCACATGCCCGATCCCGTGGCCCAGGAGATGTGCCGGATGGGGGTCCAGATCCAGCGCCTGGAGAAGCAGCTGCGGCTGCTGGAGGAGGAGCTGGCGGAGACCCGGCGGCGCACCTCCGCCTGATCTACCGTTTCCAATGACCCCCCGGAGGGAGGGGACGCCCAAAGCCGTTCGGCGGCGGCTGGGCCTTGCCTGATCCGCCGAAGAAAAGGAGAACGATATGAAAGTATTCAACACCCTTACCCGTCAAAAGGAAGACTTTGTTACCCTGGAGCCCGGCAAGGTGAAGATGTATGCCTGCGGCCCCACCGTCTACAACCTGATCCACATCGGCAACGCCCGGCCCATCTGCGTCTTTGACGTGCTGCGCCGGTATCTGGAGTACCGGGGTTACCAGGTGACCTTTGTCCAGAACTTTACCGACGTGGACGACAAGATCATCAAGAAGTCCATTGAAGAGGGCATCCCCGCAAAGGATGTGGCGGAGCGGTACATTCAGGAGTACTGGACCGATGTGAAGGGGATGGGGGTCCGCCCGGCCACCATCCACCCCCGGGCCACCGAGACGATGGACCAGATCATCAAGCTGGTGCAGGAGATCATCGACGCCGGCTACGGCTACGAGGCGGGGGGCGATGTGTACTTCCGTTCCCGGAAGTTTAAGGATTACGGCAAGCTGTCCCACCAGCCCCTGGAGGAGCTGGAGTCGGGCGCCCGCATCGAGGTGGACAGCCGCAAGGAGGACCCCCTGGACTTTGTCCTCTGGAAGGCTGCCAAGCCCGGGGAGCCCAGCTGGGATTCCCCCTGGGGCCCCGGCCGTCCCGGCTGGCACATCGAGTGCACCGCGATGATCAAGAAGCACCTGGGGGATAACATCGACATCCACTGCGGCGGGCAGGACCTGATCTTCCCCCACCACGAAAACGAGATTGCCCAGGCCGAGTGCTGCGCCCCCGGCGACTATGCCCGATACTGGATGCACAACGGGTATATCAATGTGGATAACCGGAAGATGTCCAAATCCCTGGGCAACTTCTTCACCGTCCGTGAGGTGGGGGAGAAGTTCGGCTACGAGCCCATCCGCTATCTGATGCTGCAGGCCCATTACCGCAGCCCCATCAACTATTCCCTGGAGGTAATCGAGCAGTGCCAGGCCGCCCTGGACCGCCTGTATACCTGCCGGGACAACATGGATTTCGCCCTGAAGAACGCCGACGACTCGGTGGCCGGGACCCCCGCGTTTCTGGAGAGCCTGGCGGCCCGCCGTCAGCAGTTTATCGACGCCATGGACGACGACCTGAACACGGCCGACGCCCTCTCCGCCGTCTTTGAACTGGTGCGGGAGAGCAACATCCATCTGTCAGTTCCCCGCCCCGCCAAGGAGGTGCAGGCGGCAATGGATCTGTTTGACGAGCTGACCGGGGTGCTGGGCTTGGTATACAACCGCCAGTCCAAGAGCCTGGACAGCGAGGTGGAGGAGCTGATCGAGAAGCGCCAGGCCGCCCGCAAGGCGCGGGATTTTGCCACGGCCGACGCCATCCGGGATCAGCTGGCCGCCCAGGGGATCGTTCTGGAGGACACCCCCCAGGGTGTCAAGTGGCACCGGGCCTAAAGAGGCAGGCGGCTGCGCCGCCGCTGCCGTGGCCGGGCTGCGCCCGGCCCTCCCGGCGGGGGCGCTTCGCCCCTTCTAACCCCTTTGCAGAAGCTTACGCGGGCGGGTGGGAACCGGTAGTCTCTGCGAGACAAACCTATGGGCGGCTTCGCCGCCCTTCTCCCGAGCGGGCCTGCGGCCCGCCTCCCGACGGGGGCGCTTCGCCCCCCGGACCCCCCGACCCTATCTTTCGACCGCGAAAGATAGGGGAGAAAGCTCGCCAAGGGGGCATCCC
>CAJFKV010000001.1 GCA_904387055.1 Candidatus Heteroruminococcus faecigallinarum | reverse complement strand
TTAGAGTGCGGGCTTCCCCGCCGGCAGCGCCAGCAGGAGAAGAAGCGCGAGAAGAAGGGACAATGTCTTCATGGATACCTCCGGTGATGGGAAATTCCTCCAGGGAACCAGGGGAATGGGTTGGCAAAGAAACAGGGGAATTTCCCCTCGTATTCAGAATACTGGTTGGAGTGGGGTCCAGGTCAAGGCTGCCGGGGGAAAGTTTACAGTTTTTTTGGTTTTCTGGAAAGATTCCCCGAGGAGAGATCCATTTTTTGGCCCCGATTTCCAGTATACCCTCCCGGCGAGAAAAAAGATGGGGAAAGAAGGGCGGGACACCGGTTTGGTCCCCGGCGGGAAAAATCGCCGGGAACCCTTGACTTTGAGTGAACTCGAATGGTTATAATGAAAAAGCAGGCGGTTTGTACCGTTTGCTGCATGTAGAGCCAGGGAGGAATGGAGGTCTTTACAATGACGATTGCTCAGGTAAGTAAACAATTTGCCATCTCCACCGATACCCTCCGTTATTACGAGCGGGTGGGCCTTATCCCGCCGGTGCCGAGAACGGCCAGCGGCTTCCGGGACTACGACGAGGAAAGCTGCTGGTGGATTCATTTTATCCTTTGTATGCGCAATGCCGGCGTTCAGGTGGATGCGCTGGTTCATTATGTGGAGCTCTTTCAACAGGGAGAAGGGACCCGGGAGGAGTGGAAGAAGATTCTCCTGGAACAGCGGGAACTGCTCCAGCGGCGGATCGAGGCCCTCCAGGAAACGCTGCAATTTCTGGATGGCAAGATCCAGGGGTACGACCAATGGAACAGCGCGGTAGAAGAACAAATCAAGAAGGGATGGAGCCGCCCATGAAATCAATCGCCCTTTTGCTGGCGGTTCTGCTATTGGCAGGCTGCCAGGGAACCGGCTCTGCCCCGGTGGAAGCGTCTTCCCAGGAGGCCTCGGAGGTCCTCGCCGCGGAGGAAACCCTCCCAACCCGGGAACCGCCCGCCGGCAGCGGCCGCTGGAGCGACCCGGGGGAGCTGGGCGAGGAGGGGCAGGCCCTGATCCTTCAATTCCTGGACCGGTATTATGACTCGGTGGCGGTGCTGGAGGCGGAGGAGCTGGGGGATCTCTTTGTGGAGGCGGATTCCTCCCAGGCCCTGGGCAACCAGGCGGTGCTGAACTATGTAATCCAGAACCGTCTTCTCCAGCCCACCGATCTTTCCCTCACCGGATACGACTATGTCCTGGAGTGCCGGGACGTCCAGGGACTGGCCGACGGTTCCCTCCAGCTGACGGTGGTGGAAGACAACACCTTGAATTTTGCGGCCTATCCGGGGGTGGACTCCCAAAGCCTGGATGTGTATCACCGCTTTGTACTGGAGGAGAACCTCCAGGGGGAGTGGAAGATCGCCCAGCATGTCCAGATGAACAGCCTCTACTGGATGGTGATGGGCCCCTATGCCTTTGCCGGGATGCGGGACGACGGTGCCGCGCTGGACGAATCGGGAGCTGCCCAATACGTTGCGGAACAGACCGCGCGCCTCCTGGAGGAGGCCCAGGCTGCCGTGGCCCGGCGGGCTACCCAGGGGCAGGAGCCGGATGCCTCCCTGTCCTGGGACCACGACTACGACCGGGAAGGGGCGGTGGCCTATGCCCAGGAGTGGGTGGGCCGGCGCAACGACCAGTGGGCCGATTACAGCGGCTACGGGGGAAACTGCCAGAATTTCACCTCCCAGTGCCTCCTGGCTGGGGGAATCCCCATGGATATCCAGTCCCCCGGCATCTGGAAGTGGTACGGCGCCACCCCCAACAACCTGCCCCAACCCAGCGGCCGCTCCGCCTCCTGGTCCTCGGTGGACGATTTTCTCCTCTATGCCCAGGAGAACCAGGGGTATGGGCTGGTGGCCACGGCGGATGCTCCCTATTACAGCGGCCAGTCGGGGGATCTTCTCCACCTGCGAGCCTTCTCCCAGTCCGACTGGCGGCACACGGTCCTGATTACCGGCTTGTGTACCGACGAAACCGGTCAGACGATCGATTATCTGGTGAATTCCAACACAGGCGACCTGCGCAACTATCCGGCCAGCGCCTACAGCTACGCCTGCCAGCTGTTGATCCGGGTTCACGGCTGGAACGATTGACAGAAACCAAAACGCCGCCCCGTCTCCCGAACCGGAGGGATGGGGCGGTTTTCTCTTGACAGATTGGTCTAATCATGATAGACTAACGATAGGTCTAATGATAATAAACCAAAGGGGGAATCCGGATGGATCGATGGAAACTGGGGGAGATGGAGCTGCGGTTTGCCCGGCTGATCTGGGAGCGGGCGCCGGTACCCTCCGGGGAGCTGGTCACCCTTTGCCGGGATACCTTCGGTTGGAAGAAGTCCACCACCTACACCATGCTGCGGCGGCTGTGTGACCGGGGAATCTTTCAAAACCAGGGTGGGCAGGTAACCGCCCGGATGAGTGAGGAGGATTTCCAGGCGGCCCAGGGGGAACAGTTTCTTCAGGAGAGCTTTGGCGGGTCGCTGCCCCGCTTTTTGGCGGCGTTCAGCCGCCGGGCCAAGCTGAGCCAGGAGGACGTACAGGAGCTGGAGCGGCTGATCGAGGCCTACCGGGAGGATGCGTGATGGAAGAGCTGTTTTTGCTGGTGCTGAACAAGAGCTTTGCCGCCAGCTGGGTCATTGGGATCCTCCTGCTGCTGCGGCTGGTGCTCCGAAAGCTGCCCACCGGGGTGCGGTATGCCCTGTGGGCGGTGGCCCTGGTGCGCCTGCTGGTTCCCATCTCGGTGGAAAGCGCTCTCAGTCTGCTGCCGGTGAATCCCGACCCTATTCCGGCAGCCATCGGGCAGATGACCAGCCCGGTCATCGTTACCGGCGTCTCGGGGATCGACCAGGCGGTCAACCCGCTGCTGCCCCCGGCGGTGGCGGCGGCCAGCGCCAATCCCCTGCAGGTGCTCATTGCCGTGGGCACGGGGATCTGGCTGGCGGGAGCGGGGGCGGTCCTTCTCGGCGGGGCCGTCTCCCTGGTTCGCCTCTCCCGCCGTCTGGGGAAGGCGGGAGCGAGGGAAGGCCGTGTCCGCCGCGTCCACGGTTTGGAGAGCCCCTTTGTGTGGGGGGTGCTCCGGCCGGTGATCTATCTGCCGGACGACCTTCCTCCTCGCACCGAGGAGCTGGTTCTGCTCCACGAGGAGATCCACATCCGCCGGTGGGACCAAGCCACCCGCTTCCTGGCCTATGTGGCCTTGGCGGTTCATTGGTTCAATCCCCTGGTATGGGTGGCCTTTTTCCTCAGCGGGCAGGATATGGAGCGCTCCTGTGATGAGGCGGTTATCCGCCGCATGGGCGGTTCCCGGAAGGACTATGCCGCCGCTCTGCTGTCGCTGGCCACCGGCCGCCGGTCGGGAGGGATCCCCCTGGCCTTTGGAGAAGGGGATGCCAAGGGGAGAATCCGCAACATCCTCACCCCCAAGAGGCTGGCCGGAGGGGTAGCTGCGGTGGCCTGCGTCCTGACGGCTGCCGTGGGAATCGCCCTGCTGCTGGACCCGGTAGAGGAGCCGAGGGAGGCCCCCGCCGATCCGGAGCCGGTGGACGACGGGCTGCAGGCGCTGCCGGGGGAAGCCCCGGAGGAGCTGGCCCTTCTCCAGGCCGTCTACGGCCAGGAGTTCTGGGTGACGGAAGAAGGGGCCCTGTCCGCAGATGGCCGGACCCTGCGGACCTACCGGGTGCGGCGGCCGGAGGACTCCTCCATGGGCCGCCGGCTGGGGGTGGATACGGAGACCCTGGCCCTGATGGAAGAAGGGGAAGGGGGAAGCTGGCAGCCGGTCCCGGAGGAGGAGGGATGTGCCTTTTTTGCCCGGCAGCTGTTTTCCTCCCTCCGCTGGGAAGACGGGACCCTCTCCTTTGCAATGCCGCCCCAAAACCCCACCCCCTACCCTCTGGATGTGGAGGTAAGGGTCCAGATCCCCCGGCAGGAGAACGGCGTCCCCTATACCCAATCCCTGTCCCCCTTTGACCAGGTGGAGGAGTGGCAGCCGGGGGAAGGGTACCGGGCCCAGGTTTTGCAGGAAGCGATCCCCGAAGAATCCCACCTTTCCATGACCCTCTATTTTGTCCAGGAGGACAACCTGGTTGCCCAATGGTTCCTGTGTCAGTGGACCTTCCTGGACGGGGTCCCCGTCCCCTTGGTCTCCCTGTGGGATACGGTACCCTACCTTGCCCAGGAGGGGAACCGTCAGCAGGTGGACTATGTGGAAGGGGATGGGCAGGTATTCTCCCTCTCCCTCCAGCTGCCGGAAGGATGGACCCTGGGCAGCGCCTCTCAGGAGGAACAGGAGACGGTGTATGCCGCCCCCGTAGGGGTCTACGACGACGGGGGAAACCGAGTGGGGACCATCGCTTACAGCGACTTTTCCCTCCCGGAGGGAGTACCTCCGCAGCAGGAGTACCGGGCGATCTACAGCGGCCTGATGCTGGGCAGCGTGGTCAACTGGGATAACGAGTATACCCCCGTCTCCCAGACCGATTCCACCGTCTCCGCCACCGTCCAGGTTGCCCGCCGGCAGGAGCCGGGGGACGTTTCCGCCCCGGTGGCATATACCCCGGGGGTGCTGGCCTACCACCGGCAGCGACAGCGGTATGTGGCCATGGAGTTTGCCGCCGGGTCCCTCTCGCCGGACCAGCAGCAGGCCATCGCCGCCAGCGTTGTATTGGCGTAACGACAAGAGCCCTCTCGGTTTCACCGGGAGGGCTCTTATGGATTTTCAAGGGATACATACCAGGAAAAAAGAGGCGGGAAGAAGAGGAATATGCCCGTTCCCATGGCCCCGCTACGGTTCCAGAAACGCCAGAACGATGGTGCCTTCTTCCTCCTGTTCCAGGCGAAGCTCCTGGTACAGGTCATAATCCTGCCCTGGGCTGTAGGGGCAGCTTCCGCCCCAGGTGGCGTAGACATAGGCGTACTGGCCGTCCCGGGCAAGCTCGGTGCCCAGGACGGCAGCGGATGGATCGACCGTCTCCCAGTATGCCAGCGGCACCAGATGGAGGTACCCCAGGGGCGCGCTGGTCTGGCCGTGGTAGAAGAAGCCAATCTGCGGCCCCTGGGAGCCGTCGGCATAGTGCATGACCCCTTCCTCCGCCGTGTAGTGGTCGGTCCAGCTTTCCGGCAGTGTCAGGGAAAACCCGTAGGCTTCGTTGGTGTACAGGTGGTCCATCTGGGTGGGCGTCTCTGCCAGCACCACGAGGGTGCTCTCCCGCTGCTGCTGGGAGGGGGCGGGGTCTTCCGCCCAGCTGACGTATTGGAAACTTCCATCTGGCTGAACCCGGGCGGTGAGGATGTGGTAGGTGTTTTGCTCCAGGTCGTTGGTGCTGTATGCCAGCGTTACATAGAGATGTACCAGCAGGCTGCCGTCCGCCTCCTGCTCCTGCTCCACGTGGTCCAGAAGGATCCAGGGGGTAGCGCCGATGCCGCCGCCTCCCGGCAGATTGTAACCGCCCAGATCCGCCCGATAGAGATCGCTGTCCCGCAAAAACTGCACTGTGACGGGGAAATACCCGGTGACCAGCTCCTCGTACGCCTCCGCCGGATAAAACCAGCCGGGAAGATCGGTCAGGCTGTACTCCTGCCAGGTTTCCTCGGGCTCCTGCCACATCTGGAAAACCCGCCAGGCGTAGTACCAGTGGGGAGGCATGGGGGTCTCCTGGTTCCACGGCTCTTCATAGTAGTACAGGCTCATCCCCTTTTCTGCCCGGAGCCATCCCTCCTTGGGGGGATTATCCGGCTCTACCGCGCCGTACTCCAGGAGAATTTGGTGAATGACGGCCTCCTGATCCTCCGTTTCCTCCCGGGAAGAGGCTTCCTCCTCCGGGAGGCTGCCGGGAAGGGAAGGGGCCGAGGAGCTTTCCTCCTCCCATTGGCTGGAGGCCTGCTGGGAGGACTGCTCTTCCGAAGACGTTCTTTCGGGGACCCTGCGGTCACAGCCCGAGACCAAAAGGAGGGTCAGCAGGGACGCCAGGAGCAGGGAGAGGGCTCGTGTTTTCATGGGAAGCCCCCCTTTTTGAATGATCCAGGCGGCAACGGATCGACTGCCGCTGTTTTACCGAGAATATGTAGGGAACAGGAGGAGGCAGAGCGTCACCGCCGGGCGGCGGCCCGGGCCAGCACATCGGCCAGGAACCGGTAAAACCGGGAGAAGCTTTCCAAGGAAAGGCGCTCGTCGGGGGTATGGCAGCCGGTGAGGGTAGGACCGATGGATACGGCGTCCATTCCAGGCATGGCGCCGATAAAGAGGCCGCATTCCAGCCCTACATGGAGAGCTTCCACCCGCAGCTCGCGGCCGGTGATGTCTTTCCAGCTTTCCTGGCACAGGTCCCGGATGGGGGAGACAGAGGCCAGGGCCCAGCCAGGGTAGGCAGCACTCTTGTGGAGAACAAAACCAAAGGTCTCTGCCAAGACGGAAAGGGAGTCCAGAGTATCTTCCTGAAGGGAAGCCACCGAACTGCGGGGGAAGAAGACCAGCGTGGCGGTTTCATCATCTGTTTTGACGACTCCCAGATTGAGGGATGCCACGACGAATCCGCCCTGCCGGGGGCTGTAGCTGCGCACGCCGTTGGGCGCCAGGCGCAGGGCGCGGACCAGGGCCCAGGCATCCTCGCCGGAGAGGGGGGAGGCACTCCCCGCCTGGAGGGAAACCTCACAGGTGAAGGCGGGCTCCGTGTCCCGCAGTTCTTCGGCGATCTGGGCGGCCAGGAGACGGGCCTTCTGGGCGGCCGCCTCCCCCTCTTCTTTTGCAGCGTAGAGGAGAAGGGCCTCGCTCTCCCGAGGAATGGCATTGTCCTTGGTACCTCCCTCCAGAGAGACCAGCTTTCCGCCTCCCTGGAGAAGCCGATGAACCAACCGGGCCATCAAAAGATCCGCGTTCTGCCGGTTCTGGTGAATCTCCCTTCCCGAATGTCCGCCCAGCAAGCCGGTAATGGAAAGGGAGAGCAGCCAGCCATCTTCTTGCGCAGTCCGCAGTACAGGACGGGTCAGGGTACAGCGGACCCCGCCGGCACAGCTGACGGTGACGGATCCCTCTTCCCCCGCAGAATCCAGGTTGAGCATGGTGCGCGCCTTCAAAAGGGACTTGTCCAGAAAGGCAGCACCGGTAAGCCCTGTCTCTTCCTGGGTGGTAAAGACACATTCCAGAGAGGGATGGATCAGATCGTTGTCGTCCAGGACGGCCAGCATAGTCGCCACAGCAACACCGTCGTCCCCGCCCAGGGTGGTGCCATTTGCCCGCAGAACGCCATCTTCCACCACCAGGTCCAGTCCCTGGGTAAGGAAGTCGTGGTCCACTCCCGCCAGCTTTTCACACACCATATCCAGGTGCCCCTGGAGCATCACCGGGGGAGCCGCCTCCGCCCCGGGGGAAGCGGGTTTCTTGATGATGACGTTGTACAGCTCGTCCTGGTAAACCCACAGCCCCCGTTCCCGGGCGAAGGCGACCAGATAGTCGCTGGCCGCTTTCTCGTTGCCGGACCCGCGGGGAATGGCGCTGATCTCCTCAAAAAAGTGAAAGAGCCGCTCCGGCTCATAGCCGTTGATGGTATAGGTCATACGAATACAATCCTTTCTTTTGGAAGAATGAAAAAGCTATTGTCCGAAGAGTTCCAGCCCCTTGCCGGCAATCCGCCTGCCGAAGGTGACAAAGAGCTCCCGGCCCTCCTCAAAGGTGTCCC
Source organism: Candidatus Heteroruminococcus faecigallinarum (assembly GCA_904387055.1). Taxonomy (GTDB): domain Bacteria; phylum Bacillota; class Clostridia; order Oscillospirales; family Ruminococcaceae; genus Heteroruminococcus; species Heteroruminococcus faecigallinarum. The sequence goes on along the minus strand of CAJFKV010000001.1, from coordinate 137,383 downwards.
GGAGGGCGACCGGACCCAGGTGGATGTACGGCTTGCCAAAGCTGCCGCCTCCGGAATAGACCAGCATCCCGTCCACCATCAGATGGGTCAGGATGGTCTGGATAGCCAGGTCCGGGCCGCCTTGCTGGTAATCCGCCGTGGCAAAGGCGCCCCCCAGCTTGCCGGCCAGCCCCAGCTTGCCCGACTCGTCCAAGAATTTTTTGATCTGCCAGCAGGGATTGGCGTGCCAGGTGGGGGTGCCGACCACCACGACCTTGCTTTGGGCCAGATAGGCCTCGTCCAGCTCGTCGATGGAAAAGGCCTTCGCCTGGACCCCCTCCACCTGGTTCATCCCCTGGACAATGGCCTCGGCCATGGCCTTGGTTTTGCCGGTTTTGCTGTAAAACAGAACGGAAGCGTTCACGATCATGGTTCCTCCTTATACAGATTATCGTCGTTGCAGGGGAACGGGAGCAGTCGTCCTTCCGCTGCCAGCTGCTCTTCCAGAAGAGCGGCGGCGCTGCGGATGAACCCCACACAAGGGCGGGAGCGGTAATAGGCTTCGGTCCGTTCCTGGGGGGAGCCTTGGGGGCCGTCGTCCGCTACCCCCGCCCGGGCCAGAAGCTCCCGGCAGAGGATGGAGCCGTGCTGCTGCCGCAAGCTGGCCGCCATCCCCTGGATCCGCCGGTAGAGGGCTTTTTTGGTCTCCTGATCCAGGGGATCGCTGTAGCCCCATACCTGCCCGGCCACCAGGCAGAGGGCGGAAAAGGCTCCGCACACCTCCCGCAGCCGCCCGAACCCGGCGCTGAACCCGGAAGCCAGGCGGATGGCGGTTTCGGTGGGAAGCTCCAGCTCGGGGGCAAAGGCGGCTGCCACCGCTTGGCAGCAGCCGTATCCTTGGCGGAAGAGGGTTTCCGCCTGGTCCGCTCTTGTCATAGCCATCCCTCCTTTTTTTGCTCTCCGGTTTCCATAGTAGGCCCCTGAAACAAAAAAGTCAAGAAAAGTTTTCTTCCTTGCATCATTCTGTCCAAAAACCAGCACTACTACAATGCCCGGCAACGATCCGGGATGGGATATTTTGTGACAAAGGAGAACCAACATATGACAGTACATTGGAAACGGTTTGTCGCCGCCGGATGTGCGGCAGTAATGCTGGCCGGATGTACCGCCCCCGCCTCGGCCCCCCAGGAGGGGCCCTCCTCCCAGAGCCAGGAGACAACGGAGGCCATGGCCAATGTGGAGCAAACGCCGGTGGAGGTAACGGCCCCGGCGGCGGTCAATCAGCTGGGAGAACAGATGCTTGCCCAGCTGCATACCGGGGAGGAGAATGCCTTCTTCTCGCCTCTCAGCTTCTATCTGGCCCTTTCCATGCTTCAGAACGGGGCGGGCGGAACCACCAGCCAGGAGCTGGCGGCTCTGCTGGGAACGGTGCCGGGAGAAGAAGGAACTGCTGCCCTGAACCAGGCCAACCAGGAGCTCCAGGAGGCGCTGGCCCTCAACGGGGAGGAGAGCACCCTGCTGCTGGGGAACTCCCTGTGGCTGCGGGACAGCTTCGCCGGCAAGGTCAAGACCGACTATACCCAGACCCTGGAGAATTCTTACCATGCCCAGGTGGAGACGCTGGATATGAGCAGCCCCGATGCGGTGGACACCATCAACCAGTGGGTCTCCGACCAGACCAACGGGCTCATCACCCAGGCGATGGATTCCCTGGACCCCAATCTGCAGGTGCTCCTTCTCAATACGGTGTATTGGAAGGCATCCTGGCTGAACGCTTTTGACGCCGGCGCCACCCTTCCGGAGGCATTCCAAGCGCCCAGCGGGGAAAAGCAGGTGCAGATGATGCACGGTTCCATGGAGCTGCCCTATTACGAGAATGACAGCTTCCAGGCGGTGGCCCTCCCCTGCGGCGACGGCCTCACCTCCATGATCGTCCTTCTCCCTAAGGAGGGGAACGAGGTGGTCATGACGGCGGAGCTGCTGAACACCCTTCAGCAGGAGATGGGTACCCAGATGGTGGAGCTCTCCCTGCCTCGGATGGATTTGAGCCAGTCCTTCACCGCCAACGATCTCCTCACCGCCCTGGGAGCGGGAACCATGTTCACCGGCGACGCGGACCTTACCGGCATCAGCGACGAGGGGGATTTGAGCGTCAGCGAGGTGAAGCACGACGCTGTCCTCAAGGTGGACGAGGAGGGCGCCGAGGCGGCCGCCAGCACCGGCGTGGCGGTTGTGACCCGGGCGGTAATCCCCGAGGAGCCGGTGGTGATGACGGTGAATCGTCCCTTCCAGCTGGCGGTTCTCCACCACGAGACCGGAACCGCCCTCTTTGAGGGATCGATCGTGGATCCCCAGCCCTAACGGCCGAGGCAAAGGCGGATCAACTGCAAAAAATGGGAGGAGAAGCGCTACAGCTTCTTCTCCCATTTTTCTCCCCGGTAGTTTCCGTCGATGACCGCCCCCTGCCGCTGAAAGCCGAACCGCTGGTAAAAATCCGCCAGAGGCTGGTTTCCCAGGCTGGAATCCAGCCGCAGCCGTTGTTTCCCCATCCGGGGGGCCAGGGCGATGACCGCCTCCAGCACCCGCCGTCCCGCCCCCGGCGCCGAGGGGTCCCCCACCAGGTGGTGGAGGTACCAGGCGGGGAGGCTGTCGGGCCAGCGGGGGTCCTGGTCCAGGAGAGCGATCCCTCCCACGATCCGTCCGCCCTCCGCCAGGACATACAGCTGCCCTTTCTGCCGCAGGGCGGCAAAGTAGGGGAGGGGATATTTGGCCAGGTAGCCTTCGTCGTTCCACTGCCGGATTCCCACCTGGTCCATCCAATGGATCCGTGCCTGGATCAACTGTAGGACAAGTTCCTCTTCCCCTGGGAGGGCAGGGCGGAAGGAGGAAAGGGGAGAGGAGGGGGCCTGGGGGGAGCTGCCGGGCTCCAGGTACCGGATGACCCTGGCGGGGCAGCCGGCGGCTACCACATTGGGGGGGAGATCTTTGGTCACCACGGCGCCGGAGGCCACCACCGTGTTCTCCCCGATGGTGACGCCGGGGTTGACGATCACGCCGGCGCCCAGCCATACGTTGTCCCCCAGGACGATGGGCTTGCCGAACTCCAGCCCCGACCGGCGGGTGGCGGGATCGGTGGGATGGCCCGCGGTGGTGAGACAGACCCTGGGCGCCAGCAGGCACCCGTCCCCGATGGTAACTGGCGCGACGTCCAGGATGATGCAGTCAAAATTCAGATACACATGGTTTCCCAGATCGATGTTCCGCCCGTAATCGCAGCGGAAGGGAGGCTCGATGAAAACCCCTTCCCCCACCGAGGCGAAGAGCTGGCGGAGAAGCTGCCGCCGGTCCTCTTCCTGGGTTTCGGCGGTTTGGTTGTAGAGGGCGGTGAGGCGGCGGGCCTCCATCCTCTCCGCCACCAGCTGGGGATCGTCGGAACGATAGAGCTGGCTTGCCAGCATCTTTTCCTTTTCGGTCATGGCGTGGTCCTCCTTTGAGAAAAAGAAGCGGTGAGCCGAAAGAGCCCGCCGCTTCCTGTCCGGTTGGGTGAGGGAATGGGTTATTTCTTGCGGGTGAGCAGGTCGGCCACATACAGGCCGTTGGCCGAGGCCTGGGACAAGGAACGGGTAAAGCCGGCTCCATCCCCGATGGCATAGATGTTCTTGCAGCCCTTTACCTGGAAATTCTCACACTCCGGCCGGGCCGAGTAGTACTTGCACTCGATGCCGTACAGGAGGGTGTCGTAGTTGGAGGTGCCGGGAGCCACCGCGTCCAGGGCATGAAGGGTCTCGATGATGTTGTCCAGCTGCCGCTTGGGCATGCAAAGGCTGAGATCGCCGGGCACCGCGTTGAGGGTAGGGATGGTGGTGCTCTGGCGCAGGCGCTTTTCCTCGGTCCGCCGCCCGCACTCCAGATCGCCCAGCCGCTGGACCAGAACCGACCCGCCGCTGATCAGGTTGGCCAGGCTGGCCACATGGCGGGCATATTCGATAGGTTCCCGGAAGGGCTGGGTAAAGCGGATAGTGGACAGCAGGGCAAAGTTGGAGTTGGCGGTTTTGCGGGCGGGATCCCGGTAAGAATGGCCGTTGACGGTGAGAACCCCGTCGGTGTTTTCGGTGACGACGCTGCCCCGGTCGTTGAAGCAGAACATCCGGGTGGTATCCCCGTACCGCTTGGATCGGTAGATGATCTTGGGCTCGTAGATCTTTTTGGCAAAATCCTCCCAGATCATGGAGGGCAGCTCCACCCGCACCCCGATGTCCACCTGGTTGTTGGTCATGGGGATTTGGTTGTCGGCACACCACTTGGTGAACAGCTTGCTGCCCACCCGCCCCACGGCGAAGATAATGGTATCCGCCGTTACCGAGGCGCTCCCCCGGCTGTTGAGCATGGTCACCTGGTGGGTATCCTTGTCCACGGCGGTGACGGTGGTATCGGTGTAGATCTCGCACCGATGCTCCAGATCCTCCACCAGCCGCACCATGGTGTCGAAGTTGGCGTCGGTACCCAGATGTTTCAGCTGGGCCTGCTGCATGTGCAGGTCGTGCTGGAGGCAGAGCTTTTTCAGCTCATTGCTGGGGAGGAACCGCTCGGTGGTGGCTCCGTAGGAAACGAGGATCTTGTCCGCCTGTTCAATATAGTCCAGGACGGTATCCTTGGGGAGAAAGTCGGTCAGCCAGCCGCCGTATTCGGTGGAGATGACGTATTTCCCGTCCGAAAAGGCGCCCGCGCCGCCCAGCCCCTCCATAATGGCACAGGAACGGCACTTGATACAGTGGTCCACTTTTTTGGCCACAATGGGGCAGAGGCGGTTCTTGAGAGGATGGCCCTTCTCCACCAGGCAGACCGACAGAGAGGGGGCATTCTGGGTCAGCCGATGGGCGGTCATCAGGCCGCCGATTCCACCGCCAATAATCAAAACATCGTAATGGTTCTTCATGAATCGTTGTTCTCCTTACTTTCCGGCTGGCCGGAACCGTTCATCTTTTGCCTGCCAGCACATTTTGGTAGATCTCCACCAGGCAGCCGGCCAGCCGCTCGGCGCCGCTCTCCCGCACCGACTGGATCACGCTCGCCCGCAGAGCCTCTTTTTCGGCCGGGTCCATGGCCCGGAAGGCCCGCAGCTGATCGGCCAGCTGGCGGCCGGATTCAAAATTGAAGCCGTTCACCCCGTCCCGCACCTGGTCGGCGTTGATGGGGTCCTTCCGCTGGAAGACCGGCAGCCCTGTAGCCATCCCTTCCAGCATGGAGATGGAGCAGGTGTCGGAAAGGGAAGCGGTGGCGTAGGCGTCACAGGCGGCGTAGTAGGGGGGGAGCTGGTCGTGAGGGACGGCGCCGGTAAAGGTGACCATCTCCTGGATCCCCAGCTTCTGCGCCAGTTCCCGGTAGGGTTCATAAAAGGGCCCCCCGCCGATGACCAGCAGCCGGATCCGCTCTTCCGGACGGATGTTCTCCGCCCATGCCTCCAAAAGGACGTCTACACTCTTTTCCTTGCCCAGCCGTCCCACAAAGCAGATCACCATATCCTCCGGCGAATATCCCAGCTCCCGGCGGATCTGGGCTGTCTTCTCCGGGTTGGCGTTTTGGGGATTGAAGGTGTCCAGCTCCACCGCATTGGGCACCACATGGACCGGCCGTCCTGTTATGCCCACGCTTTCAAAATACCGGGTGCACTTCTCCGAAGGGCCGGTGAGGGCCTGGGCACGGTTGGCAATGAACTTGATGTAGCGATGAGAAAATTTTGTCGTTGCCCACACCATGGAATTGGGAACAATATAATAGATGTATTCGTCATACATGGTGTGAAGGGTGTATACCAAGGGTTTATGGAGAATCTTGGCCGCAACAACGCCGGAAATACCCACGCCGAACTCGGTGTGGATGTGGATGACGTCCGGGTTGAAACGTCGAATATACCGCAGACGCGTGTTGCTGATGGGAAGCGCTGCACAGTAGTTGTAGAGGCGCTTCAGCCTGGTGGCGGGACAATACAAAACATCCCCCTGGAGATAATGGCGGGAAGTGCTGCTGTCGGCAGTAACCACCATTACTTCGTGGCCCAGCCGTTCCAAACCGTCTTTTAACGTTTTCACATGGGTTACTACCCCATTGATCTGGGGGAGATAGGTTTCGGTAAACAGTGCAATCCGCATGGAGCCCACCCTTTTATAGTATTTGGCAGTTTGCTTTCAAAAGACCAGCTGTCGGAAGGCTCCTTCCTGCCGAGAAAGAGGAGCTCCGACCGCCGAAACGTAATTAGTATACCATAAAATAACCTGAAAAGATAGTTTTTTTGGAAGGTTTCGGGGAGTTTTCCCCTTTTGGAAGGAAAAAATTCGCTGAGAGAAAACCGCTTCCCCTGCGCCTTCGTCCAATCTTTCCCAAGAAAATCGAAAAAAAATTTAAAAAAGTGCTTGCAATTTCCTGTTGCCTATGGTAATATAAATGAGCGCTCTTCGGAAGGGGAGAAGATCTGGGTGTGGCGCAGATGGTAGCGCGCTACCTTGGGGTGGTAGAGGCCGTGGGTTCAAATCCCGCCACTCAGACCAAAGACGAAACCGCTTGGGAAGTTATTTTCCAGGCGGTTTCTTTTTTGTATGACCCCACTTTTGACCAAGGTCATTACGTTTTATCTGTTTGATACGTTCTCAGCAGTTCCACGAACAGGGAGTTTACGCAGATGGCTTACTTGATGGTTCTCGCTTTGCAGAGCGTAGCCGCAGGTTCCGAAGGTATCCATGGACCGTTGTGCCCACCAGCGACTTGACCTCGTCCTTGGGGATTCACCACAAAGACAAGGATGTGGTGGGGTTGGGCGCCCAGGTCACCCCGTGCCGCTTTTGGCAGCCTTGCCTGCACGAGAATATTCCCGGTGGGTAAAAGGGGTGTCCCTGTCGGACAGGACATAATCCCTGGGCCTGCCGGGTGGCAGCAGCAGTCCCGGTTCCGGCAGCAAGGGCCGTTTTAGAGCTTGACAGGTTTCATGAAATGTGGTATATTTATATCATCAAGATGAAAATACAACATATTTGGGAGGTATCCACGGTGAACAAGTACGGATTTCTCGGATTTCTTTCCTTGCTGGGGCTGATCGGCATTTTTACCGATGCCCGGTCCTTTCTTTCCTTCTTCGCCTTTGCGGTGGACTTCAGCTATTTCGCTGTGAAACCGGACGAGATGTTCCTGGAACAGATGCGGAAGGCAGCTGCCAGGGCGTTCTTTGCGTCGATGGGAGTAATGGGGGCGGTAACCCTGTTTCAGGTGTTCCGCACCAGTCCCGGCCAGGCCATGGTGGACGGGGTGCTGTGGGGATGGGCCGCCTCGGTGGCCTGCTTTGCCCTCACAGGGGCCTACTACTCCTTTAAAGAGGGCCGGGGGTTGGAGCGTGCTTAGAACGACGATGAAGGAAAACCGCGCCCGCCTCAACCTCAAGCAAGAGGAGCTGGCCAATCTGGTGGGGGTCCGGCGGGAGACGATCGGCAACCTGGAGAAAGGCAGGTACAACCCCTCGCTGAAGCTGGCAATGGACATTGCCAAGGTGTTCGGCCGGCCGGTGGAGGAAATCTTCTTCTTCGAGGAGGATTGACCAGCCGTCCATCGCCGGAAAAAGGAGATCACACAGCAAACGCCCCGGAACATTCCCGTTCCGGGGCGTCAATCGTCTGTGGCGGATCGTTAGACCAGGTAGCAGAGAACCATCGAATAGTGACAGAGGCTCCCCGCCAGGACGAACAGGTGGAACAGCTCGTGGTGTCCAAAGGAGGAAGAGGGATTTGGCCTTTTGAGGCCGTAGATCACCCCGCCCGCTGTGTAGCAGACGCCCCCCGCGGCCAGCAGCAGGATGGCGGGAAGTTCCAGCACCGCCAAAGCCGGCAGGTCCAGCAGAATAAACCATCCCATAGCAATGTAAAAGCCGGTGTAAAGAAGCCGCGGCGCCTGGAACCACAGGAGCTTTGCCAGGATGCCCACCGCCGCAATGGCCCAGATGGCGATGGTCAGCAGGTACGCTTTGGGGCGGGGAAAGCAGCAAAGAAGCAGCGGCGTATAGGAGCCGGCAATGAGGACATAGATCATCGAGTGGTCCAGCTTCCGCAGGGCCAAAATAGCCCTCTCGCTGAAGCGAGCAAAGTGGTAAAGGGCGCTGGCCGAGTACAGTCCTACCAGAGACAGGCCAAAAACAGCGGCCGAAACAAGAGCGACTGCCCCCGCCTGGTTGACGATCCCCTTCCAAACCAAGAAAACCGTCCCCAGGGAGAAAAGAACGGCCCCGATCAGGTGGGTCAGGCTGCTGAGGGGATCCCGCGCTTTTTGAAAGTAGAGAGACATACCGGCACCTCGATTCCTTGTAATATAGTTTTGAATACTAGATTATATCGAAATAATAACATTGTATTTGCGATAAGTCAAGAGGATCTTGTGTAGACAGACACAATATGATAGGATAATGGAAAAGAGGAGGGATTTCATGACCAAGGAAGAATTGGCAGAACAATTGTCCCTTTCCATGGACCGGGACATCCCGGAGGAGGATATTCCTTCCCTGGAACTGTATATGGACCAGATCCTCACCCTGGTGGACCGGGAATTGGGGGAGACCCGCCGGGAAGAGGGAGAGAAGCTTCTTACCAAAACGATGGTGAACAATTACACCAAGGAGGGTCTTCTCAAGCGGATCAAAGGGAAGACCTATTCCCGGGAGCATATTCGGATGCTGCTGCTGGTGTACCAGATGAAGCAGGCGCTGCCCTTGCAGGATTTGAAGCGATTTCTCGGCGGGATGGAGGAACTCCTCGCCGATTCCTCGGGAAACTACCACCCTCAAGGGACAAAGGAGCTGTACAGGGATTACCTTGCCATCAAGGAACGGGAGCGCCGCCGGCTGCCCCAGATGCTCCAGGACCTCCTGTGGACGGGGGAGGAGGGGGACGAAGAGGTTTCCCCGCGCCAGGCGGTGATGGCCCTGGCCGGTTTATCGGTTCTCTGCAAACGGGCTGCACAGCGGCTAATCGATGACTATTATGGCCCAAAGGATGAAAAAAAGTAGGGGAATCCAGGCGAATGGACGGTCATTCGCCTGGATTTTTTCATGAAAAGGCAAAACACTTTACAGAAGACACCATCCCGCTTTTCTGGATGGAAGGGTGGGAAAGGGGAAACAATCCGCCTGTTCCTTCATAGGCATAGAGGCGGGGGGACAACGGTTCCCGCCGCATTCCAAGGATTTCCGGCGGTAATTCTCTTGCCTTCTTCGGCTTTTTTCGGTATGATTCGATTGGTTATTGACCGAAATTTTGTCATGGTGTACAATAAACATATCTATGCAGGCGCAGAAAAAGGGGGTTCCCATGAGAAGATCGATCCTGGCCGTGCTGGCCGCTTGTTGTTTGCTGCTGGGGTGCGCTTCCCAGGAGGGAGCGTCTGTGGAGATGATTTCCGGTTCTCATGTGCTGGAGCTGTCCTCCAGCAGCTCGGAGGAATCCCCCTATGTTCCGGAGTTTCCCCCGGCGGTGGAGTCTTCCGCGGCCCAGCCGGATTCTTCTTCTCAGGAGGTCGCCTCGTCCTCCTCCCAGGAAGCGGCCCCGTCGGCAGCAGAGCCCTCCTCTGGGGAGAGTTCCTCCCAGGAGGAGTCCAGCTCGGCTTCCCAGTCGTCCAGTGCCGATTCTTCCTCGGAAGCCCCTCCGCCTGCCGCCCCGGTTTCCCTGGACGAATCCAAGGGCGTGTGGCTCTCCTACTTGGAATTTGACACCATGCTGAAAGGAAAAAGCGAGGGTGCCTTCCGGTCGGCTGTTGCCAATGCCTTTGACGCCATCGCCGCCGAAGGGCTGAACACGGTGATCGTGCAGGTGCGCCCCTTTGGGGATGCCTTGTATCGGTCGGAGATTTTTCCCTGGTCCTATCTCTGCACCGGGACGGAGGGGGTGGACCCGGGGTTTGACCCGCTGGCCATTATGGTGGAGGCCGCCCATAGCCGGGGGCTGCTGCTGGAGGCCTGGGTAAATCCCTATCGGGTCCGTTCCTCCGGCAGTACGGTGGCCTTGTCGGAGGACAATCCGGCCTCGCTCTGGCTGGAAGAGGGATCGGACGCGGTGATTTCCTTTGACGGAGCGATCAGCTACAACCCCGGCAGTGCCGAGGCCCGGCAGCTGATTGTGGACGGGGTGCGGGAGATTGTCCGCAACTACGACGTGGACGCCATCCATTTCGACGATTACTTTTATCCCACCACCAGCGCCTCCTTTGACCAGGAAACCTACCAGGAGCAGGGGGGCGGCCTTTCCCTGGGGGATTGGCGGCGGGAAAATGTGAACAAGCTGGTGCGGGCCGTATACGCTGCCGTGAAGGAGGAGGATCCTTCGGTGCTGTTTGGCATCAGCCCCCAAGGCAACAACACCATTAACTACGACAGCCAATACATCGATGTGGCAAAGTGGGTATCCACCTCCGGGTACATCGACTACATCTGTCCCCAGATTTACTTCGGATTTGAACACGACACCCGTCCCTTCCAGGAGACGCTGGAAAGCTGGAACGAGATGATTTCCAGCAGCAGCGTCGCCCTGCGGGTGGGGATCGGCGCCTATAAGGTGGGGACCGCCGATACCTGGGCCGGCGGCGGCGCCAGCGAGTGGATCGACAACAGCGATCTGCTGGCCAGGATGGTGGAAGCCGGACGGGAGATGTCCCATTACGGTGGTTTTGCCCTGTATCGTTACGACTTTCTCTTCTCCTCTCCCAGCGGGCAGATGGAGGAGGAGCTCGCCAATCTGGCGGATATTCTCTGATCCATCCTCCGGGTGGAAGATAGGTGGCCAATCATGCTGGATAACAAGAAAAAACTAGCAGCGCTGATGATTGCACTCTTTGGAGCGATCATCCTCCTGATGGCGGCGTTGGCCATGGTGCTGGACCCGGAGAGTCTTCCCACCTTTGACTTTTTCGGTCGGGAGAGCCAGTCGGAATCCTCCGAGAGCAGTTCGGAGCCCGAGTCGCTGCCGGAGGAGGAAGAGGAGCCGGAAGAGCCGGCCGAGCCGGTCTCCCGCGCTCCCGATGAGATGTGGGCGGTCACCTTGACGCCCGGGGTGGATTTTGCCACCCAGCAGGACCAATCTCCGCAGGAAATTCAGGATCAGATCGACCAGGCTTTGGACAGTGCGGTTTCGTTGGGGATGAATACGGTGGTGGTGGAAACCACCGGCGGTTCCTACGCCATCTATGACACCGAGCGGTTCCCCACCGCTGCCACCGGCGAATTTGACCCCATGGAGTATCTGTCCGAAGGGGCCCGCAGCCGGGAGCTGTACCTTTATGCGTCCTTCAGCGCCTTCCTGGAGGAAGGGGAGGAGGGTCTGTCCGCCCCCTCCCAGGTGGAGCCCCAGGACTTGGATGCCTTTGCGGGGGATTTGGAGAACTTTTTGTCCCTGTACGATGTGGACGCCATCCTGCTGGAGGACTATTTTCTTCCCACCAGCGACGCCAGCTACGCCGCCTACCGACAGGACGGAGGCGCCATGGGGTTCGAGGCCTACCTGGGCCAGGGGCCTTCGTCGGCGGTGAGCCGGGCGTCCCAGCTGGTAAAGGAAGCGGATGGCGGCATCCTCTTCGGTATTCGCACCTGCTCTGTGTGGGAAAACAGCGGGGCGGTGGAGCAGGGTTCCGAGACATCGGCTGCTTTTACCGCCTTGTCGGGCGGGAACGCCGACGTCAAAGGGTTTATTGAAGAGGGGCTGTGTGATTTTGTAGCGGTGGAGGCGTTTGGTTCCCTGACCGATGGCGCCGAGCCCTTTGGGACGGTGGTCTCCTGGTGGGACGACCTGGCTTCCCAGAACAGCATCCCCTTCTATGTGGTACAAGCCTCCAGCCGGATCTGCACGGAGTATGCCGGCTGGGGCGCTGCCGATCAGATTACCCAGCAGATTATTGAAGCCCGGAAGGGGACCAATTACCAGGGAACCATGTTTGATTCTCTCTCCCGCCTGGAGGAGAACCCCGGCGGCGCCACCGACCTGATGAATCAATATCTCAACGAGGAGGTCACCGCCGACTATATCTTGACGGTGCTGGCGGTCACCCGTCCTGCCCAGACCACCTTTACCACCGATGAACCCACCGTGGTCTTTGCCGGCGCTTCGGATGTGAACGAGCCGGTAACCATCAACGGGGAGGCCATTCCCCAGGACAGCAAGGGCTTTTTCTCGGTTACCTACGATCTGGAGGTGGGGGTCAATACCTTTACCATCGCCCACAAAACCCGGTCGATTACCTACACCATCACCCGGGAAATGGAGATCATCCGGGAGGTATCTCCCGCCGAGGGCACCATCAATGTAGGTGGGGATATGCAGATTCTGGTGAGCGCCCATGCCTATGAGGGCGCCCAGGTATCGGCCACGTTGAACGGCCAGACCATCACCCTTACCCAGATCGACACCGAAGACGATGACACCGACAAGGATTCCAGCTACAAGCTCTTCAGCGGCAGCTTTACCGCTCCGCCGGCCAACAGTGCCGACCAGAACCTGGGACAGATTACGGTGACTGCCACCTATGAGGGGGAAACGGTATCCATGCCTGGGGCGACGGTCATTGTCAACAAAAAGCTCCCCCTGGGGGAGGGGGTGCCGGTCATGATCAACCCCACCAACGGCATCGACGCGGAAACCTTCCCGGCCGATACCCTCAACGACAACTCCGATCCGGACTACTACCCCATCTGCAAGGGAGCGCTGGACTACACCGTCAGCGACGAAATGGTCTACACCTATGTCAACGACGACGGCGAGACCAAAACCTGCCGCTACTATCTGCTGGCGTCGGGAGTGCGGGTGTATGCCGAGGATCTCACCACCGTTTCCACCCAGGTGGGAGGGAACACCATCTCTGGATTGACCGTCACCGCCAGCGAGCGGTATACCGATGTGATCCTCCGCACGGTGCAAAAGGTAAGCTACATCTTCCGTTATTCCCCCGATGCTATCACCATTGATTTTCAGAATACAGAAACCCTTCCCGGCGACATCGAGAGCCTTACCAAGAACCCGCTCTTTACCTCCGCTACCTGGAGCGGCGCGGAGCTGACCCTTACCCTGAAGCAGACCAACGGCTTCTTGGGCTTCAAGGCGTTCTTTGACGACGTGGGCAATCTGGTCTTCCGCTTCAACAATCCTCCCGAGATGGACGGCGGCCTGGCGGGCGCCCATATTGTGGTGGATCCCGGCCATGGCGGCAAGGATATCGGCGCCGCCGGCTACAACCCCGATTACAACGAGGCCTACTTCAACCAGGCTATTGCCGACGAGCTGGTGGATATTCTGCAGGATTGGGGTGCTTCGGTCACCATGATCCAGACCGGCGGCTCCCCCTCCCTCCAGGAGCGGGTGGCAACGGCCCGCAGCGCCAATCCCAATCTCTTCGTCAGCATCCACAACAATTCCGGGCCTTCATCGGCCCAGGGAACCGAGGCCTATTACTTCAACCCCTTCTCCAAGACCCTGGCGGCCAACGTGTCGGCCAATGTCTCCCAGGCTCTGGAAAACGGCAACAACCGGGGCGGCAAGTTTGGCCGGTACTACGTAACACGGGTGAGCCAGTTCCCCGCGATCCTGGCGGAGTGCGGCTTTGTAAGCAATTCGGAGGAAAACGAGAAGCTGGCCGATCCCGATTACCAGGAGGCCATTGCGGAAGCCATCGCCAATGCCATCTACAGCTACTACCAGAGTGTCGGCGGCGGCGAGGTGGTTACGGGGACCCAGTCGGTGGGAGATTCCTCCCAGGCAGTGGGAGGGGATTCCTCCGGCTCGGCCGACGATTCCCAGGATGGGGAGGAGATCCCCGTGGAGGATGTTGTCATCGACCAGGGGGATCTGGAGCTGGAAGTGGGGGATCTGGAAGCCCTGACCTACACCATCGACCCGGAGGACGCGGATAACTGGGAGGTTACCTGGGAAAGCAGCGACGAGGACGTGGCGGTTGTGGACGAGGAGGGTTGGGTGGAAGCCCTGTCGGAAGGGGAAACCCAGATCACCGTCACCACCGAAGACGGGGACTACTCGGATACAATCACCATCCGGGTGCTGGCCGACGGTGCCGAGGAGGACATCCCGGTGGAGGAGGTGACCCTCAGCGAGGAATCCCTCTCCCTGGCGGTGGGGGAAACCCACACCCTGACCGCCCAATTCTCGCCGGACGATGCCTCCGATCAAGGGGTCACCTGGGAAAGCAGCGATGAAACGGTTGTGACCGTCAACTCCCGCGGCCGCCTGCGGGCGGTGGGGGAGGGAACCGCCACCATTACCGTCATCACCGATGACGGCGGGTATGAAGCCTACTGCGATGTGGAGGTATGGGAGGAATAGTCCCGGCCCTTGTAAAAAACGTCCGTCTGCCCCGATGCTGGAGCAGGCGGACGTTTTTTGATGGATCGATGGGGACAGCAGGCGGGGCCGGGCAAACCGGCCTACCACAAAAAGAATAAAAACCGGGCAACCCTCCCCCAAAAGCCGGGGCAGGTGGCGAGAAAACGGTCGATCACCCGCCCATCGGTCAGGCTGTTGACCGTGAGTGCATGGGCGCCCGTGGCCACATTGCCGATGGCGATGGGGGCGGAAGCTACGCTTCCCACCGCCACCTGCCCGCCTACGGCTACCCCTCCCAGGGCGCAAAGGCCGACAGCGACTCCGCCCAGGGCCAAGATCCCCGCGCTCAACCCGCCGATGGCAAGTCCCCCCACAGCAGCGCCGCCGATCGTGAGAAGGCCCACGCTGGCGCCGCCCACGGCGATTGCCCCGCAGGAGGCCCCTCCCACGGCAACCACGCCCACTGCCCGGTTGCCGATGGCCAGAATGCCTTTGGCGGCCTTTCCCCGCTGGGGGTAGCGGGAAAGGCGGATATCCACCAGCGGCAGTCCCCACAGCCGGCGGCGGCTGGTGTAGACAAATCTCAGCTCCTGGCGGCGGAGGGAACGGCGAATCTCGCCCAATTCTTCCAGAAGAGCGTCGTCCGCAGCCGGGGAAGGGCAGGGATCGCTGCCCCGTACCAGCTGGTCCAGGGACACCTGGAACAGATCCGCCATGGCAATCAGCTTTCCCAGCTCCGGTGTGGACACCCCGGCTTCCCATTTGCTCACCGATTGTCTGGAAACCCCCAGCCGGTCGGCCAGCTGCTCCTGAGAGAGCCCCTGCCGCCGCCGGAGCTGTCCAATGTTCTCCCCCAGGCTCATGCTGCTCAACATCCTTTCGTCGATGGTCTGGCCTTCAAAAACCGTCTCCATCATACCACGAAAGCCGCCGGCCCACAAGAAACCGGCGGTTTTCCTCTTGTCAACCAGCGGTTGCCTCCTCCCTTCAGGGGGGCAGTCGCTGCACAGCGGGAAAACGGCCAGCTATTCCCCCAGCGAAGGAAGCTCAAAAACCCGAAGATGCTCCAGATGGTGGCGTGCTTCCGCCAGGTCGGCCGCCAGATCGGTGGGATCGTTGTACCGGGCAAGGGCGAGGGCCCGCTCCAGGAGGGAAGAGATCGATTCCAGCTGGTCGTGCCGCACATAATGGGTCATGGCATCCTCATGGTCCTGCCACTGCCGGTAAAGAGCCTCCATCTCCTGGAGGGTTTCCTCCTGATCCCATTGGGACAGTTGTTCTTCCACCGAGATCAGGCTGACCATCAGGGCACTGGTTCGCCGGTCCAGGTCGAACACGGAGAAGATGACCAGCCCTGTGAGCAGGGCCAAAATGACAACTGACGCGACGAAGCGTTTCATTGGTGTTCCCCCTTTGGCACCAAACAGACATGGTTGCTCCGATCCCCGGTCATCAGATAAATCTGATGTAAGGAAAATCCCCGCTGTGCCAGCTGGTTGTTCAGCCAAGCGTGGTCGTGGCCGCACAGGCGCAGGTTCTCCTCGTAAATCTGCCCATTGCTCACCAGCACCTGGGGAGGAAGGCTGCCGCCGCTGGGCGAGACCATCCCCAGGGCCTGGGGAGTTAGAGGTCTGGAGGAGAACTTGGGGTAGACCGACAGCTGGCCGTTGGTTTCCACCACCGCAAAATCCACCTCGCTGGGGTCAAAGATTCCGCTTTGATGCAGCTCTTCCATGAGATCGTCCACCGAGAAGCGCAGGTCGGAAAGGCTCTTTTGATCGATCTGCCCGTCCCGGATCACCGGGATGGCGTTGCCGCTGAAGAGGCGGCGGACCTTCCTGCTTTTCATGGAAAAGAAGGAGACCACCACCTCAAAGCAGACCAACAGGAGGATGGGCAGAATTCCCGCCAGAATGGGCACGTTTACCTCCTCGATGGGGAGGGTGGCAATGTTGGAAATCAGGATGGTGACCACCAGCTCCGAGGGCTGCAGCTCCCCCAGGTGCCGTTTGCCCATAAGCCGCACACCCAGCACAATCACCAGATAGAGGACCAATGTACGGATGGCCGACAGATACATCCCACCGCTCCTTTCCAGCCAGATTCTCTCCATAGTCTGTGGCGGCTGAAGGGAAATATACCTTCAGCATATTTCCTTGCCGAGAGGGCAAACTGAGGGAAGAAGAAACGGGGAAAGGGGAGAAGAACCGTGTTTGAGCGGTACCGCGATGGAACGATTCCCGGCTATCGGCCGGTGAAAGAATCGGAGGGGAAGGCTGTCCCCCTCACCGGGCATCTGGACGACGACCTGATCGAGCTTCGCCGCCAGGTGGACAACAGCGAGGATCTGATCATCCGGCGGGCGGTGGTAAGCGGGATTCCGGTGGCGTTGGTAGGGTATGAAAATATGTTTTCCCTCCAGATTCTCACCCAGCTGGTCATCCGTCCCCTTTCCACGCTGCGGCTGGAAGAGGAATCCCCCGCGGCCCTGCTGGACTGGGTGCGGGACGAGGGCATTCTGGGGGTGCAGCAGATGGAGTGCTACACCATGGGGGAGGTATTCTATCTGGCAATGTCCGGCTTTGTGCTGCTGTTTATCGACGGCGTCCAGCAGGCAGTAGCTCTGGGCGTTCAGGGATACGGCAGCCGCTCCATCAGCGAGCCTTCCGCCGAGACCAACGTCCGAGGGTCCCGGGAGGGATTTGTGGAACCAGTGCGTACCAATCTGGCCATGCTCCGGCGCCGGATCAAGTCGCCGTCGCTGAAATTTGAGCGGTTCACGGTGGGGGAGCGCAGCGTTACCGACGGTTTTTTGGTGTATATGACCGATACGGTCTCCCCCCAGATACTGGACAGCGTCCGCCGGCGCTTGAGCGAGGCCACACTGGACATCGCCCTGGATACCGGGTATCTTCAGCCATTCTTGGAAGGGAAACCCCTTTCCTTCTTTTCCACAGTGGGTATAACGGAACGTCCCGACACCCTGGCGGCCAAAGTGAGCGAGGGGAGGATCGGTATCCTTCTGGACGGCACTCCTTTTGCCCTCACAGTCCCCTGCCTCTTCAGCGAGAATTTTCAAAGCCTGGACGACTATTCCCACCGGCCCTACTATGCTGTCTTTATCCGATTCCTCAAGTATGTGGCCTTTTTGGTGTCCATGCTGCTGCCGGGACTCTATGTGGCGGTAATAACCTTCCACCCGGAGCTGTTGCCCAGTTCCCTGCTCTTCAATCTGGCGGCCTCGGTGGAGTCCACCCCGTTTTCCCTGGTGTTTGAGGCGCTGCTCATGCAGTTTTTCTATGAGATCATGCGGGAAGCAGGCTTACGGATGCCCCAGCCGATCGGTCATGCGGTAAGCATTGTGGGCGGATTGGTGATTGGCGACGTGGCGGTGCGGGCCGGTTTGGTGAGCACCTCCATGATAATGGTGGTGGCCCTCACCGCCATCAGCTCCTTTGTGGTGCCTATGCTGTATGAGCCCACCACCATTCTGCGGCTGCTGTTTATTGTTATTGGCGGATATACAGGGATGCTGGGGGTAACGCTGGCGTTTGCTGCTGTGATGAGCAATTTGTGCGCCCTCAGTGCCGGGGAGCTGCCGGTGACCGCGCCGGTCTCGCCCTTTTCCCTGTATGGTTCTCGTGACCTGCTGTTTCGCCTCAGCTGGACAAAATTGGGTCGACGGAGAATGATGGTGGACCGTTTGCCGGGAACCCATTCCTCCCGGGGAGCCTTGTAAGAAAGGGGAAGTGGTGATGGATCAGCAGTCCAAAAGTACAATCAGCGGTTGGCAGGCCGCCACGCTCCTTTTCCTCAGCCGTATTTTCTCCACCATGGTCTATGTTCCCCGCTCCCAAGGGGTTGAAGGAGCCACCGCGCTGGTGGGGGCACTGGTGGCTGTTGCCATCGAGCTGTTGCTCGCCTTGCCCTTATGGCTGCTCCTGCGAAAAATGGGAGACCGGGACATTGTCGCCTGTGCCTGGGAACTGTCTCCTCTTCTGGGGAAAGGGACGGCCCTTTTGGTTTGGGGAATGGCGCTCCTTTCCTGTATAATCGTTATCTGTCAACTGGACATCTTTTTGGTGTCCACTGTATTCCCCAGGCACCCGGAGGAGATGATTCTCCTGTTGTTCGGCCTGGCAATCCTGTACGGCGCCTGGATGGGATTGGAGGCCTGTGCCCGCCTTGGAGCAGGGGTATTTGTGGCATATCTGCTGGTCAATCTGTTTGTAGGGCTGGAGATGATTCCCCACTATAACCTGCTCACTCTGCGTTCCCCCTTTCTCCAGGGAATCGGCCCTATTTTTCGAAGCGCTCTGTCCTTTGCGGCTTTTCAAGGGGAAACAGCCGCTTTTTTCATGCTGGCGCCGCGGGTGAAAGGAAAGATTACCCGTCCTTATGTGGCGACGATTCTTCTTACTGCCGCAGGGGTACTGGCGGTTTCCTTTATGACCGTCACTGCTTTGGGTGCCTATGGGGGGACCCAAATCTATCCGGTTTATGCGCTTTTTACCATGACCAGCTTTCTTTCCTTGGAGAGAATGGATTCCCTGTATATGACCTTATGGCTGCTCATCGCCTTCCTGAAGTCGGTCCTTTGCTTGATTGTAGCCCGTGACAGTCTGGTATATCTGGTTCCGGAAAAGAAAAAATGGATGATTCATCTGGGAAATGTCCTTTTGTCCACAATGATCGGGGGGGTCCTCCTTTTCCAAGCGAGGGATCTGGAGTTGGTACACGGTCTCCGCCTTGGGGCTTATCCGGCATTGTCCGTGATGGTCCTGGTACCTGCACTTTTATTGGGAGTACGCAGTCTCCGTCACCGGAAGCAGCAAAAGGAGGCAGAGGGATGAAGACAAAGATTGCAGCCGTTCTTTCGGCAGCCGCCCTGGTCCTGAGCGGTTGTATGGGCAATGTGCAGTTGAAGGACAGAGCCATTGTACAGGAGGTCGGCATTGATTATTCCGACCAAGAGTATACCATTACTCTCCAGATCTTCAACCCGGAGGGAAGCTCAGGCAACGGAAGCTTTGATCCCACCGCCGGCAATAATTTGGTGGTGGAGGCAACAGGAGATACCATTACCAAGGCCTTTCAAAATGCAGCCGATCAACTGGGGAAGGAGCCGTTTTTGGGGGTTAATCGGCTGATTGTCGTAGGAATGGACACCGCAAAAGAAGGCGTCGACCATATGATCGACTATTTCAACAACTATTATGGTTCCCGAGCCACCGCCTATGTGGTAGCGGCGGAAGGGAATGCCTCGGAGATTGTCTCGGCACAGATCAAGGTGGGGATTCTGCCGGCTAGCGCCATCATTTCCATGGCCGAAGAAAAAGAACGGACCGGTGTTGCACAGATTGGTACTGTGTTCCGAATCATCTCCGCCAGCCGTACCCAAGGCCAGGATATAATGATCCCGGTCCTCACCACGCGTGAGGGACCCACTGGGGAGGTTACTCCGGAGATGGCAGGCAGCGGGATTCTGGTGGACAGCAAGCTCCAAGGTGTGCTGGACCTGGCTCAGACGGAAGGAATCCAGTGGGCAAAAGGGGAGATCCGGCAGACCGCACTGACGGTGGAAACCCAGGAATTGGGCAGAATCGCGGTGGCAGTCCACCATAGCTCCTCCCGGACAGACTGTTCCCTGGAAGGGGAGACGCCGAAATATACCATCCAGATCCGAGCGGCCTGCTCTCTCGACGAGGTAAGCAGCAAACAGGCGGCACTCCAGCGCGGGGATCTCTCCCGAGTGGAAGAATCGGTGGAAAAACAGATCCGCCGCCAGGTGGAGGAGGCCCTGGAGGTAAGCATCCAGCAGTATGGCGCCGATCTCCTGGGGCTGGGCCGGTATCTGTACCAGCAATATCCGGAATACTGGGAAGAGGTGGAGGACAACTGGGCAGAGAGATTACAAAACGCCAGCATCCAGGTGGATGTAGAGGTGGTGATCGACCGCGTATCGCCGATGGCCAACACCGATATTGTATAAATAGAAAATTTATCCATCAACAAGAGAAGGATGGCAGCACTGGGGGAGATCGTCAGGAACAACGGATATTGCCTTCAATAAAAGCCTCACGACGAGAAACAGTAAAGAAGAGAGGCACGAAGAACTTCCGCCGAGAAACGTTTTCCTGCCTACTTTATACTGGGAGGTAACAAATGGGATGAGACGCATGATCCGAGGGTTCTGTGCCCTGCTGTCTCTTTGTATGATGGCCCTTTTGGGGACCGTTTTGTATATGGAAGATTCCATACCGGACCGCTATCTGCTGGTGCCGGGGCAGGAACTGCAATTTCATACCTTGCTGCCGGTTTATGCTCGGTCTACGGTGGGCAGCCACGCACCGGAGGTGTATTCCTCAGCAGGAAATAGTTATCAGCTGGAATTGACGACTCTGGCCGGCGTCAAGGTAAAAAATGTCCAGATAAATGTGGTGGACCGCCCCATGGTTGTTCCCGGTGGGGAGCCCTTTGGCATCAAGATGTTTACCGACGGCGTGATGGTGGTAGGCCTGAGCGACATTCCCACCGATACCGGCCGTCTCAATCCTGCCAAGGAGGCTGGAATAACCACAGGGGATATTGTGTTGTCGGTGGATGGGGAGAAGGCCACGGGGAACCGGCAGGTGGCCCAGCTGATTGCGGACTCCAATGGGCGGGCGATGACCTTCCGGATCCGCCGGGGGGAAGAGGTCCTCACCGTGGAGGTGGAGCCGGTCCGCTCCCAGAGTGACGGACAGTATCACGCCGGAATCTGGGTGCGGGATTCTTCCGCCGGCATCGGCACCATCACCTGGTACGATCCGGCATCGGGGCTCTTCACCGGGCTAGGCCATCCGGTGTGTGACGTGGACACCGGGGAGCTGATGCCCCTGAACCGGGGCGAAGCGGTGGAGGTGTCGGTTACCGGCGTAAGCAAGGGACAGTCGGGCACGCCTGGGGAATTAAAGGGATGCTTTTTGGAACAGCATATTTTGGGGCTGCTCACCGCCAACACCGATACGGGGATCTACGGCCAGCTGAGGGGCGGCTCCCAGGTGCTGGATACCGCGCCGGTACCGGTTGCCACCAAGCAGGAGGTCCACACCGGGGCGGCGACCATTTTGACAACGCTGGACGGCAGTACGCCAAAAGAGTATGACGTGGAGATTGAGCAGGTGGACCTTTCCGGCGACAGCGCCACCAAAAACCTGGTGGTCCGGATTACCGACCCGGAGCTGATCGAAGCCGCAGGAGGAATTGTCCAGGGAATGAGCGGCTCCCCCATTCTCCAGGACGGCATGATTGTGGGATCGGTAACCCACGTTTTTGTAAATGATCCTCTTCGGGGCTTTGGCATCTTTGCCGAGAATATTCTGATGGGCGCGGCGGCCTCCCTCTATTCGACGGGAGACGCCGCGTAACCCGGTCGAGTTTTGCACAATTTGGTGGAAAAGTTGAAAAGGAAATAGACGGAAATAAATGGAAAATTCAAAAAGCAATTTTTGGTTAACTTTTTGGTGGAGAAATGGTTGAAATATATGTAAAAATATGGTAATCTACAGACAAGAAATTTTTGTCAACACTGGGGGTTACAACGTGAACAGAAAGACAACGGTACTGATTGCGGAAGACAACAAAGAATTATGCGGCAAATATGAGTCCTTGCTGCGGGGGTATGGTTTTCAACTGATCCAGGCCCCAAAGGATGGACTGAAAATTTTGTCGATGATTCGCGAGGAACATCCGGATGTGGTATTGATGGAGGTATTCATGCCCAACCTGGATGCCCTGGCGGTGATCAATCAAGTAAAAAAAGCCGGCGGTCCCACACCTGTTTTTATGACCATGTCGGCCTTTGATAATCCGCTTTTGGAAAATGAGCTGATCAAATGCGGGGTTTCCTATCATTTTTTGAGACCCTTTGACCCGGATATTTTGGTGGAGCGGGTGGTACAGATCGCTGGTATGAACAATCAAGCCGCTGCACCCTCTGTGCCGAAATCCGCCCCTGATCTGGAAGTCATGGTTACCGAGATCATCCTCCAGATCGGGGTGCCGGCACATATCAAAGGGTATCAGTACCTGCGTCAATCGATTATTCTGGCGGTAAACGATCCGGACATCATCAATTCCATCACCAAGCAGCTGTACCCTACGGTGGCCAAGCAGAACGGCACCACCTCCAGCAGGGTGGAAAGAGCGATCCGCCACGCCATCGAGGTAGCCTGGGACAGGGGAGACGTGGATGTGCTCAACAGCTACTTTGGATATACAATTCACAATTTGAGGGGGAAACCTACCAACAGTGAGTTTATCGCCATGATTGCCGATAAACTGCGCTTGCGGCTGAAGAACGCGTAGGTACGATGGCCGGACTACCTGTGGAAAAAGGGGGAACCATCCGGGCCGAAAAAGCTCTTCCTATCTCTTGTGGGGAGTGGGAAGAGCTTTTGTCATGTATGGTCCTGAAGACAAAGAAAATTTTAGCAGGAGGGCTTGACATTCGAATGCGGAAGGGGTAAAATGCATGATAAGCAAAATACCAAGAAAAGCGAAGAAGGGGACGGCTGTTCCGTCCGCGTGTGCAGAGAGCCGGTGGTTGGTGAGAACCGGTCACGCTACGAATTATGCCCATCACCCCAGAGCTGGAGGTCCGAACGCATTGCAGCAGGTAGGCGCCTCCCGCAGGAGCAGCGTTACAGGCTCGGGATTTGTTGGAATCCTGGTAAGCGGCGCGTCAGCGCAATATGGGTGGTACCGCGGAAAAGTTTGATCCGTCCCATAACTCCGAACGGGAGTTATGGGACGTTTTTTATTTCCCGCCATTCTCTTGCCCGCCGGCTGGAAGGGTTCAATGCAAGGTCAAACGAAGAGAGGAGATTTTCTATGGAACTGAAAATTGCTGAGATCGCCGAGCGAATTCGCACCATGCGGGATATTCTGGAGATTTCGGACGAGGAGATGGCCAAAGTCTGTGGGATGACCACCGAGGAGTATCTGGAAATGGAGAGCGGCGAGCACGATTTCTCCTTTACTTTCCTCTACCAGTGTTCCGAGCGGTTTGGTATTGAGCTGATCGAGCTGCTCACAGGCGACAGCCCCAAGCTGTCCTTCTACAGCATTGTCCGCAAGGGAAAAGGACTGCCGATTCGCCGCCGGGAAGGTTTTACCTACCAGCACCTGGCGCCCCGGTTTATTGGGAAATTCTGCGAGCCGTTCTTGGTAACGGCTCCGTATCGGGAGGAGGAGCAGGATCAGCCCATCTCTCTGTCCTACCATGAGGGGCAGGAGTTTGACATTGTGCTGAAAGGCAGCCTGAAGATGGCCATGGAAGAGCACGAGGAGATTCTCCACGAGGGAGACGCCATTTTTTACGATTCCGGCCACGGGCACGGCATGATTGCCACCGGCGGCGAGGACTGTGTATTTTTGGCCATTGTGTTGAAGAACCGGTAAGTGGGGTAGGAGGAAACGATCATGGAAAATGTTCTGGAGCATTTTTATCAAAGATTTTGCAAAGTTGGCCTGGACCGGGATGGGGTTCTCAATTATTTTGAGCCGGTCGTGCCGGAAAATTTCAATTTCGGGTACGATGTGGTGGATGAGATCGCCCGCCTGGCCCCGGATCACCGGGCGCTTCTGTGGCGGAGCCAAACGGGGGAGGAGAGGGATTATACCTTTGCCGACATTTGCCGGATGACCAACAAGGCCGCAAACCTGTTTCTCAGCCTGGGAATCCGGAAGGGCGACCGGGTGATGCTGGTGCTCAAACGCCACTATCAGTTCTGGTTCTCGATTGTTGCTCTCCACAAGATCGGCGCGGTGGTAATTCCTGCGACCCACATGCTCACCAAGAAGGATTACCTGTACCGGTTCGAGGCGGCCGGGGTCACCGCCATCGTCTGTGCCGGGGACGGGGACGTCACCCTGCATGCCGACCAAGCTTGCGCAGAATATCCCGGCGTAACGGTGAAGCTGGCCACCGGCGGCCCCAAGGAGGGATGGCTGGATTTTGACGCCCTGCTGGAGCAGGCCGACGACCAGCTGGAACGGGCGGAGACGCTGAGCACCGATCCCATGCTGCTCTATTTCACCTCCGGCACCACCGGGTATCCCAAGATGGTCGTCCACGATTTTTCCTACCCCATCGGCCACATCATCACCGCCCGGTATTGGCACAACCTGCGGCCGGACAGCCTCCACCTGACGGTGGCCGACACCGGCTGGGGCAAGGCGGTGTGGGGGAAGCTGTATGGCCAGTGGCTTTGCGGCGCCGGCGTTTTCGTCTACGACTACGAGAAGTTTAATCCGTCCGACCTGCTCCACATGATTGAGCAATATCGGATCACCAGCTTCTGCGCTCCGCCCACCATCTACCGCTTCTTCATCAAGGAAGGGATGGAACACTTTGACCTCTCCTCCCTGGAGTATGCCACCACGGCCGGCGAAGCCTTGAACCCGGAGGTGTACAACCGGTTTTTGGAGTACACCGGCCTCAAATTGATGGAGGGCTTCGGCCAGACCGAGACGGTCCTCATGACCGCCAATCTGGCGGGGAGCGTGGCCAAGCCCGGCTCGATGGGGCGGCCTTCCCCCCTCTTTTCCATGGACATCGTGGACGAGGACGGCCACAGCCTGCCGGCCGGCGAGGTGGGGGAGATCGTAATCCGCACGCCGGAGGATCAGCGCCATGTGGGTCTCTTCAGCTGCTATTACAACGACGAGGAGCGGAAGGCCCAGGTGTGGCACGATGGTCTCTATCACACCGGCGACACCGCCTGGCGGGATGAAGACGGCTACTACTGGTATGTGGGCCGTACCGACGATGTGATCAAAGCGTCGGGGTACCGCATTGGCCCCTTTGAGATCGAGAGCGTCCTGATGCAGCATCCGGCGGTTATGGAATGCGCGGTTACCGGCGCCCCCGATCCCATCCGGGGCACGGTGGTAAAGGCCACCATCGTCCTGACCAAGACCTATCAGCCCTCCGACACCCTCACCAAGGAGCTGCAAACCTATGTAAAGGAACAGACCGCTCCCTACAAATATCCCCGGGTGATCGAATACGTCCCCGAGCTTCCCAAGACCATCAGCGGAAAGATCCGCCGGGTGGAACTGCGGGAGAAGGATGCACAACGGAGCCGCTGATCTCCTCAATCAGCCACTCCGTCGTCATATACACGGCCGTCCCTTCCTTGGCCAATGGGAAGGGGCGGCCGTTCTTTGTAAAAATGAAGCAAAGAAATGGAAAAAATTCATTTTTCCGGGAGCAACGCGGGATGATTCCATCTGCATTCTGGCAAGACAAAAGACAAGGGGGGCGGCTTCTCCCGCAAAAGAGGGACTGGAAGCCAGTGGAAAATGGACGGTAAAGGGCAAATTTGCCAAAAAACGACAGGGAAAATCCTTTGGTTAAATTGTTTGAAAAATAACAAACAAAAAACAGGATGTTATCGAAGATTCACCAAAGTGGGGAAGCAAGTGATTTTTTGAATGTTAAAATATTGACGAAACCAAATATTCATGGTATAGTGACCACAACAACACAAAGGAGGCATCCAATATGTCCGAGAAAGAACAGGGGAAGGTCCCCGGCGTCATCGACACGGTAGAAGCGTTGACGGCCAAGATGGCCGAGATGCGCCAGGCGCAGAAGCAGTTTGCTACCTATACCCAGCAGCAGGTGGATACGATCTTTCTCGCTGCGGCTACAGCGGCCAACCAGGCCCGTATCCCTCTTGCCCGCATGGCAGTGGAGGAAACCGGCATGGGCGTGCTGGAGGACAAGGTGATCAAGAATCACTATGCCTCCGAGTACATTTACAACGCCTACAAAAACACCAAGACCTGTGGCGTTATCGAGGAGGATCCCGCCTTCGGCATCAAGAAAATTGCCGAACCGGTTGGCCTGATCGCCGCCGTGATCCCCACCACCAACCCCACCTCCACCGCGATCTTCAAGGTGCTGCTGGCCCTCAAAACCCGCAACGCCATCCTCATCTCCCCCCATCCTCGGGCCAAGAAATCCACCATTGCCGCCGCTAAGCTGGTGCTGGAGGCGGCGGTGAAGGCCGGCGCCCCGGACGGGATTGTGGGCTGGATCGATGTGCCCTCCCTGGAGCTGACCAACGAGGTGATGCGCCAGTCCGATCTGATCCTGGCCACCGGCGGCCCCGGCATGGTCCATGCCGCCTATTCCTCCGGCAAGCCTGCCATCGGGGTGGGCGCGGGCAATACCCCCGCCATCATCGACGACAGCGCCGACATCCTTCTGGCCGTCAACTCCATCATCCATTCCAAAACCTTTGACAACGGAATGATCTGCGCTTCGGAGCAGTCGGTCATCGTGCTGGAGAAGGTGTACAAGGAGGTCAAGGCGGAGTTCCAGCGCCGGGGATGCTACTTCCTGAAGGGCGAGGAGCTGGATAAGGTCCGGCAGATCATCCTGGTCAATGGGTCGGTCAACTCCAAGATTGTGGGTCAGCCGGCTGCCACCATCGCCGCTCTGGCCGGGGTGGAGGTTCCCGCCGCCACCAAGATCCTGATCGGCGAGGTGGATTCGGTGGAGATCACCGAGCCCTTTGCCCACGAAAAGCTCTCCCCGGTGCTGGCCATGTACAAGGCCAAGACCTTTGACGACGCCATTGCCAAGGCGGAGCGCCTGGTGGCCGACGGCGGTTACGGCCACACCTCCTCCCTCTATGTGGATGTGGTGACCGGCCAGGAAAAGATGGCCAAGCACGCCGCCGCGATGAAAACCGGCCGGGTGCTGGTCAACACCCCCTCCTCCCACGGCGGCATCGGCGACCTGTACAATTTCAAGCTGGCCCCCTCGCTTACCCTGGGCTGCGGCTCCTGGGGCGGCAACTCGGTATCGGAGAACGTAGGGGTAAAACACCTGCTGAACATCAAGACGGTGGCCGAGAGGAGAGAGAATATGCTGTGGTTCCGCACCCCCGAGAAGGTCTATTTCAAGAAGGGGTCCATGCCGGTGGCGCTGGACGAGCTGAAGACCGTCCTCCACAAAGAGAGAGCCTTCCTGGTGACCGACAGCTTCCTCTACAAGAACGGGTTTGCCAAGCCGGTGACCGACAAGCTGGATGAGATGGGCATCCCCTACAGCTGCTTCTATGAGGTGGAGCCGGATCCGACCCTTGGTTGCGCCCAGAAGGGCGTGGACCAGATCCGTGCCTTTCAGCCGGATGTTATCATCGCCTTGGGTGGCGGATCGGCCATGGATGCGGCCAAGATCATGTGGCTCATGTACGAACATCCGGAGGAGGACTTCCAGGATCTGGCCATGGACTTCATGGATATCCGCAAGAGAATCCACACCTTCCCCAAGATGGGGGAGAAGGCCTACTTCGTAGCCATCCCCACCTCCGCCGGTACCGGTTCGGAGGTGACCCCCTTCGCCATCATCACCGACGAGAAGACCGGCATCAAGTGGCCGTTGGCCGACTATGCCCTCATGCCCAACATGGCCATTGTGGATGCCGACAACATGATGACCATGCCCAAGGGGCTCACCAGTGCTTCCGGCATCGACGTGATGACCCACGCCATCGAGGCCTATGTCTCGATGATGGCCAGCGATTACACCGACGGTCTGGCCATGAAGGCGGTGAAGAGTGTCTTTACCTACCTGCCCCGGGCCTATGAAAAGGGCGCCGAGGACATGGAGGCCCGCTGCAAGATGGCCGACGCCTCCTGCATGGCCGGTATGGCCTTCGCCAATGCCTTCCTGGGCATCTGCCATTCGATGGCCCATAAGCTGGGCGCCTTCCATCACCTGCCCCACGGCGTTGCCAACGCCCTTCTGCTGACCGAGGTCATGCGGTACAATGCCGCCGAGGTGCCCACCAAGATGGGTACCTTCCCCCAGTACCAGTATCCTCACGCTTTCCAGCGGTATGTGGAGCTGGCCCACTTTGCCGGCTTCCATGGCAAAAACGACCAGGAGACCTTTGAGCTCTTCCTGGCCGGCCTGGAGAAGCTGAAGGAGCAGATCGGCATCAAGAAGTCCATCGCCGCCTATGGCATCAAGGAGGAGGATTTCCTCGCCACCCTGGACGAGATGGTGGAACAGGCCTTCAACGACCAGTGCACCGTTACCAATCCCCGCTACCCCCTCATGAGCGAGATGCGGGAGATCTATCTGACCTGCTACTACGGAAAATAAGAAAAGGATCCCAGAAAGGGCCTTCGGCAATTAGCCGGAGGCCCCTTTCCATAAAGCTAGGGTTGGCAGTCCGGAGCTGCTTGCCGGTCTTTTCCCCAAAGGGAGA
The DNA here is from genome assembly GCA_904387055.1 of Candidatus Heteroruminococcus faecigallinarum. Lineage (GTDB taxonomy): Bacteria > Bacillota > Clostridia > Oscillospirales > Ruminococcaceae > Heteroruminococcus > Heteroruminococcus faecigallinarum. The sequence continues at coordinate 108,780 of CAJFKV010000001.1, read as the reverse complement.
CGAAAAGACCGTTTACATCCCCCAGGGAATATTGTAAAATAGAGACAGTCTGTGGGGAAAAGGAGGGGGCCGCCATGCGGCAGATCAAGATCTTGGATACCACCTTGCGGGACGGGGAGCAATCCCCCGGGTTCACCATGAACCTGCGGGAAAAGCTGGAGCTGGCCCGGCAGCTGGAGCGGTTGCGGGTGGACATTGTGGAGGCTGGGTTTCCCGTTACCTCGCCGGAAGACTTCCAGGCGGTGCAGGCGGTGGCGGCCCAGCTGAAAGATTGCTCCGTTACCGCCCTCAGCCGGGCCTGCCAGGAGGATATCCTCACCACCTATGAGGCCCTTAAAGGCGGCCAGTCGCCCATTCTTCATCTGGTGATGGCCACCAGCGACCTGCATATGGAATACAAGCTGAAGATGACCCGGCAGCAGGTGCTGGAACGGATTGCCCAGGCGGTTTCCTATGCCAGGAGCCTCTGTCCCTTGGTGCAGTTTTCGGCGGAGGATGCCACCCGCTCCGACCGGCAGTTCCTTCTCCAGGCCTACCGCACAGCGGCGCAGGCAGGCGCCACCACCCTCTCGGTGACCGATACGGTGGGTTATGCCACCCCCAACGAGATGGAGGACCTGGTGTCCTTTGTCTGTCGGGAGATCCAGAAGGAATACCCGGTGGAGATTGCCGCCCACTGCCACAACGACCTGGGGATGGCCACCGCCAACAGCATCGCTGCCGTCCGGGGCGGGGCGGGGCAGGTGGAAGGAACGATCAACGGCATTGGGGAACGGGCCGGCAACGCCGCCCTGGAAGAGGTTATCATGGGCCTGTATACCCGCCGGGAGGACATTCAGGCCCAATGCCGGGTGGATACCCGCCAGCTCTACCGCACCAGCAAGCTCCTGTCCACCATCAGCGGCATCAAGGTCCCTCCCAACAAAGCCATCGTGGGCCGCAATGCCTTTGCCCATGAGGCAGGTATCCATCAGCACGGCATCCTGGCCAATCCCCAAACCTACGAAATCATCACCCCCGAGACGGTGGGCATCTATCAGACCCAGATGGTCCTGGGCAAGCACTCGGGGAAGCATGCCTTTGCCGAGCGGATTGGCGAGTTGGGCTATGTGATGCAACCCCACGATATTGACGCTGCCTTTGAGCGATTCAAGGTCTTGGCCGACCGGAAAAAGGATCTCACCGATCGGGACATTGAAGCCCTGGTGAGCGACCAGGCCTACAGCATTCCGGAAACCTTCTCCCTGTGCAGCTTTGTCATCAACAGCGGGACGGTCATCTCGGCCACGGCGGTGGTCCGCCTGCAGTACGAGGGGCAGGAATACGAGCATGTGGCCCGGGGAGAAGGGCCTATCGACGCCGCCTTCAAGGCCATTGACCGGATCACCCGCACCAGCTACCGGCTGCGCAACTACAACATCCAGGCAGTTACCGGCGGCGAGGACGCCCTGGGCGAGGTTGTGGTCAAAATTGAGAAGGGAAGCCGCCGGATCACCGGCCGCGGATTGTCGCCGGATATTATCGAGGCCAGTATCCGCGCCTATCTCAACGCCATCAACAAGGCGATCTATCAGCTGCCGGAGGAGGAGAAACCGGATGCGCCCGGCGGCCAGTTGATTAAAAGGAGGGAGTAGCATGGAGAGAGGGCGAAAGATTGATCTCTTTGACTCCACCCTGCGGGATGGCGCCCAAGGACAGGGGATTCATTTTTCCATGGAGGACAAGCTGAACATCGTAAAAGCCTTAGACCGATTGGGAATCGACTACATTGAAGGGGGAATCCCCGGCGCCAACCCCAAAGATACCGAGTTTTTTCAAAAGATGAAGGAGGTTCCGCTCCAGCACGCCAAGCTGGTGGCGTTCGGGTCCACAAGGCGGCGGGATCTGCCGGTGGAGGAGGATAAAGGCTGCCGCAGCCTGCTGGAAGCGGGAACACCGGCGGTCACCATCTTCGGAAAATGTTGGGATCTCCATGTAACCGATATTCTCCGCACCACATTGGAGGAGAACCTCCGGATGGTGGGGGAGACGGTGGCCTTCTTTGTCAATCGGGGCAAAGAAGTCATCTTTGACGGGGAACACTTTTTTGACGGCTGGCGGGCCAACCCCGATTACGCCATGGAGGTACTGGAAACCGCCCACCAGGCGGGGGCGGATTGGCTGGTCCTCTGTGATACCAACGGCGGGACCTTTCCCCGGGAAATCGGCCGGATTACCGCCCTGGTGCAGGAACGGTTTCCCAAAGCAAAAATCGGAATCCACACCCACAACGACACCGGCTGCGCGGTGGCGGGAGCGATTGCGGCAGTGGAAGAAGGGGCCAGCCAGGTTCAAGGGACCTACCTTGGCTTTGGGGAACGGTGCGGCAACTGCAACCTTTCCACCATCATCGGGGACCTGCAGCTGAAGCTGGGGTACCAATGCATCTCCCCGGAGCAGCTGCGGCAGCTCACCAGGATGGCCAGCTATGTGGCCGAAATCACCAACATTGCGTTGCCGGGCGGGCTTCCCTATGTGGGCCGTAGCGCCTTTGCCCACAAGGGGGGGATGCACGTGGACGGCGTGTACAAAAACAGCGTGTCCTTTGAGCACATTGATCCTTCCCTGGTGGGGAACCGGCGGAATATCCTTCTGTCCGAGGCGTCGGGCCGGTCCGCCATCGCCCATCGGATCAGTGAAATCGATCATACCATCACGCGGGACAGTCTGGAGACGGCTGCCTTCATCGAGACATTAAAAGAGAAGGAGCGGGAAGGGTATGAATTTGAGTCGGCAGGCGCCAGCCTGGAGATCTTGGCCCTAAAACAGCTGGGGCGGTATCAGCCGGCCTTCCAGCTGGAGTACTTCAAGATTCTTGGGGAGCAGCCGGCGGTCAAGGTGGAGCGTTCCGCCATGGCCATTGTGAAGGTCCGGGTAGGGGACCGGATCGAGATGACCGCCGCCGAGGGCGACGGTCCAGTTCACGCCTTGGACGTGGCCCTTCGGAAAGCGCTGGAGGTGTTTTATCCCCAGCTGCACAAGATGCGGCTGATCGATTACAAGGTGCGGGTGATGGAGGGAAGCGCCGCTACCGCCTCCAAGGTGCGGGTTCTGATCGAGTCCAGCGATGGGGAAAGCGTCTGGGCCACGGTGGGTATGTCGGCAGATATCATCGATGCTTCCTGGCAGGCCCTGCGGGATTCCATTGAATACAAGGTCCTCAAGGATCAGGCGGCGGCTCATCCTCCTGCCTGATCGCGCCTCATAAAGCAGTCAAAAACGAGCCTGGGTGGTACAGAATTGTACCACCCAGGCTCGTTTTGCTTTTGGACAGGAAAATCAGAATCAGCAGCAATGACAGTGGCAGTGGCAGTGACAGCAGCAGCACCGGCGGCGGCGCCGCAGCTGCAGCGGGGCACAGCAGTAGAGGGAATTGCAGGGAAGCCACTGGGGATGGCTAAACTCCGGCCAGAACAGATTGCGGCAGTCTTCCCGGTACAGCCCGCAGAACCCGTTGCGGTCCTGGCAGCGGCGGTAGGTGCAGTCACAGCCGCAGTCTTCTTCTCCTCTGCCGGAGCAGCCGTCCACCTGGGTCAGCTCCTCCGGCGTGGAGGTGCCGGGGCAGTTGCAAAGCTCTTCGGCGAGGGAAGTGGTTGCTGTCGAGGAGCTGCTGCAGGAGCATGTATTGAGAGCCTCCGAAGAGTTACAAGAAAAACAGGACATTGTATCCACCTTTTCTCCAGCGAACCGTGTTGCGTGCACCGGCTCCTCGTCGCTGGCAAAGGAGCCCGAGAACCACCCGCCCCCGTCCGGGCTAGACCAGGGAAGGGGATGGAGTTCTGTTACACTATATGCCATGGGGCAAAGAGGGGTGAACCTAAGCGACAACCTTCCCGGGAAAAGGTCAGTTTTTTTCCATTCCAAGCGACAAATCTCTCGGCCGAAAGCTCTTATAATGGGACTATTCCCCCTGGGAGGTGCCAAACGATGGTGGTGTATGTGGATGTCCTGGTGGTGACCAACTATGTCATCAATTTTTTTCTTCTGCGATGCTGTGCACGGTTCTCCGGGATGGCCCAGCGGCGCCTGTTCACCATCCTGGCGGCGTTGGCAGGGGCGGCTTTTTCGCTGGTAATCTTCCTGCCGCCAATGCCCATGCTGATGCAGCTGGTCCTTCGGCTGGCAGGGGCTCTGCTGATGGTTCTGATCGCCTACCCGGGGCAGAGCCTGGCCGTGACCTTTCGGCTGCTGTTGGTCCTCTTTATCGCGGGATTCTTGCTGGCAGGGGGATGTCTTGCCCTTTGGTTTCTGTTGGGGGACCAGGTTCTCATCTGGAACAATGGAATCAGCTATTTCCGCTTAAAACCAATCACCCTGATTGCCTCCACTACGGCGGCATATGGTGCAGTATGGCTATTTGAGCGGGTATTCCGAAGAAGAAAAGGAGATTACCTTTACACCATTCAGGCGGAGCGGAACCACCGTATAATCCGCTTTGAGGCCAAGGAAGACACCGGAAACAGCTTGGTGGAGCCCTTTTCCGGACTGCCGGTGGTGGTTTGCCGGCGCAGCGTGCTGGAAGGTCTCCTGGAACCGGAGGAACGGGCATGGCTCTCCTCATTGCAGGTGGCTGGAGCAGAATTTCCCAAGGGTTGCCGGCTGGTGTATTACCGGTCGGTAGGGGGGAGCGGCGTGTTGGGCGCCGTACGGCCGGACCGATTGCTTCTCTGCCAAGGGGATCGAACGATCAGCTGTGAAGGGTATCTGGCCGCCAGCGATCAGCTGGATGCCCAGACCCAGGGGCTTCTCAATCCGCAGATGCTGCGGTTGCGGGTATAGGAGCGGGAATCGACGAAGGAGGTATGTTGCATGGGGAGACTGACACAGCAGGTGGTTCACAGCTGCCTTTGCGGAGCATGGCGGATTTTACGAGCGTTGGGGTACCGGGTTCCCATCTATTACATCAACGGGCCGGATACCCTGCCCGCTCCTCTTTCCCAAGCGGACGAGGCGGCCGCCTTTGCCGCATTGGAGCGGCAGGAAGAGGCAGCAAAACAGACTCTGATCGTCCATAACCTGCGGCTGGTGGTCTACATCGCGCGGAAATTTGAATCCACCGGCATCGGGGTGGAGGACCTGATCTCCATTGGCACCATCGGCCTCATCAAGGCGGTCAACACCTTCTGCCCGGGCCGGAACATCAAGCTGGCTACCTACGCTTCCCGCTGTATTGAAAATGAGATTCTCATGTATCTTCGAAAATGCCAATCCCAGCGAAGCGAGGTATCCATCGACGAGCCCCTCAATGTGGATTGGGACGGAAACGAATTGCTGCTTTCGGATATTTTGGGGACCGAGAGCGACCTGGTCAACCGGAAGATCGAGCAGGAGGCAGAAAAGGCCATCCTATTGGAGGCGATTAATCGTTTGGATGACCGGGAACGAACCATTATGCAGCTGCGCTTTGGCCTGCTGGACGGTGAAGAACACACGCAGAAAGAGGTAGCGGATATCATCGGCATCTCCCAGTCCTACATATCCCGCCTGGAGAAACGGATCATCAAGCGCCTGCGCAGGGAGATGGAAAAGGCCTCCTAGCGGCTTTTTCAGAATGGATCGATCGGAGGTGAAGAGAATGGAGCGACTGCGCCCTTCCCGCAGCAAGGGATATTCCCTGCTGCGAGGGATTGGAATCCCCCTTTTGGCAGGGTCGCTGGTTGTGGCCGGCGGCTGGGTATTGGGTCAGCAGCGGGGGGAGGAACGGCTTCCCCAGGGCGAAGGGGCCTCCTGGGTAGCGGCAGCCCTCACACCGGAAACCATCCAGAGCGTTTTTCTGGCGCCGGAGGAGCTGCGACAGGGAAATCTGATTCTGACCGAGGGCACGGTCCCGGTGGCCTCCCCCGACAGCCTGACCCAGGTGGAAATGCCGGAAAATGGGACCTACCAATTGGGCGGGGAGGAGCTCTATCTGGACGAGGATTGCCTTAGAGCGTTCCAGGGGATGATGGAGGGGTATGTCGCCGCAACCGGGAACAACCAGCTCCTGCTGTCCGACGGCTACCGGTCCATTTCCGCCCAAAGCCGGCTGGCAGAGATCGGTGGAGAAGGCTGCCGGCAGGACCCTCCCGGGACCAGCGAGCATCACACAGGCCTGGCGCTGGATCTGGCGCAGATGACAGTGGACGGCCCGGTCCCGTTTACAGGGGAGGGGGTCCAGGGTTGGATTGCGGAAAACGGACCCGCTTATGGGTTTATTACCCGGTATCCGGCGGGGAAGGAGGAGATCACCGGTCACCCCGCCCAGGCGGACCATCTGCGGTATGTGGGAATTCCCCACGGGCAGGTGATGGAGGAGATGGGCCTCTGCTTGGAAGAATACTGGTCGGCCATGGAAGGCTATACGGTGGACCATCCCTATCGGACCGCAACCCCCGACGGGTTCACCTGGCAGATCTATTATGTTCCCGCCCAAGAGACGGGGACCCAGATCCAGGTGCCCAAAAACAGCTGGTGGGAGATATCTGGGGATAATCAAGCCGGCTTCCTGATAACCGTTCGGGACACGCTCACCGATCAGGCGTAGGGAAGGACTTCTGCCCCAGCAGATCGACCGTTTGACCGTGCAAGAACCCGGGAAAGCTCCCCCCCCCCGAGGGATGCTCTCCCGGGTTCTTGGTATGGAAAATCCTGCTCTCCTCCTTCCGGCTGAATGGCCGCCGGGCCCCCGGCCCATACTCTCTTGGAAGAACAAGAGGAACGGGGTGGAGAATTGTACTACAACAAAGTGGAGATCTGCGGGATCAATACCGCCAAGCTGCCGGTGCTGCGGGAGAAGGAGAAGCTGGAGCTGCTGCAGCGAATCCGGGCCGGAGACAAAGAGGCCCGCCAGGAGATGATCAACGGCAACCTGCGGCTGGTGCTGTCGGTGGTACAGAAGTTCACCAACCGGGGGGAAAACCTGGACGACCTGTTTCAGGTTGGCTGCATCGGTCTCATCAAGGCCATCGATAACTTTGACCCAGGGCAAAACGTGCGGTTTTCCACCTACGGCGTGCCCATGATCATCGGGGAAATTCGCCGGTACCTTCGGGATAACAACGCCATCCGGGTGAGCCGGTCGATGCGGGACACCGCGTATCGGGCAATGCAGGCAAAGGAGAAACTGTTTCGGGAACGGATGGAGGAGCCCACCATTGACGATATAGCCCAGGAGATGGGCTGCCGCCGGGAAACGGTGGTGATGGCCCTGGAATCAATTGTAGAGCCCATGAGCCTTTACGATCCGGTTTACTCGGATGGCGGCGACACCATCTTTGTGATGGACCAGGTGGGGGATCACTCGGACGACAAAGACTGGCTGGAGGAAATCGTTCTGAAGGAAGCTATCCGCGGGCTGGGGGAACGAGAGAAGAGAATCCTATCCCTGCGCTTTTTTGCCGGGAAAACCCAGGTGGAGGTGGCCAGAGAGGTGGGGATCTCCCAGGCACAGGTGAGCCGGATCGAGAAGGGCGCTCTCTCCCGGATCAAAAAACAAATTTAGGTCCCCGTTTGCCGCTGCTTCCTTCCCATCTCCTCAACCCTGTGTTATAATACTGCTATTGACACACCAAAGGAGAGGGAATACAGGATGTTACAAGCCAAAGCAGTAGCCCAGTCCCGGACCGAGCAGACGCAGATTGTCATGCCACGGCACATCAACGGCAGCGACCGGATTTTTGGCGGGCAGCTGATGGAATGGATCGATATTCTGGCCGGAGTGGTGGCGCGCCGCCATTCCGGTCATGACGTGACGACAGCTGCCGTCGACAACCTTCAGTTCAAGGCGCCCGCCCATGTGGGAGATACCATGGCGCTGGTGGGGCAGATTACCCACATCGGCCACACCTCCATGGAGGTGCGGGTGGACACCTTTGTGGAAGGCCTGGACGGGGAGAAGCATCTGGTCAACACCGCTTACCTGGTGCTGGTGGCACTGGACGACCAGGGGCAGCCCACGCCGGTTCCGCCCTTGCTGCTGGAAACAGAAGAGGAACGGCGGGAATGGGAGGCCGGAATCCGTCGGTACAACCTGCGCAAGCAGCGGCGGATCGAGGCATATTGACGCATGGGAGCCTTCTCCTTTCCATAGAGTGTAGGGAAAGGAGGGATCGCCATGCGGGTGGAAGACCTGTGCCGGAAAGAAGTCATCAATGTCTATAATGGCATTTTTTTGGGCCGAATCTCCGACGTGGAGGTGGATGTGGAAACCGCAGTGGTAACCCAGCTGATTATTCCAGGGCGCCTTCGCTTTTTGGGGCTGCTGGGACGGGAGGAGGACATTGTCATCCCCTGGAAGGATGTGGACGTCATCGGGGATGACAGCATCCTGGTCCGCTACCGGCCTCCCCATCGCCGTACCCCCAGGGGATTTTTGCGGTAACGGGTGGATTTTGCGGGCTTTTTTCGGTTGTTTTCTGCGTCAAGGTCTTGCATTTATGGAAAGGAATTGCTATAATAATACGGCAAAACACACGCGTCACAATTGACGAGCGGGTGCCGGCGGGAAAAAACGCCTGGCTGCTCCTCAAAATGCGGGGCGCGGAGGCACAAAACCAAAGGAGGATTTTGAAGAATGAGTGTTGTATCCATGAAGCAGCTGCTGGAGGCCGGTGTTCACTTTGGCCACCAGACCCGGAGATGGAACCCCAAGATGGCCCAGTACATCTTCACCGAGCGCAACGGCATCTACATCATTGACCTGCAGAAGACCGTTCGCAAGCTGGAGGAGGCGTACATGTTTGTCCGCGACCTGGCGGCCAACGGGGAGAACGTTCTCTTTGTCGGTACCAAGAAGCAGGCCGGCGAGTCGATCCGCGAGGAGGCCGAGCGGGCCGGTGCTTACTATGTGAACGCCAGATGGCTGGGCGGCATGCTGACCAACTTTAAGACCATCCGCCGCCGTGTCAACCGCCTGATGCAGCTGCGGAAGATGAGCGAGGACGGCACCTTTGAGCGTCTGCCCAAGAAGGAAGTCGTCAAGCTGAACCTGGAGATTGAAAAGCTGGAGAAGTTCCTGGGCGGTATTCAGAATATGGATCGTCTGCCCGGCGCTCTCTTTGTTGTGGATCCCCGCAAGGAGCGGATCGCCGTTTCCGAAGCCAGAAAGCTGGGGATTCCCGTTGTGGCGATCGTGGACACCAACTGTGATCCTGATGAGATCGATTACGTCATTCCCGGCAACGACGACGCGATCCGCGCCGTGAAGCTGATCTCCGCTACCATGGCGGATGCCATCATCGAGGGCCGTCAGGGCCAGATGGGCGCCGCTGAGGCTGAGGCCAAGGCGGAAGAGGATGAGCAGCAGGCCGACGCACAGTAAGATTGGCGAAAGCAAAGAGGCTCGGGCATCGTCTGCACGGGCCTCTTTCCCGGATAAAAGGAAAACAACCAAAGGAACAATGGGAGGTTCAATATTATGGCTTTTACTGCAAAGGATGTACAGGCGCTCCGTGAAAAGACTGGCTGCGGCATGATGGATTGTAAGAAGGCCCTGACCGAGGCCAACGGCGATATGGAGAAGGCCGTGGAGCTGCTCCGGGAGAAGGGACTGGCTGCTGCTGCCAAGAAGTCCGGCCGGATTGCCGCCGAGGGCGTGGTCTTGGCGGTTGTGGACGAGGCCAAGAAGGTGGGCGCCGTGATCGAGGTGAACTCGGAGACCGACTTTGTGGGCAAGAACGCCAGCTTCGTCTCCTTCGTGGAGGATTGCGCCAAGACTGTGATCGACGAGAACCCTGCCGACGTGGAGGCCCTCAGCGAGTGCAAGCTGGCCGGCGGCAAGGACACCGTTGCCGAGGCGCTGCGGGAGAAGATCCTCACCATCGGCGAGAATATCAAGATCCGTCGCTTTGCCCGGTACGAGGGTGAGCTGATCTCCTACGTCCACGGCGGCGGCACCATCGGCGTGCTGGTTCGGTTCAACACCACTCCGGAAATCGCTGCCAAGCCCGAGTTCAAGGTGATGGCCAAGGACGTGGCCATGCAGATTGCCGCTCTCAACCCCGCTTACCTGAATAAGGAGGCTGTGCCCGCCGATGTTCTGGAGAAGGAGAAGGAGATCCTCATGGCTCAGATCTCCAACGACGAGAAGCTGAAGAACAAGCCCGCCCAGGTGATTGCCAAGATGGTGGAGGGCAAGATCGGCAAGTACTACAAGGAGAACTGCCTGGTGGATCAGGCCTTTGTGAAGGATGGAAACATCAGCGTGGCCAAGTACATTGCCGATACGGCTGCTGCCCTGGGTGGTGATATTTCGGTCGCTGAGTACGTCCGCTTTGAGAAGGGCGAGGGCCTGGAGAAGAGAGTGGACAATTTTGCCGACGAAGTGGCCAGCATGGTGAAGTAATTGGACAAAATCCATTTTTTACCAACAGCGGAGGCGAAAGCTTCCGCTGTTTTTTATCCCGGTGCAAGCGTTGTATCGCTTCCGTATGCAGTAGAAAAAGCCGCCATAGGCGGCTTTTTCATCAGGACGTCTCTATCGATAGGTTACCCTCTGCGGGTCGAAGAACCCTTTGGCAGCGGGAGCTTCTTCCCCTTTTCCCACCGCTACAATGGCCACCGGGACACTGCCGATTCCCAGGATCTTTTGGATCTTTTGGACACGCTCCATCGCCGGATAACAGCCGCACCAGCAGCTGCCGTATCCCAGCTCGGTGGCCTGGAGAAGAAGGTTCTCAATGGCAGCTCCGCAGTCCTGGGGCCAATAGGAATTGCATACCCCTTCCTGGAGATCCGGACGGCCGCATACAACGATGGCGATCGAGGCGGTTCTTAGCATTTTGGCATAGGGGTGCGCCTCCATCAGCTGTTCTTTCACAGAATCGGTTTCCACCACCACAAACTCCCACGGGCGGGTGTTGACAGCGCTTGGGGCCATCATGGCAGCTTCCAGCATCAGCTGGATCTCCTCCCGTGGAATAACCACACCTTTTTGGTAACGGCGGATGCTGCGCCGGGCTCGGATCAACTGGGTTCCATTCATCGACCAAAACTCCTTTCCTTGGACGTTGGATTCTTCCTGTGGGACCAGGCTGGCGACTTCGTCGGCGAAGTTGTCCATACGCTTTTCCAGGCCCTCGACCTTCTGTACAAGTTTCCCTTTGGAACGGGGAGCGGCCAATATCGGCATATATGGAAGCTGCACATGGAGAAGGCGTAGCCGGTCTGGCCCCTCTTCAGTATAACGCAACAGGAAACCGGTTCGCAAGAGGACAAATTTCCTGGGAGAACAGGGCAAGGATGCTTGCACCTTCCCATTCTCCTATGGTAAAATATATAGGTTGGAATTTCATGTCTGGAGGAATTGTTTTGGCCGATCTACGCAGAGAAATTGAGCGCAGGAGAACCTTTGCCATCATCTCCCACCCCGATGCCGGCAAAACCACCTTGACCGAGAAGCTTCTCCTTTACGGAGGCGCCATCGCCTTGGCGGGTACAGTCAAGGGGAAGAAGAACAGCCGCCACGCCGTATCCGACTGGATGGAAATCGAGAAGCAGAGAGGCATCTCGGTGACCTCCTCGGTGATGCAGTTTGAATATGACGGGTACTGCATCAACATTCTGGACACCCCTGGCCACCAGGACTTTTCGGAGGATACCTACCGCACCCTGATGGCGGCCGACTCGGCGGTGATGGTGATCGACGCCTCCAAGGGCGTGGAAAACCAAACCCGGAAGCTGTTCAAGGTGTGTGTCATGCGGCACATTCCCATCTTCACCTTTATCAACAAGATGGATCGGGAGGCCCGCAATCCCTTTGACCTGATGGAGGAAATTGAGAAGGAGCTGGGCATCCAGACCTACCCGATGAACTGGCCCATCGGCTGCGGCCGGGAGTTTAAGGGCGTCTACGACCGGGAGAAGAAGGAAATCCTCTCTTTCACGGCCAATGGGGGATCCAAGGCGGTGGAAAAGGTGGAACTCTCCCTGGAAGACGAGCGGCTGGAGCAGCTGATCGGTTCCCAATACCGGCAGACCTTGGTGGACGACATTGAGCTGCTGGATGGCGCCAGCTATGAGTTTGACATGGATGCGGTGCAGCGGGGACAGCTGTCTCCCGTCTTTTTCGGATCCGCCCTCACCAATTTTGGGGTGGAGCCCTTTTTGGAGGAATTTCTCCGGATGACAACCCCTCCGCTGCCCCGTGTGGCAGGGGAGCAGGAGATCGATCCGTTCAGCGACGTATTCTCCGCCTTTGTGTTTAAAATCCAGGCCAATATGAACAAGGCCCACCGGGACCGGATCGCGTTTTTGCGGATCTGCTCCGGGCGGTTTGAAAAGGGGATGGAGGTATACCACGTCCAGGGAGGGAAGAAGATCAAGCTCTCCCAGCCCCAGCAGATGATGGCCCAGGAGCGGGAGATCATCGACGAGGCCTATGCGGGGGATGTGATCGGCGTCTTTGACCCGGGGATCTTCTCCATTGGCGATACCCTCTGCTCCCCCGGGCAAAAGTTCCAGTTTGCCGGGATCCCCACCTTTGCCCCGGAGCACTTTTGCCGGGTGACCCAGGTGGATACCTTAAAGCGGAAGCAGTTTATCAAGGGCACCACCCAGATCGCCCAGGAAGGTGCCATTCAGATCTTCCAGGAGCCCGGCAAGGGCATGGAAGAGGTGATTGTGGGCGTGGTGGGTACGCTGCAGTTTGAGGTGCTGGAGTACCGGCTGAAAAACGAATACAATGTGGAAATTCGGATGGAGGGGCTGCCCTACCAGTATATTCGGTGGATCGAGACGCCGGAAGTGGATCCCAAGAAGCTGAACTTGACCTCCGATACCAAGGTGGTCCAGGATTTCAAAGGAAATCTGCTTCTCCTCTTTGCCAACACCTGGAATATCAACTGGGCCCTGGAAAAGAACAAAGGGCTGCAGTTGGGGGAGTTTGGCCGTTCCTGACGAAACGAAGATAGGCCGCCATGCAGCGGCCCTTTTCGTCTCATAATTTTGGATATCCTTCCGTATGCTGGAAAGGGGAAATCCCGATCAGAGCGGCAGGGAGGAATGGACTATGACAAGAGGGAGAGCCATCGCGGTTTGTCTGGCTTTGACCGGGATACTGGTCGTGGGCATGGGGGTTCGGCGGGTAGAAGACCGGACCCTTCCAGCCGCCAACCAGTACCGCCAACGGCCCAAAGTGATTGTAGACGCCGGCCACGGTGGATTTGACGGTGGGGCTGTGGGGATAAACGGCGTGGTAGAAAAGGGGATCAACCTGGCGATCAGCCAGGACCTGGGGGCCTGCCTGGAATGGTGTGGCTTTCAGGTGTTGTATACCCGCACCACCGACGACGATACCAGCGACCAGGGGCTTTCCACTACTCGGGAAAAGAAAACCTCCGATCTATACAATCGCTTGGACCTGATGGAGGAAAATGCCGACGGGGTGGTGGTCAGCATCCATCAAAATAAATTTGAAGACCCTTCCTGCTGGGGAGCCCAGGTGTTTTACGGCACCCAACAGCAGGAGACCAGCAGCCGCCTTGCGGAGATCATCCGCGGGAACATTCGCCTTCTTTTGCAGCCGGAGAATGAACGGGAGATCAAAGCGGCGTACGACACCCTGTTCCTGCTGAACAACGCTCCCCAAACTATTGTAATGGTGGAATGTGGCTTTGTTTCCAACCCGCGGGAGGCGTCTCTGCTTTCCACTCCGGATTATCAACAACAGATGGCCTTTGCCATCGCCCTTTCCCTTCTTCAGTTTTCCCAATCGTGAACGCGCAAAAGGAGGCCTGTGCCATGTGTGCCAAGTCCAAAACCATCTATGTATGCAAGGAATGCGGCTGCCAGCTGCCCAAATGGCAGGGTCGCTGTCCCGACTGCGGCGCTTGGAATTCCATTGAGGAGGAGCTGTTTTCCCCCCAGCCGGCGGCCAAAGGCCTGGGCGGCGGCCGGAACACCGGCCCGATTCCCCAGGTCGAAAGCCTCCGGGAGGTGGAAGCCGACGAAGGGGAGCGGTACCACAGCGGCTTGGGAGAGTTTGACCGGGTGTTGGGGGGAGGAATTGTCCCGGGATCGGTTGTCCTACTCAGCGGCGACCCGGGGATTGGCAAATCCACCCTTCTTCTGCAGATCTGTCAAACATTGGGGGAACACCTCCGCCTTCTCTACATCTCGGGGGAGGAAAGCGCCCGGCAGATTAAGCTGCGGGCCAATCGGTTGAAGGTAGACAGCCCCAACCTCTTCCTCTGCGCCTCCACCGACATTGAATATGTGCTGCGGGTAGTGAAGGAAACCGCGCCCCAGCTTTTGATTGTGGACTCCATCCAGACCATGTGCCTGTCCAGCGTCACTTCCTCCCCAGGAAGCGTCACCCAGGTGCGGGAGTGCACCTCTTTGTTGACCCAGATGGCCAAGACCACCGGGATCCCCACCTTTATCGTTGGCCATGTAAACAAAGACGGAGCCATTGCCGGCCCCAAGGTCCTGGAGCACATGGTGGACACCGTCCTCTATTTTGAGGGGGAGCGGAGCCTTTCCTACCGGGTTCTCCGGGCCCAAAAGAATCGGTACGGCTCCACCAACGAGATCGGCGTCTTTGAAATGGAGGGGGACGGCCTTCGGGAGGTGCCCAATCCTTCCATGATGCTTCTCTCCGACCGGCCGGAAGGGGTTTCCGGCACCTGCGTAGTCTGCCTGCTGGAGGGAACGCGGCCGGTGCTGGCCGAGGTACAGGCACTGGTGGCCAAAACGAATTTTGGCGCGCCGCGCCGTGCTGCCACCGGGTTTGATTACAACCGCACCGTCCTCCTCATCGCTGTGCTGGAAAAGCGGGGAGGGTTCTTCTTTGGCAATATGGATACCTATATCAACGTGGTAGGAGGCTTGTGGATCGATGAGCCAGCCGCCGATCTGCCCATCGCCCTGGCGCTGGTTTCCAATCTGCTGGACAAGCCGCTGGGGGACGACACCGCGGCGTTTGGAGAGATCGGCCTTTCCGGAGAGATCCGGGCGGTGGGCCAGAGCTTGCAGCGGGTGAGCGAAGCCTACCGGATGGGCTTCCGCCGGTTTATCCTGCCCCAGCAGTGCCTGAAGAGCCTGGATGCCTCCCAGTTTCCAGGTGCCCAGTTAATTGGCGTGCGGACCATCCATCAAGCCATCAAGGCCGCTGCAGCTCCCCGGGGCTGATCCGGACAAGGGACGGAAATAGGCGCAGTCTTCGGCGGCGGATACGATCAGATTGGCGGTATCCTCCAATGTGCAGTATCCGTCCTGCTGAAAACGACACCCTTTGGAACAAGGGATGGGACTTAACAACAGTGACCCTTCTTTCCTTTGGAATACGCTGCTAGTGTGCAGCCTCCTGTTAAAAATATACCTTCTCCCAGGAAAAGGACATAAACCGCTCTTCTTTTGCCACAATAACGTTGGAATCACCGGTGGCGCAGGGAGAGCGGTTTTTCTCTGCCCAGGGGAAAATACGCCCGCAGAGGGGGAAACACAATGGGAATCAAAGGGAGAGGTACAACGCTTTTGGCTGTAACGGTTCTGGGATTGGGGACCGTGGTGGCAACACCGGTACTAGCCAGAAGCACCTTGCCCCAGGCACAGGTCGTTCGCGTAGAGGCACAACTGTATCAGGAGAAGGTAGAGTGCAGCGGCGTTATTGAAATGCCTCTTCTTCACCAGGTAACCCGTTCCTATGCGGTGGTGCCGCAGGAGGTGTGTGTTCAGCTGGGGGATCTTGTGCAGCAGGGACAGCGGCTACTGCTGGTGGACCGGGAAGCCAGCCTGGCGGCCGGTACCACAAAGAATTCGGCCGCCAGTACCGATTCCCAGGAAGAAGCGGCGAAAGCAGCGTTAAGCCAGCTGCCGGAAAGTTACCGCCAGATTGCCGAATCCATGGGTCTGGAGGACTCCCTTCTCGCTGCATCAGGGGAGAACACAGAGACGGATCCGGCACAGCAAACGATGAAAACCATTGCTGGAGAAGTGCTTGCCCCCATCAGCGGCGTGGTCCTGGAGTGCAAGGCCCAAGCGGGCGTTCCGTCCGACGCCAATTCTGCCCTTCTCACCATCGGGGATACCAGCCAGTACATCGCCCGGGTAACGGTGGGTGAAGAAGACATTTCATCGGTACAGCTGGGAGACCAGGCCATCATTCAGGGAAGCGGTTTTGATGGACGTTCCTATCAGGGTATTGTCTCGTCCATCGCGCCGGTCGCCCAGCGCCAGAGCGGCAGCGTGGTGGTAGAGGTGGAAATTCAGCTGATTGAGCCGGACAGCTGGATCAAGTCGGGCTTCTCGGCACAAGCGACCATCCTGACCGGCGAGCCGGTTCGGCGGATGATCCTTCCCTATGAAGCAGTGGGTCAGGATGAGAAAAACCAAGAATACGTCTTCGTATGGAAAGATGGCGCTTTGCGCCGTCAGACGGTGGTCACCGGTCTGGAAACCACCGATGGAATCGAAATTACCGAGGGGTTGCAGGAAGGGGAGGTCGTTGTCCTTTCCCCGGAAGGGTTCCAGGAAAACACGGCTGTCCGATTGGAGGGATAGAAGATGCTTCATCTGCTGCAGATGGCCTGCCGCAGTTTGTTTCGGCAAAAGCGGCGCAGTATCCTGATTGCAGCCGGTATTGCGGTTGGGTCGGCTTCGGTCGTCTTAGTGACCGCCATGGGAACCGCCGGCCGGGGACTGATTGACGATGAACTGGACCAACTGGGCATCAACAGCATCGTGATCTCCGCTGCCGACTCCTCCCATTCTCTGGCGCAGCCGCAGCTGGAACAGCTGCGACAGGAATCAGTGGTAGCGGCTGCGGCCCCGGTGTCTGTGCAGATGACGTCGGTCGCCATGGCGGGGCAAGAGGGGTCTATGGTCGTCTGGGGAGTGGACGACCAGGCACAGGAAGTGGTCTCGATGACCCTTCTCTACGGCCGGATGCTCAATCAGGTGGACATCCGTTCCCAGAATCCTGTGTGTGTAGTGGACCGGCAGACCGCTCAGAAGTTCTATCAGCGGGATAATATTGTCGGCAAAACTCTTCGGGTCACCGTCGGGGGCGTCCCTTTGGAACTGGAAGTCGTGGGGGTGGTGGCGACCGGAGGCGCTCTTCTCCAGGAGGTCATGGGGGAACTGCCTGGATTTTTATATCTGCCTTATCCCTTTCTTGTATCCGGAGAAGAAAGCCAGTTTCAAAAGATCTTGGTGCGCTTGAAGGAACCCATGGAACTAGAAACTGGTTTGGACCTGGCTACCGGCCTTGGTCAACGGCAAGGGGATCGATCTGCCTACCAAGCGGAAAATCTCTCCCAGCAAAAGGAGACTCTGGATTCCATTATGACAATTATTACCTGGATTTTGGGCGCGATTGCCGCGGTTTCCCTGCTGGTTTCTGGACTGGGGATTGCAACCGTTATGCTGATGACAGTCGGCGAACGAACCCGAGAGATCGGTGTGAAAAAGGCCCTCGGAGCGCCCAGCAGCAGCATTTTGATCGAGTTTCTCAGCGAGGCGGTACTTCTATCCTGTCTGGGAAGCGTGATTGGCGTGCTAATAGGAACCGCGGCAGTCGCCGCAGGGAGTATCCTATTTACCGGAACTCCTTTTTCCTTTCCGGTGCCGTGGGGTATTCTGGTGGGGGTCCCCATTGCATCCGCAGTACTGGGAGGAATCTTCGGAGCCTATCCTGCTCAAAAGGCAGCAAATTACTCGCCGATGGAAGCCCTGAGAAGGGGAGAGTAAAAGAACCAAAGGGAAGGACCATCGCTATTGTGTAGTACCAAAACGGTCGTCACTACTGGAAAATCGATTGTGATAGGCGATTGGAAAATGAAGAAGCCAAGCGACAAACAAATGAACGGAAGACTGAGGGAAGATGTACCGTCAAATCGTTAATTAAATATTTAACTATCATCAGGTATATCGACCAAGTATCACTACATTAGTCAATATTATAAGAAATCACTTACAAAGGAAAAGGAAATGGTACGGCGATCGAAAATAAAGATGCTGCCGTGATATCTTAGTGTTCCACATCCTAGTGTGCCACGCGGCGTGTAATTCCGTCCATTCTACCCATTCCACACGCCGCAACATGACATGAGCAGTTATGCCATTATTATGTCATTATGCTGTATGCTGCGCGACGCGCAAGTAAACATAGAAACAAGAATCTTCTGAAGAAAAATCAATCCATCGCTTTTGATAATGGATACAAGAAGCAAGCGATAACAATCGACAGGTAAAACCAAGACCAGCGCAAAAGTCAGAGGATTTGTGTGGTTCCCGGCGATGGGAATGAACGACAAGCCCGGCAAGCGAGGGGGCCCATTCGCCCCCCTCGATTTCGCTAAATTTTAATTTAGCGAAATCTTGCATTTTTCATTTTGGGGGATTATAATGGTAGTGGTTTCCCAAGGAAGCCCTCTTTTCTGTTCAGTTGACATCCCTTTTAGGAGGACCTATGGCCAATACCATTCAGACCTTTGATGACTGTCCCCAGCTCTTGCGGGATTTTCTTTTTTATCTGTTGACGATCCGTGGACGGTCGCCTCGGACTGTCGAGGGGTATCACGTAGATTTGCGGTGTTTTTTTCGGTATCTGCGGGCATCGCGGGAATTAAAGGAAATTCCGGAGGATCTGTCCCAGGTTTCCATCGTCGATCTATCCCCTCAAACGATCTGCTCGATCACCCTGTCGGATGCCTATGCCTTTCTCGTCTATACACAGGGGGAACGGGGCAACGGGGCCAAAACACGCGCCCGCAAGACCTCTGCCCTCCGCTCCTTCTACAAATACCTCCATACCAAGACTACCCTCTTGCCGGAAAATCCTTTGGAGAATCTGGATGTTCCTGCCGTTAAGAAAAGCCTTCCCAAATATTTGACCCTGGAAGAAAGCCAGCGGCTGCTGGAGACTGTTGCCAGCGCGCCCCACCGGGAACGGGATTTTTGCATCGTCACCCTCCTTCTCAACTGCGGGATGCGCTTGTCGGAGCTGGTTGGCATCAACTTAAGCAGCATCAATCGGGAAGAACATACCCTGCGCCTGTTGGGAAAAGGCAACAAAGAGCGGATTGTCTACCTAAACAGCGCCTGCGACCAGGCCATCGCTGCCTATCTGGCGGTGCGCCAGGAACCGGCCAAAGCAGAGCACCGAGGGGCCCTCTTTCTTTCCAGCAGAGGGACCCGCCTCTCCCCTCGCCGCGTGGAACAGTTGATCGAGGGATACCTCCAGCAGGCAGGGTTGGGCGGCCGTGGGCTTTCTCCCCACAAACTGCGGCATACGGCGGCCACGCTGATGTATCAGTATGGCGGGGTAGATATTCGCATCCTCCAGGATATTTTAGGCCATACCAATCTGGGGACAACCGAGATCTATACCCATATCTCGGAACCCCAGCGGCAGGATGCCATGAAGCATTCCCCTCTCGCCCATTACCAGCCTGGAAAAGGAAAAAAGGACTGACCTTCCTTTATTTGGTCGTCCTCTTTTCTTCTGGATCGATTTCTTTTTTACAGGGCCAGGAAGCGCCCGAACAGGGCGAAGAGCCCGCAGTCCACCCCGGCGGAAAGCAGCAACAGCAGCAAGAAAAAGACAAAGCGGCTGTATACGGGAGAGGGGGTAATCCGGGCCATTGGCCCCTCTCTCCTTCCTGTAAAGGTCCAAAACTTTAAGGACAGATCGATGGATTGCTGGCAGGCCTGCAGCAGAACAACGGTGCTGATCAGCAGATTGGGCAGCAATACGCAGAACCATCCCAAAGCCGACCACCCATGTTGGTAAAACAGGGTCCCATAACCGAACCCCATCCCCAATCCCCGAACGAAGGGGTAGAGATAGAGCAGCGGCGTTCCAATGGCACAGAAGCCCAAAAAGAAGAGGAGGAGCAGCTGGGCTCCTGAGGAAAAAAAGCTGGCCAAAAAGGTCTCCAGTGCAGTTTGGCCGCTCCGCTGGGCCAAAAATCCACCAGCCAGTGCCGCTGCCTGCTCGCCTAAGGCACCGTCCATCGTCCCCACCATTCCCCGGCCCACAACCATCCCGGCTACCAGAATGCCCGCCAAAAGCGGGAGACGGCCAGCGCTTCGGATCCCTCGCGCCAGGTCTTGCCAGTTTCGCCGATCCCAGAAGACTCGGCGGTGGCGTCGACTGACAGAACGCCGGGTTGTCCCCATTCCATCCCACATAAGAACCACACCTCCTGGGACAATCCTATGCGGGAAGACGATCCTTCATGCAAAGAAACAAACGGGCAGCAGTGTTTGGATGTTGACACTGCTGCCCATTGTGGATTGTTATCGTCGTCCGCGCACCTGTTTGTTGACCCCCAATACGCCTCCTGCCATCGAGCTGGCCAAGAGAATCACCAGCTTCAACAGGAGGGCCGGGCCCATCTCCTCCGGCAGATTGGGAAGATTCCCCGCCAGCACCAGCACAAAAAGGGCGCATCCGCAGATGCCGCCAGTCAACAATCCTTTTCGGTGTACCATCCGGGCGGCTAAGTATCCGGCCAGCCCTCCTCCCAGCACCAAGGCCAGGGAAGCGATGGGATTGATCAGCTCCACAGGAATATCCCAAATGGTCATCAGAAGGGATGCCAGAAGCAGGACAAGAAGGATCACCCCCACCCCGATTCCGACCGCGATGGCCAGCGATTTCCAAGGAAAGCGATTTTGGGACCGCTTCTCCCCTGCTGAGAAAGACGCCGCTTGTCTATTGGTGTTGGACATGACAATACCCCCTGCTCAATCCGAAGCTGTCAATTCCAGCTTATTCCCGGCAGGGGGTATTTATGTGCGAATGATGGAAAGAAGCGGTTGCTACTTCTTCTCCTTTTCGGCAGGAGCAGCGGCTTCCTTCGCGGTCAGGTTCTGCTGGACAGCCCAACGAGCAACCCGGATCTTGCTGCGGTCGCTGCCGGTCTCGATAACCAGCGTGTCTTCCCGCATGCTGGCCACGATGCCCACAATGCCGCCGATGGTGATGATCTCGTCACCCACCTCCAGGGAGGAACGCATCTTCTGGGTTTCCTTCTCTCTCTTCTTCTGCGGGCGGATCATAAAGAAATACAGAACCGCGAACATCAGAATCATGGGGAGCAGGAGACCCATCATGCTTCCTTGCTGCCCGGTGGCTGCTGCATCCAGCAATTGAAAATTCATCATGTTGACACCTCCAAAAGTTACAATGAAAATTATAATCGAAAACAGGCCCTCTTGCAACCCCTTTTTTGAGCGACACGACAAATTCATCGTGCCGCCCGCTGTTTCCCCATTCACCGAACGTATAAGGAAGGGGTTGTCTGTTTATGAACACGTCAAACAGTCGATGTTCAAGGATGCTACGGGAAAATCCTCCTCTCCCGCAAGGAATAGCACTCCCGATTTCCAGACACGATGATATGGTCGTACAGCGTTACCTCCACGCTGGATAAGGCCCGCTGAATTTCATCCGTAGCCGTTTGGTCCGCATGGGACGGCAGGGCAAGGCCCACCGGATGATTGTGGGAAAGGATAACCTTGGTAGTCTTGTTGTAAAGCAAAACCTGCTGAACAATGTCGCGGGTGGAAAACAAGGCGGCGGTCAAGTCCCCTTCTCCAATCTGAACAGTCCGCAAAAGGGTGTCCCGGTTATCAAAGAGCAGAAGATAGACCCGTTCCTTCGTACAGCCTGTGTACAGGGCCAGGAGGTATTCCTTCAGCTCCTCGTCGGTTTGGAAGGTGCGGACCTTTCCCAGATGGTCCAGCGTATAGGAACGTGCCAACGCTGGAACCAGCTTCAGAAGGACGGCCGCCCGTTCCCCAATCCCGTCCACCGTCATCAGTTCTTCCACCGAGGCATCCATCACGCGGGAAATGGACCCAAACCGCTGGATTAGATCGTGGGCGATGCCGTTGGTATCCCGCTGGGGGATGGCATAAAAGAGCAGCAGCTCCAACTGGTTGTGTTGCTCAAAATGCTCCAACCCCTCCTGCAGGAATCGCTTTCGCACCCGCTCCCGATGATTGACAAAACGAGGATCCACGCCCATCACCTGCCTGCCTCCACAACATGGAACTGCCAGCCTGGGATTCTTCCACTGTTACTTGATCTTCCGGCTGCCAGGCTTGACAGGGGCGCCGGCGCCGGCCTTGCACAGGGGGCAGTTCTCCGGTTCCCAAGCCTCCACATTCACCTGGATAACCGGCTTGAAGGGCACCCCGAAATCGGCTTTGCCGTTGCTCCGGTCCACAATCGAGCCAACGCCCACCACAATGCCGCCGGCCTCCTGAACCAGCTTGATTACTTCCTTCACCGAGCCGCCGGTGGTCACCACGTCCTCCACAATCAGGCACTTCATTCCAGGGGTAACCGCAAAGCCACGGCGCAGGGTCATCTCCCCGTTCTCCCGCTCGGCAAAGAAATTCTCGCAGTGAAGATGACGGCTCACCTCGTAGGCCATCTGGACGGCGCCCATGGCAGGCCCAATCACGACCTCCACCCCATCGTCGGCAAACCGCTCGGCCAGGTCGGCGCAGAGCTCTTCGCTGTACTTGGTATTGCGAAAGATCTTGGCACACTGCAGGTACCGGTTGGAATGCTTGCCGGAGGTCAGCAGGAAATGCCCCTCCAGCAGGACGCCCGCTTCGGTCAGGATTTCCATAACGCGCTCATTGGTCAACATAGTCTTTCTCCTCCTAAAAATGTATTCATACACCGTTCAGTATACCGTATTTTGGCCGGTTTGAAAAGCGTTCTTCCCCATAAATTTTCCTTTTTGCCCGAAGATCCCCTTTCTCCCTTGGAGAAGCGAGGGGGCTGTGGTATAATATGGGTTGTTATCCGTCCTCTTACTTGTGAAAGAGAACGGCTCGGTCATTTTTGGGAAGGAGACGATCATGAAAGAATTTCTCATCGGCCCCAACGACGCCGGCCAGCGCGTGGACAAATTTCTTACCAAAGCGATGCCTCGTCTTCCCTCCTCTCTCCTTTATAAGTCCATCCGCCTCAAGCGGATCAAGGTAAATGGGAAGCGGTGCGCCATTTCCACCCGCCTTGCGGAGGGGGACCGCATGACCCTGTACATAAATGACGAATTCTTTGAGAGCGATACCGGTCCCCTCCCCTTCCTTCTTGCCAAGGACCACCTGGATCTGGTGTACGAGGACGAGAATCTCCTGCTGGTGAACAAGGAGGCCGGCCTGCTGGTCCACGAGGATGACCGGGAGAAAACCGATACCCTCATCAACCGCATCCTCAAATACCTGTACCAAAAAGGGGAATACCGGCCTCTGGAGGAAAATTCCTTTGTCCCCGCTCTTTGCAACCGGATTGACCGGAACACCAGCGGCATTGTCATCGCGGCAAAGAACGCCCCCACCCTCCGTGTCCTCAACGAGAAGATCAAGGAGCGGCAGCTGGACAAACGGTACCTGTGCATCGTTTTTGGGACGCCCCAGCCGCCCCATGCAACCCTCAAAGGATGGCTCCGCAAGGATGCTGCGACCAATCAGGTGACGATCCTCTCAGCCCCTCAGGAGGGAGCGCGGACCATCCTCACCCGCTATCGGGTCCTGGAGAGCCGGGGACGCTTTTCTCTCCTGGAGGTGGAGCTCCTCACCGGCCGTACCCACCAGATCCGCGCCCACCTGGCCTCTATCGGCCATCCCCTTTTGGGGGACACCAAGTACGGCAGAAATCGGGACAACAAGGGAACCGGCTGGCGGTGGCAGGCCCTTTGTTCCTATCAGCTCACCTTCCGCTTCACCACCAGCGGAGAACATCTGGACTACCTGAACGGTCGAACCTTCCAGGTGGAAGCCGTGGATTTTGCCGACGCCTTCCGCCAGGGCCTGATTCAATAACATACCGAAAGGAGTGGTATCTCGTGTCCGGTCTTCGTTTGCCGAGCATCTCCTTAGAGGAAATTGACCTGGAGAACTGTTGGTTTAACCCAGGCTGTGCCCTCAGTCTGTACAAGCCCGATGCCCCCGAAAAGGTGTTGACCCTTCTTCGCCAGTGGTTTGGGCCGGTAAAGCTCCACAGCATCTGCTGCCATCACGATCCCCAGCTTCCCAAGGGCGCCACCATCATCAACAACTGCGCCGGGTGTGACCGGCGGTTCCGTTCCCTCTATCCCGGGATCCAGACCATCTCCCTGTGGGAGGTATTGGATCAGCTTCCTGGTCTTCCCCTTCCCCATTACGAAGGGATGACCCTGTCGGTCCACGATTCCTGTTCCTACCGCCCCAAGCCCCAGGTCCACGCCGCGGTGCGCAGCCTGCTGGGAAAGATGGGCATCTCCATTGTGGAATCCCCCTATAGCGGGACCTCCTCCATCTGCTGCGGGGACAACTTTTACGGCCGTATCCCCCTGGAAGAGGTCCATCGCTTCCAAAAGAAGCGGGCGGCCCAGATGCCCTGTCAGGACGTAGCCGTCTACTGTGTCTCCTGCGTCAAATCCATGGCCATTGGAGGCAAGACGCCCCACTACATGGTGGATCTGCTCCTGGGGGAAGCAACCGATCCCCAGGATCTGGATCTGGTCCGGTACCACGACGCCATCGACGCGTATATCGAACGCCACTAAAACGAACCGGGACAACAGCGAAAAGAGAACGCTGCTGTCCCGGTTGTTCTTTTCTATCCGCGCAGGCACCGGTGAACAAGGGCAGCCGGAACATCCATCCGTGCGGCGATCTCCTCCGGCGTCATGCCCTGGTGGGAAAAGCGTTTGCAGACCGCCCTTAACGGCTCCCCCACTTCGATGATATGCCCGTCGGGGTCGTAGAACCGGACCACCCGCTGGCCCCAGGCATGCTCCTGGACCGGATGGACATAGCGGATCTCCATCGTCCCCAAGCGCTGGACAAACCCCGTAAAATCTTCCTCCTCAAAGTACAGCTCGCCGGCATGGGAGCCAAACGTCACCTGGTCGGTATGGAGGAACTCCTTCCAGGTGTCCAGGGTCTGGAGGCATAGACCGCCGGTCAGGGTGACGTTGGCGCCGAAGTCCGCAATCTTTCGAAGGCCCAGCACCTGCTGGTAAAAGGCCACCGAACGCTCCAGGTCGGTTACTGCCAGCAGTGGATTTTGAAACTTCATGGTCTTTCCTCCTATTTTTCTCCTCGGTTAGAAAAAACTCATCTGGCTGCTTTCCGGCAGGTCCCCCAGGGCGCCGGCATTCTTCAGGGTTTCAATCACCCCTTTGCTCACCCCGGCCCTGGCGATGATGTCGTCGCCGGAGATAAACGGTCCCTTGGCGGCGGCCTCCTGGAGGCTGTAAGCAGCCGCTTCCCCCAGCCCCTTGAGGGCGGAGAACGGCATCCGGATCTTTCCGTCCTCCACCTGGAACCGGGTGGCGTGGGACCGGTACAGGTCCACCGGCAGGAAGGAGAATCCTCGCCCCAGGATTTCGTAGACGATCTGCAGGCTGTATAGCTGGTCGTCCTCCTTTTTGGTCCGCTGCATCCCCAGGGACTGCAGCGCCTCCATCTTGGTGCGTACCGCGGATTTCCCTCCCAGCGCGCTTTCCGCGTCAAAATCCTCCCCCCGCACGGTGAAATACACGCAATAAAACTCCAGCGGGCGATACAGCTTGAACCACCCCAACCGGATGGCGGCAATGACGTAGGCAGCGGCGTGGGCTTTGGGGAACATGTACTTGATCTTGAGACAACTGTCGATGTACCACTGGGGGACGTCGTGATCCCGCATCTCCTGCTGTAGCTCCGGGGTCAGCTTTTGCGGCGCCTTTCCCTTTCGGGTAAACTCCATAATGTCAAAAGCCTTCTTATTGGGCATTCCCTTGTGCATCAAATAGGTCATGATGCTGTCACGGGTACCAATCACCTCGGAAATGGAGCAGGTTCCGCTTTTGATCAGCTCCTGGGCGTTTCCCAGCCATACGTCGGTGCCGTGGGACAGACCGGAAATTTGAAGCAGATCGGCAAACTTGGTGGGCTTTGCCTCCAGCAGCATCCCCCGGACAAAGTTGGTCCCCATCTCCGGCAGGGCCAGGCTTCCCGTTTCACAGCCGATGTCCTCCTTGGTCACTCCCATCGCCTCCGGGGAGGTAAAGAGGCTGATGATCTTGGGGTCCCCCATGGGGACCGAATTGACCTTGATCCCCGTCATATCCTCCAGGTACTTGTATTGGGTGGGAACATCGTGTCCCAGGTTATCCAGCTTCAGGATGGTATCGTGGAGGTAGTGGAAATCAAAGTGGGTGGTCACGATGGACGACGTAGCATCGTCCGCCGGGCGCTGGACAGGGGTAAAATCGTAGACCTCATACTCGGAGGGAACGACCACCATGCCGCCGGGATGCTGGCCGGTGGTCCGCTTGATACCGGTACAGCCGATGGCCAGGCGGGTTTCCTCCGCCCGGTGGACCACCCGCCCCCGTTCCTCCAGGTATTTCTTCACATAGCCGTAGGCGGTCTTATCGGCCACGGTGGCGATGGTACCGGCCTTGAACACGTGGTCGGAACCGAAGAGCTCCTCGGTATAGCCGTGGGCCTGGGCCTGGTATTCGCCGGAAAAGTTCAGGTCAATATCCGGAGATTTGTCCCCGTCGAACCCCAGGAAGGTCTCAAAGGGGATTTCATGGCCGTCCCGCAGGTAGGTCGTCCCACAGACGGGGCAGGCCTTGTCCGGCAGGTCAAAGCCGGAACCGACCGAGCCGTCGGTGATGAATTCGCTGTGCTTACAGTTGGGGCAGACGTAATGGGGCGGCAGAGGGTTTACCTCCGAGATTCCCGCCATATGGGCCACAAAGGAGGAGCCCACCGATCCACGGGAGCCCACCAGGTATCCGTCGCTCTCCGACTTGGCAACCAGCTTTTGGGCGATGATGTACAGAACGGCGAACCCATGCTTGATGATGGAGGTAAGCTCCCGTTCCAGGCGGTTCTTCACCAGATCCGGCACCGGGTCGCCGTAGTCCCGCTTTGCCCGTTCCCAGACGATCCGCTGCAGTTCCTCATCCGAACCGGGGATGGAGGGCGGGAAGGTGCCGGACGGAACCGGCTGAAGAATTTCCACCTGGTCGGCGATGGCGGCCGGATTGTCGATGACGATCTCCTCCGCTTTCTCCGTCCCCAGGTAGGAAAACTCCTCCAGCATCTCCTCGGTGGTCTTGAAGTAGAGGGGCGCCTGGTTGTCCGCATCGGAGAAGCCCATGGAGGCCATGAGGACCCGCCGGTACACCTCGTCCTCGGGATTGAGAAAATGGACGTCCCCCGTGGCCACCACCGGCCGGCCGGTTTCCTCCCCCAGCCGGACGATGGTCCGGTTGTAATCCCGCAGGGCCTCCTCGTCCTTTACCTTTCCTTCCCGCAGCATAAACAGGTTGTTGCCAATGGGCTGTACTTCCAAATAGTCGTAGAACTTTGCAATCTCACACAATTCGCCCCAGGGCTTGCCGGCAGTAACAGCCCGGAACAGCTCCCCCGCCTCACAGGCGGAGCCGATCAGCAGCCCTTCCCGATGTTCCAGAATCACGCTCTTGGGCATGCGGGGCTTTTTATGGAAGTAGTCTAAATTGGAGTAGGAGATCAGCCGGTAGAGGTTTTTCAGCCCCGTGTTGTTTTGGGCCAGGAGGACGATGTGGTACATCTCTCCCTTTTTGGGATCGACCCCGGAGAGCACCTTGTTCAGGTCCTCCACCTGCTCCACAGGCCCCTTCTCCCTGGCCAGTTCCACCAGCCGCAGGAAGATGTGAGCCAGGATCTCCGCATCGTCGCAGGCCCGGTGGTGGTTGAATTTGCCCAGCTCCAGGGCATTTGCCACCGTGTCCAGCTTATGGTTGCGCAGGGACGGCAGCAGATTGCGGCTCATGGGAACGGTGTCGATACTGGCAAAGGGAAGCGAGATGCTGTGGCGTCCTGCCGCCGCCCGGAGGAAGGACATATCAAAGCCGGCGTTATGGGCAATCAAACACTGGCTGTCGCCGCAGAAGGCGAGAAACGCCTTCAGGGCCTCCTCCTCATGGGGAGCATTGGCAACCATCTCGTCGGTAATGCCGGTCAGGCGGATGATCTCGCTGGGGATGGCTTTTTCCGGATTGACAAAGGTATTGAAGCGGTCTACGATCTGCTCCCCCACCATCTTGACCGCGCCGATTTCGGTGATCCGCTCGGTGGCCGGGGAAAGGCCGGTGGTCTCCAGGTCAAAGGCGATAAGGGTGTCCTTCATGCTCTGGGGACAGCTTCCATCCACCATCTTCACCAGATCGTTGACCAGGTATCCTTCGCAGCCGAACAGGACGCGGAAATTGGGGTTCTCCTTCCGGGCTTTGGCGGCGGCAGCGGTGGCAAAGGGGTAGGCCTGCACCACCCCATGATCGGTGATGGCGATGGCCTGATGGCTCCAACGGGCCGCCTGGGCCACCAATGCTTCGGTATCGGCCAGGCCGTCCATGGCGGACATGGTGGTGTGGGCGTGCAGCTCGATCCGTTTGCGAGGGGCCAGGTCCTGGCGGAGCTCCTTCTCCACGGTGGAGATGTCCTTGGGACGGATGTTGATCTCCCGGTCGTATCGATCGTAGCTTACCTCGCCCCGGACGATGATGGTGGTTTTGGGGGACAATTTGTCGTAGATCTGGGCAGCCTTTTTCTCCTCAATGATCTTCAGCACGTTGGAGTTGGTGTAGTCGGTAAAATAGATGGACAGGATCACCTTGCTGCCATCCCGGGTCTCTTTTTTCTGAACGTCAAAAATATCTCCCCATACCACGACGGTACCGCTCTCCTGGCTCACCTCCCGCAGGGGGATGGGCTTGGTGCGGATCGCGTGGCCGGTGAGCACCCGCACCGTCCCCGGCTTGAAGGGAAGCCCCTCGGTGTCGAAGGCCGCCTTGGAAGCCTTTGCTGCCGGCTTGGGAGCAGGAGAAGAACCGCTGGCGGCAATCCGGATCGGCTGGGTCGCCCGAAGGCCGGGAATGGACACCTCCCCCGCCGGCGGCGGAAGAAACTCCTCCTCCCGCCGCTGGGGCTTCTCCACCCGCAGTACCCCGGCAAATTCCACCTCCATGGTCAGGCCAAACTCGGCGGCGATGACCTGGCTCATCTTTTGCCGGCAGCCGCTTTTTTCCAGCATGGCCTCTCCTCCGTGGGAGAGGGTGATGACCAGCCGCTTCTCTTCCACGCAGGCGGTCGCCCCCTCAAAGAAGCCGTTGACCAGCGCCCCGCTTCGCCGCACCTCATACACCAGCTGGGGCAGATACTCCGCTGTAAAAAGGGCCTTGTCGTATTTCAGGAAGAAGTTCACCTTCTCCAGGTGCAGCTTCTCCTCCAGGGCGGCGGCCGCTTTCCACAGCGGTTCCTTGGGAATCAGGGCACTGGGAAAAAGCCGGATGTCCATCCGGCTTTTGTCGTCGCTGAGATCGATGGACACCACCGCCGCCTGGCTGAGCGGCGAGCACCCGTCCCCGATGATCGGTCCAAACAGCTCTCCCACAATCATTGCTGTACCCCTTCTTCCCATTTCCAACCCTCTTCCAGACGGTCCAGCTCCTGGCGCAGCGCCTCCAGGGCCCCCTCCTGGGTCACCCGGCGCAGCACCTCCCCGTGCTGGAACAGGAGGAAGCAGCCGTCCCCGCCTGCAATCCCCAGATCGGCCTGGCGGGCCTCGCCGGGGCCGTTGACGGCACAGCCCATCACCGCCACCGTCATGGGGCGGCGGTACCGCGTCAGCAGTTCCTCCACCTGGGCGGCCAGCGGCATCAGATCGACCCGGCAGCGGCCGCAGGTGGGGCAGGAGACCAGCTGCGGCCGGGGAAGGAGCCCAACCGCCGCCAGGATGTCCTGGGCTGCTCGCACCTCCTCCACAGGGTCGGCGGTAAGGGATACCCGGATGGTATCCCCAATCCCCTCCAACAGGAGGGCACCGAGCCCAATGGCCGACTTGATCACCCCCATCCTGGGGGTGCCTGCCTCGGTAACCCCCAGGTGCTGGGGATAGGGGCTGCGGCTGTGGATGATGCGGCAGGCCTCCACCATGGTGGCCACATGAGATGCCTTGACCGAAAGGACAATCTGGTCAAAGTCCCAGCGTTCCAAAAGGGCCACCTGCTCCAGAGCGCTCTCCGCCAGGGCCAGGGGGGTGGGGCCGCCAAACCGGGCCAATACCTCCTTGGACAGGGAACCGGTATTGGCCCCTACACGGATGGGAATCCCCTTCTCCCGGCAGACCTTTGCCACCTGGGCCACCCGGTCAGCCGAGCCGATGTTCCCCGGGTTCAGCCGGATTTTATCCGCCCCCGCATAGGCGGCTTCGATGGCTAGCCGGTAGTCGAAATGGATGTCCGCCACAATGGGCAGCCCCGTCGCTTCCTTCAGGGCGGGGATGAGGGAAACGGCGGCCTGGTCGGGCACAGCGGTACGGATCATCTGGCAGCCGGCAGCCGCCAGGCGGCGAGCCTGCTCCAAATTTCCCTCCCGGTCGGTGCTGGGGCGGCTGAGCATGGACTGGATCACCACCGGCGCCCCCCCGCCCAGAACCAGGTTCCCCACCTGGATGGATTTTGTCACGGCCACAACCTTTCCTCCCTACTGCAAAAGCTTGGTGATATCGCTGAAGGTAACCACCACAATCAGGCAGAGGAGCATTGCCATCCCTGCCGCGTGGATATAGTTTTCATATTTGGGGTCCACCGGGCGGCGGCGGATCATCTCAATGATCACAAAGAGCAGCCGCCCGCCATCCAGAGCCGGAATGGGAAAGAGATTGAAGACCCCCACATTGATGGTGAGAAAGGCCACCAGCAGCATCACCGACCGCAGCCCCAGGGACGACGCCTGGCTCACCACCGTGGCGGTCCCCACCGGGCCGGACAGCTCGCTCAGCCCATACCGGCCGGTGAGAATATCCATAAAGGAGTACCACACCTGCTTGACGATGGAAACGGTCCACTCGGCGGCATACTGGAGGCTGGACAGCGGGGTCTTTTCCACGCCATAAAAGGTAAGCCCCAGTTTCACCGCCCGGCTGCCGTCCTCATAGGTTTCCATCTCAAAGGGCACCTGATCCACCTGCGTTGTCTCGCCGTTTCGCACCACCTGGAAGTCGATCACGCCGTCCTCGTCCCGCAGCAGCTGGAAAAGGGCGTCGTTGTACCCGGAGATGTGGTACCCATTGATGCGGGTGATCCGGTCGCCGCTCTGGAGATATTGGGACGCGGCAATCCCCTCGTCAAAGCCGGCAATCACGGTGGTGCCCAGCAGTTCCTGGCCGCTCACCAGCCCGATCAAGATCCCCAGGCCCATCAGAATGTTCATCGCCGCGCCTGCAAAGAGAATGATGAACCGCTGCCACGCCGGCTTCCGGAAAAAGGCGCGCTCGTCGTCGCTGTCCTCGCTCTCCCCTTCCATGGCCACATACCCGCCGATGGGAAAGAGGCGGATGGAGTATTCCGTCTCCCCTTTTACCTTCTGGAACAGCAGAGGACCCATTCCGAAGGAAAACTCGTTGACCCGTACCCCAAACAGCTTGGCAAAGAAAAAATGCCCCGCCTCATGGATGTTGATAATAATCCCAAAGATCAATATGGTAACCAAAATGGTAACAACTATCTGCATATCGTGACTCCCATCCCAATCAAAATCAGCAGCCGCAGGGCTGCAAAAAGACCCCTTACCGGCGAAGAATCCGCTTCACCGCGGCGGAATCCAGAAGATTGACTGTCTGGAACCGGCCTTGATAAAACACCCCGTAGTTGTTGAAAACACAGGGAAGATTTTTCGCCTTTTCCAGGGTATCCACCAGGCGGAAGGAGACCGGCAACGCGTTCTCGCTGCAATACCGTTCCACCTGCTGCAAACTCTGGTAGATGTAAGGGCACTGCCAGTCGTAGTAGATGGTCAGCTCCTGCTCGTCGATCTTCTCCTCCTTGGCGCGGGGCGCAAAGGAAGGCACGGTTCCATCAAAAGAGAGGGCCAGCAGCTCATACCCCGAAGGCGTAGTATCCACCGGCTTGAAGCCATATCGCTTGGCAAAGGACTGGTCCGACAGCCAGTTTTTTTGCTTATTGGCCCCCAGCATGCAGACGCCCGACCGTCCCCGGGCCTTGGCGTCGGCAAGGCAGTATTCCATCAATGCGCTTCCATATCCCTGCCCTTTCTGTTCGGGGCCCACCCACAGGCAGTACAGATAGAGGAAGTTCTCCCCCACCACCGGCACCCAGGCCGTTTCCAATGGCGCGTACTCAATGAAGACAGTGGCCTTGGCCTGGAGTTTCCGGAAGACATGCCCCTCTTTCAGGCGATCCGCCAGCCATTGGCGCTTTGCCTCCACACCGGGATGGGGTTTCCGGCTGCGGATAATACAGCACAGATGCTCTTGGGCGAGGTTGTCGGCAGTAAGATTGCAAAACGTACCGTCCATGGGATCTCCTTCCAGTCGTCTCCTGTTTTGTAACGAGTCTAGCATCCCTTTGGGAACGGGAAAGGGCGCCGCTGCAAAATTTTTGTAAATCTTTTTCAAGAAGTAAGGCGTGGATCTGCATCCACGCCACATAATTTACTCCTTGCTCAGCAATAGACAGCGAAAGAAAAGATCCGTGCCAGAATAAAAACCAAGGGAGCAACCATCAGCACCGAATCAAACCGATCCAGAATGCCTCCATGCCCCGGCATGATATGGCCAAAATCCTTGATACCGCACTGCCGCTTGATGATAGAAGCGGACAGATCCCCAAATACACCGGCCAGCGCGCAAAAGGGACTCAGCGCCGCTACCAGTAGATAGTTTATCCGGATGGGGCCGCCCAGATACGCCACAAACCATTCCTGCTGTCCCAGGACGGTAAAGATGCCGGCGATCAGCAGGTTGCCCACCACAGCGGCCACCAGACCGCCGATAAAGCCCTCCACCGTCTTTTTGGGGCTGATGGTGGGGCAGAGCTTGTGCTTTCCAAAGAGCATCCCCGCAAAATAGGCACCGGAGTCGGCAATCCACGAGGAACCGAAGATGTAGAACAGGTAGAAGAAACTGGGACCAAAGCCCATATAGTTCCGCATCAGGATGACACAGTTGAGGGAAAACGGAATACAGGTCGCCATCATAAAGGAAAACCCAATCTGCTCTACCCGGATGGTGTCATGTTTAATCAGGAGAAGCAGGAAGAGTGCCATGAAAAACACATAACACAATAGGGGAAGGTATCGGGCAACCAAGGTCGTATCCATAAAGGGGACGACACACGCAAAGCCAATACATAAAAAAGCCAAGAACCGATTCTCAATGTATTTCGTTGCCAGCAAGATTTCGTGTACCGCCAACGCCGAAATGACACTGATGACGGCGTTAAGGGCCGCCGTGTTCAGAAATGGCAGCAACGCCGCCAAAATGCATAGACCCACCAGGGCAGAAATGATTCTCTGTCGCACTTAGATTCCTCCAAACCGTCTGTCCCGGCGGGCATATTCCCACAAGGCGCTGCAAAGATGATTCTGATCAAAATCCGGCCAGAGAACATCCAAAAAGACAAATTCTGCATAGGCAGACTGCCACGTCAAAAAGTTGGACAATCGCTTTTCCCCGCTGGGCCGAATGATCACATCGGGATCAGGCTGCCCAGCGGTATACAGCGCATTGGAAACCATTTTTTCATCAATCGATTCCGGGTCCAGACGGCCGGCCGCTGCCTCCCGTGCCAATCGTCTGGCCGCATGGACCAACTCGTCCCGGCCGCCATAGTTTAAGGCGATGTTCACGGTGATGGTCCGGTTATGGGCGCTTTCCTCCTCTACCCGGCGGATCTTCTCCCGCAGATCCGCCGCAAGAGGCTCCCGGTCCCCGATGAAGCAGGTCCGTACATCCTCCCCCTGGTGTTTCGCAGTATCGTCCAGATACTCCCGCAGCAGGTCCATGATGGCGTCTACCTCTTCCTGGGGACGCTTCCAGTTCTCGGTGGAAAAGGCATAGGCGGTCAAGTACGGAATCCCAATATCCCGACAGAAGGTAGCGATCTTCCGGAATGTTTCGGCTCCTGCCTTGTGGCCTACCGACCGGGGCAGACCGCGCTGCTTTGCCCAGCGGCCATTGCCGTCCATAATAATGCCGATATGCCGGGGCAAAAACTGCTGGGGGGGCAGCTGTGGGAATTGTTCCATGGGTGCGTACGTCCTCTCTTCGGCTTTTGCATGCAAAAAACCGTTAAATTTCCAGGATCTCCTTTTCCTTGGCAGCGGAAATAGAGTCAATATCCTTTATATATTTATCGGTCAACTTCTGGATATTATTCTCCAGTTCTTTCTGATCGTCCTCGGTCAGCTCGTTGGCCTTCTTCATGGATTTGAACTTCTCATTGGCATCCCGCCGGATGGAGCGGATGGCAACCTTGGCTTCCTCGGCCAGCTTGCGGATGGTTTTGCAGAGTTCTTTTCTCCGTTCCTCGGTGAGGGGCGGGAACACGATCCGGATGACCGAGCCGTCGTTGGTGGGGTTGATGCCGATGTCCGAGGTCTGGATCGCCTTTTCGATGGCCTTGAGGGAGGAACGATCCCAGGGCTGGATGGTGAGGATGCGGGCCTCCGACACCGATACGCCCGCCATCTGGGCGATGGGGGTGGGGGTGCCGTAGTAATCCACCATCACATGATCCAGCACAGCGGGATTGGCCCGCCCGGCACGGATAGCGGCAAACTCCTTCTCCATATTCTTGATGGTCTTGCCCATCTTGGTATCAAACGGTACAATCTGCTCTTTCATGGTTATGCCTCCTTTACCAACGTTCCAATCTGTTCACCATTGACCGCACGGAAGATATTGTCCGGGTCGCTGATGCTGAAAACGAGAATGGGGGTCTTGTTGTCCCGGCACATGGAAGCGGCCGTCATATCCATCACCGCCAGCTTTTTGTTGAGCACCTCGCTGAAGGTGAGAAGATCGTACCGTTTGGCGTCGGGATTCTTATTGGGATCGCTGTCGTAGACACCGTCCACCAGGGTAGCCTTCAGGATTATTTCCGCGTCGATCTCGGCGGCACGGAGGGCGGACGCCGTATCGGTGGAGAAGAAGGGATTCCCGGTGCCGCATCCGAAGATGACCACTCTCCCCTTTTCCAGATGGCGGACCGCCCGGTTGCGGATATACGGCTCCGCGATGGCCTGCATGGAGATAGCGGTCTGCACCCGCACAACAATGCCGTCCTGCTCCAAGGCATCGGCCAAAGCAAGGCAGTTGATGACCGTGGCCAACATTCCCATATGGTCGGCCCGGGTGTGGTCCATGTCCCCGCTGGAACGGCCGCGCCAAAAGTTGCCGCCGCCTACCACGATGCCTACCTGGCACCCGGCATCCACACACTTTCCAATGCTTTTGCTGATCTTCTTGACCACTTCATGGTCCAGCCCGAAGCCTTGATTGCCTGCCAATGCTTCACCGCTCAGCTTAAGAAGGATCCTCTTGTACTGTAAGCCCATAACTACCTCCCAAGAGAACAGCCGCTGCGTCCGGAAGGGGCACCGGCTGTTGTCTTCTTTCCTATCCTGTTGCCGCCGATTCCCCAAAGGGAATCTCTGCTAGCATTATGTTCTATTTTACAATAAGCCACCGAAGATGTAAAGCCCTTTGCCCATGGAAGCGGCAACTTCTTCTCCGAAATTCGCCGAATTTTTTCAGCATTCTTCATAACAAAGCGACTCTATCCAGGGCCTCTTTTTCCTATTTTGCCCGGTTGCCCTGCTTTTTTATCGGTATTCCGGGCAACAAAGGAACTACAGGGCGCGCCCCGTCGCCAGATACAGCAGAGCGTTGCAGATTGCGGCGGCCACGTTGCTTCCCCCTTTGCGGCCGCGCGCCACAATAAAGGGAACCGACGAGGAGAGGATCAGCTCCTTGCTTTCCACCACATTGACAAATCCCACCGGGACGCCGATGATGAGGCGGGGGGCGATCTTTCCCTCTTCCATCAGTTGGTGAAGGCGCACCAGGGCCGTGGGAGCGTTCCCCACGGCGATAATCAGATTTCCGCCCAGAGCGGCCGCTTTGTCCATACAGGCAGTCGCCCGAGTGGTCCCCTTCTCCTTTGCCGCCTGGGCCACATCCGGGTCGCTCATGAAACAGAGGGCCTCTCCCCCCACCTTGGCCAGAGCAGCCTTGTTGATGCCGGAGCGGGCCATTTGGGTATCGGTCAGGATGGAAGCCCCCTCCCGGAGGGCGGCAATTCCCTTGGCCACCGCGCCGGGAGAGAAGGTAAGGGTCCGCAGATAGTCAAAATCCGCCGTGGTGTGGATCACCCGCTTCACAATAGGCGCAACCTCCGGGTCCAGCTGAAGCTGGCCCATCTCTTCTTCAATGATCTGAAAACTGCGCTTCTCAATCTCGTTGGGAAGCACTTGCTGAAGAGTAACCTTCACGGAACATCGTCCCCTTTCCTCAAATTCCCGTCTCCAAAATCCGGTAGATCCTTTCCAGATCCAACCCTTCCCGCAAGGCTTGCGCCAGCCGATCGTACTCCCGTTCCTTGTGTTCCGCCAGGTCAACGGTGGCAATCTGATCCGGATCCAGCCCCTTCTTATGAAACAGCGCCGTCACCAGGGCCTGGACCGCCTCCTGGCTGTCAAAGACCCCGTGGAGATAGGTGCCACAGGCGTTTTCTCCCCACGCACCGTCCGGGGTGACAGTCTCCTCGCCCAGCAGATGTTTTTCCACCAGCGGCATGGCGCCATCCAAAAGGACCGTCTCTCCCATGTGGATTTCGTAGCCGGTAACCGGAACTCCCGCCATACCGGCAAAAATCCCCTCCGGGGAAAGGATCCTTCCCTCGACCCTGGTACGGACCTTCTTGGGCTGGAAAACGGTGGCCGTGTTCAGCAGCCCCATCCCCGCCATGGTTCCCCCGTCCTCCAGGTTGTCCGGATCCTCCAGCCGCCGGCCCATCATCTGGTAGCCTCCGCAGATGCCCACCACCGGCACCCCCCGGCTGTGCTGTCGCAGGATGGCGGCCTCCAGGCCGTTCTGGCGCATCCAGCGCAGATCCCCCATGGTGTTCTTGGTCCCCGGAAGAAGGATCAGATCCGGCTGGCCCAGCTCCTCCGGACGCGCCGCATACCGCAGCCCCACGCCGGGAATCTGGCTCAGGGTATTAAAGTCGGTAAAATTGGAGATCCGGGGCAGACGGATCACCACCGCATCGATCAGCCCCTCCTGCGGCCGAACGGTGAGCCGCTGGGAAAGGCTGTCCTCGTCGTCCAGATCCAGCGAAAGGTAGGGCAGCACCCCCACCACAGGGATCCCGGTCAGCTCTTCCAGCATGGACAAGCCGGGGCGAAGGATCTCCACATCCCCCCGAAACTTGTTGATCACCAGCCCCTTGATCATGGCCCGTTCCTCCGGTTCCAGCAGAGCCACCGTGCCGTACAGCGAGGCAAACACGCCGCCCCGGTCGATGTCGCCCACCAGCAGCACCGGCGCCTGGGCCATCTTGGCCATCCCCATATTGACGATGTCGTCGGTCTTCAGATTGATCTCCGCCGGGCTCCCGGCCCCTTCCAGCACGAGGATGTCGTTCTCGTCCGCCAGGGATCGGTATGCCTTCAAAATATCCGGCACCAGGGATTTCTTCATCCGGAAATACTCGGCGGCGCTCATATTGCCCAGCACCTCGCCGTTGACGATCACCTGGGACCCGGTGTCGGTAGTGGGCTTCAGAAGGATGGGATTCATCCGCACCGAGGGCTCGATCCCCGCTGCCTCCGCCTGCATCACCTGGGCGCGGCCCATTTCCAGCCCCTCCCGGGTGATAAAGGAGTTAAGGGCCATGTTCTGGCTCTTGAAGGGCGCCACCCGGTAGCCGTCCTGGTGGAAAATCCGACAGAGTCCCGCCGCCACCACGCTTTTGCCTGCGTTGGACATGGTCCCCTGAACCATGATTGCCTTTGCCATTTTATCCATCCATCCTTTCTGGCAGCAGCTGGAGAGCCGTTGTCCCGGCCAGCTGGCCCAAATTGCCTCGTTGCTCCCCTCGCCACAGGGCAAAGGGCTGTGGAGCACCCAAATGGCCGCCAGTCCGGCAGCTGGTGGCATGGTCGCTGGTGACCAGGAGGGGCAAGCCCGACTGGGCCAGCGGTTCCAGCACCAACCGGTCCACCTGCCCAAGGAATGCTTCCTTCTCTTCCCGATCCTTCCGATGGGCGGCTTCGTCCGCGCCATTGATGTGGAGCAGTACCAATGGCAGCCGCTTGGCCAGCGCAAGGGCTGCCTCCACCTTTGCCGCCAGGTCGGTATCGGTGTCTCCGGTGGAGCCGGGGGGCAGATGAACGGCCATCCCCATCCCTCTGGCGATGCCCGCCACAATCTCGGTACGGCAGACGGCGCCGCACCGTACCGGCAGGGTGGGAAGAAGGGTTTGGGAGGACGCGCCCCAGGGAAATAGGGCAGCTTTTCCTTCCAAGAGGTCCCGGCTTTCCAGGATCATCTGCCGGAGGGTTTCTTCCGGCGGCAGAACCTCCGTCAATCGCTGTCCCAGCCACTGGTGGGGCGGCAGGGAATGGTACTCCGCAGCCCGCCTTCCCGCCCCCGGAAGGATCCACAGATGCTTATACCCTCCCAAGGGATGGAGGCCAAACCGGCGCACCAGCTCCCGCCGCTCCCGGGAGGAGAGCCCGGGACAGCCCAGCCGGGACAGCCGCCCTTCCTCCAGGGACACCAGGCTCACCCGCAGCACCAGGTCCTCCGCCGCCGGGGCGATGCCAGCCCCCAGGGCCTCCAGCCAGGCCCGCCCCCCGGTGGGGATCGCTTCTTTGGGAAGGCCCAGCAGGGTAAGAATGCAGACAAAGCTGTCCGCCTGGAAACCGGCAGGGGTGGTCACAAAGGTTCCCCCGGCCCCCTCCTTTGCCAGCCGGCTCAGCACCGGCATGGCAGCGGGAACGGCGGCTTCCGGCCCTTCGGTCATCCCGTCCACAATGCAAAAAATACTCACGGCGTCCCCTTTCCGGCTGCAACAAGGCCTCGCATCTCCTGGAGCAAGCAGGCGTTCTCCTCCGGCAGGCGAACCGCCAGACGGTAATACCGTTCGTCCAGGCCCCGGTAGTTGGCACAGGAACGGAGCAGAATCCCCCGCTCCTTCAGCCGCTGCCCCAGACAGGGCAGATCGGTGCGGATAAACAGGTAATTTGCCTGGGAACCGATCACCTGTACCCCCAGGGCGGTCAGCTCCCGGCGCAGGAATTCCCGCTGGCTGTGGATGAGCGTTTTGGTCTGCTCCCGGTAGGCCTGTTCCTGCAACGCAGCGATCCCCGCCGCCTGGGCAACGTTGGAGACGGACCATGGCTGGGCACAAGCCGCCATCTTTTCCAGCAGGCCCTCCTCCCGGCAAAGGCAGTACCCCAGCCGGAGTCCCGCCATGGCATACAGCTTGGTGAAGGCCTTGAGGATGATGAGATTGGGAAACTCCTCCAGGAAGCCGGTCATGGTGAACGCCTCCGGTTCATCCAACAGGGAGCAGAAGCATTCGTCCAGCGCCAACACCGTCCCCGTCTCCCGGCAGCGGCGGGCAATCCGCAGAAGCAGCTCCCGTGGAATCGCCCAGCCGGTGGGATTGTTGGGGGTGCAGAGAAAAAGCAGATCCGTCTCCGGCGTGATTTGGGGAAGGATGGCGTCGGTAAGGCGGAACTCCTCTTCTTCCCTCAGATCGTGAAAGACAACCAAACAGTCTATTGTGGCCAGCGCCTGCTCATATTCGGCGAAGGCCGGCGCAACTAGCAGGGCACGCCTGGGACGAAGAGCCAGGACCAGGCGGAAGATCAGATCCGCCGCCCCATTTCCGCAGAGAATCCACTGGGGCGGTAGCCCCTCCTCCTGGGCGATGGCTGCCCGCAGCTGCCGGCAGAGAGGATCCGGGTACCGATGGGCCTCCTCCAGCGCCGCTGCTGCCGCCGCTTTCACCCCCGGCGGCATGCCCAGGGGATTGCAGTTGGCCGAAAAATCCAGCGGCTCCCGGCCATATTCCTCTCGATAGCCCACAACATCGCCGCCGTGGATCAGCTTCATCCCTTGCACCTCCCTTATACCAATACGAACGCTGCCCCCAGCAGGAACAGCAGCCCCAAACTGAGCACCGCCGTCCCAAAGGCCAGGCGGTTCGCCCGCGGGATATCCTCCGCCTCCACCGGGCGGAGGGGATCGCCGATGGTAGGCTTGTGGTGAAGATGGCCAAAATACCAGGCGTCGCCGGCCAGCTGAACCCCCAGCGCCCCGGCACAAGCGGCCTCGGTGTGGGCCGAGTTGGGGCTTGGGTGGTTGCGGCAGTCCCGCCGCCAGATGCGAGCCGCCCCCGCGCCATCCAGGCCCAGAAGCGCCGCCGCCAGGATCATCATCCAGGCGGAGAGACGAGCGGGAATCCAGTTGCACAGATCGTCCAAGCGTGCCGCCGCCCGCCCGAAATACAGATACCGCTCGTTGCGGTACCCCACCATGCTGTCCATGGTGTTGACTCCCTTGTAAAAGAAACCCAGAGGCGCGCCCCCCACTGCCAGAAACAGCAGCGGCGCTATCACGCCGTCGGAGGTGTTTTCCGCCACGGTTTCCACCGCCGCCTTGGTCACGCCCTCCATGGAGAGAACCTGGGTGTCCCGGCCGACAATCCGACTTACCGCCTGGCGGGCCGCCGGCAGATCCCCCTTCACAATGGGACGGTAGACCGCCATGCTTTCGTCCCGCAGGCACTTGAGGGCCAGAATCTGGTAACACATGACCGACTCCACCCCAAAGGCAAGCCACGGATGAATCCAGCCGCAGACGACCAGAACCAGCGCGGAAGCACCCCAGCAGAGCAGGGGCACTGCCGCCGCCAAAACCAGCCCGGCCCACAGAAGGCCCCTTTCGGTGGATGGAAAGCAGCGGCGAAGGCCCCCCTCCATCCGATCAATCAGCCACCCGATTCCCCGGACGGGATGGGGCAGCCAATGGGGATCTCCAAACAGCTGATCCAACAGGAACCCGGCCACAATCGGCCCAAAATGCCAGCAAAGACCAATCAACACGCGTTCTCCTTCCCGTTACCGCCCGCTTTTGTTCTCCCTCTGGTAACGAGCGCAAGCCGCTACAAACCGACGGGCAAAAGCGGGGTTGGAATAGTAGTAGAAATGGGGGTACCCGGCAATCAGATTGCCTCGCCCCACGATGCAGGGCCAAACCGTCTCCCGGCCGGGTTTGCGGCCCTGAAAGCTCTCCCCGGGACTGCTGCTGTCCCAATAGTGGAACTCGTGGCCTCGGATGTGCTCCCCCTTCGGGGCGAGAAGGGTATCCTCCTGGGCGGAGAATTCCCCATACCCAAACCGGACCAGCCGGGAGGTGGGAAAGGTATTCCCATCCAGGGCCCCCACCATCCGGTGGGCTCTCCCTTCCCCGTCCACCAGCTCCCGGTGCAGGTACATAAATCCGCCGCATTCGGCGACGACCGGCATCCCCTGCCCAATGGCCTCCCCAATCGCCGCCAGCATCGGCCGGTTGGCCGCCAAGGGACCGGCGTACAGCTCCGGATATCCGCCTCCCAGCAGGAGGCCGCTGCATCCCTCCGGCAGCGACCGATCTTCCAGAGGGCTGAAGGGGACCAGCCGCGCCCCACACCGCTCCAGCAGATCCAGATTGTCCTGGTAATAGAAGCAGAAGGCGTTGTCCCGGGCAACCCCAATCACCGGGAAACCGGATACCCCTTCCACCGCGGGAAGCGGCGCGGCCCGAAGGGGCGGGGCGGACCGGGCGATGGCCAACAGCCCCTCCAAATCGATGGTCTCCTCCGCCTGGGCGGCCAGGCGGTTCATCTTCTCCCGAAGGTCCCCCACCTCCGCGGCGGTCACCAGCCCCAGGTGACGGCTCTCCAGGGCGCAGTCCTTCCGCACCGGGAGATACCCCACCACCGGCAAGCCCAGCTCCCGTTCCAACAGCTCCTTCATAGCCGGGTAACGGGCGGGCGGGCACCGGTTGAGAAGAACGGCCGCAACGCCGCTGTCCGGGCGAAAATCCCGCAGTCCTTTGATGGACGCCGCCATGGTAAGGGAAGCGCCTTTACAGTCCGCCACCAGCACCACCGGGGTTCCCGTGGCGGCGGCCAGATGGTAGCTGCTGGCCTGCCAGCTGTCTCCCACCCCGTCGTAGAAGCCCATAACCCCTTCCATAACCGCCACCGAGGCGCCTTTTCCGTTTTCCCACAGGAGGGAGCAGGTCAATTCCTCCCCGGCAAAGAAGAGATCCAGGTTCCGGCTGGGGACGCCGATGATCCGGCTGTGAAACATGGGGTCGATGTAGTCGGGCCCGCATTTGAAGGCCATCGGCCGCAGTCCCCGGTTCATCAGCGCCTGAAGAAGGGCGCAGGTCACGGTGGTTTTTCCGCTTCCGCTGGCCGCCGCCGCCAGCAGAATCCGCGGCAGCTGCTTATCCATGGGAGGCCCCCCTTCCGCTGAGGATGGCCACCGGGTTCTGCCCCATCATCAGGTGGTAGTTCCCTGCCTGGCGGGACCGGGCAGCGGAAAGCTGGACCACCTGGACCTCCTCCATGGGAAGGGCGGTCATCCATTTCATCCCTTCGGCCAACGTTTCCAGGGTGATGGCGTTGATGACCACCCGGACAGCGGGGTTCTTCTGGAGGGCAAGCTGGAGAATCTCCCCCAGGGTACCGCTGCTCCCGCCGATAAAGACACAGTCGGGCGCAGGCAGATCCCGAAGGGCGTCCGGTGCTTCCCCCTCCACCACCTCCAGGTTCCAGGCGGAAAAGGCGTCCCGGTTCTGCCGGATCAAGGCACAGGCCTCCGGCTTCTGTTCCACGGCGAAGACCCGGCCCCAGGGCGCCTGGAGCGCTGCCTCCACTGCAACCGAGCCGGTGCCGGCCCCTACATCCCACACCAGGTCGTCTTCCCGCAGGGCCAGCCGGGAGAGGCTGACCGAGCGCACCTCTTCCTTGGTCATGGGGACCTTCCCCCGCAGGAACGCCTCATCCGGCAGGCCGTGTACCCGCCGCCGGGGGGCGACCCGGCTGTTGAGCACCAGGGCGACCGCCAAGGGGTCGAAGCGCTGCTCCGCCAGTGCCGCCGCCGTCCCCTGGGTAATCCGCTCGTCCGGGTAGGAGAGCCGCTCCCCGACCCACACCTGGGCCTCCCCCATTCCCCGGCTGCACAGCGCCCGGCAGAGGGCGTCGGCGGTGTGAACCTTGTCCAGGAGGAAGAAGGTTTTGGCGTGGTTGTACACCTGCGCCGCCATGTCACAGTCCCGCCCATGGACGCTCACCGGCTGGGCATCCTCCCAGGACAGGTGGGCCTTGGCACACAGGTACTGGAGACTGGAGATGCCGCAGATGGTCTCCACCGGAAAGCCCTCCAGCAGCCGGTAAAGCTTTTTGGCGCCGCTGTAAAAGCCCAGATCCCCGGAGAGGAGGACCGCCGCTTCCCGGTACTGGGGGTTGCAACGTAAGAAATCGGCAATCTCCTCCGCCAGGATCAGCGGCTCCCGATGAGCAGCCAGCTGGGGAAATCCCTCCAGGAGCCGGGGCGCCCCGATGAGGCAGTCACAGCCTTCCAGGGCGCGCATCGCCCCCAGGGTCAGGGTATCGGGATTGCCCATCCCCACGCCGATCAGGGTAACATGGGTCACGGATCATTCCTCCTCTTTGACAAACTGCCGGGCCAGGTATTGTTTCGTCTCCTCCAGCGTCATCCCCGTCTCCTGGAGGGGGCGGCTGAGCAGGATCACCTGGGTACCGGTTTCTTCGGCGGCCTGGAGTTTCTCGGCAAAGCCGCCGGCCTGGCCGCTGTCCTTGGTCACCAGCACCCGGATGGAGAACTGGTGGATCAGGGCCACGTTCATTTCCCGGGAAAAGGGCCCCTGCATGCAGATCAGGTGGGAGCGCTCATACCCCAGCGCCATTGCCTTGGCAATGGCCTCCCCGTCGGGAAGCATCCGGGGGAAGAGCCGCTCCTGCCACCGGGAGAGCCGAGTATAGGCTGCCAGATCCTTGCTGCCGGTGGTGAGGAGAACATTCCCCTCCGTCTTCTCCAGGGCGGCCACCACCTCCTCCAGGGTGTGGCAGCGGCGGCAGCGGTCCGCCTGGAAGCTGGGCCGGACCAGACGGATCAGCGGGACCGAGGCACGCCCGCAGGCTTCCTGGAGATTTTGGGTCACCAGCTGGGCGTACGGGTGGGTGGCATCGATCACCAGGTCGTATCCCCGGGCGAGGAGCCCCTCCATGGCGGCTTCGTCCTGCCGGCCGCAGAGGATCTCCGCCCCCGGAAGGCCTTTCATCTGGTCCCGGCCATAGGGGGTGGCCACACAGACGGTGAACTGGGCGCCCAACCGGGCCAGTTCACCGGCCAGCTGCCTCCCCTCGCTGGTACCTGCAAACAGCAGCACCCGGTTCATCGCCGGTCCTCCAGATGATAACCCCGGGGGGTCACCATCCGGTTCCCCAGCTGCTGGGTACAGGAATTTCCCACAAACACCGTTGTAAACATATCCACCGGGGTTTCCCGCAGCTGGGCAAGGGACAAGACCCGCGCCTCCTCCCCTTCCCGGCCGATGTTGCGGACAAGGCCGCAGACCGTCTCACTCCGCCGGTGGCGGAGAAGAATATCGCAGGCCTTCTGGAGATAATCGGCCCGTTTCCGGCTGGAGGGGTTGTAGAGGCAGAGGACAAAGTCCGCGGCGCCGGCAGCGTCCAGCCGCTTTTCAATCAGCTCCCAGGGGGTGAGCAGG
This sequence comes from Candidatus Heteroruminococcus faecigallinarum, assembly GCA_904387055.1. Lineage (GTDB taxonomy): Bacteria > Bacillota > Clostridia > Oscillospirales > Ruminococcaceae > Heteroruminococcus > Heteroruminococcus faecigallinarum. The sequence continues at coordinate 64,151 of CAJFKV010000001.1, read as the reverse complement.
TCGCTGAGGCTGATGACACAGAAGTCGTGCATCAGCGGGGCGCCCAGCACTGCTGCGCCGCTGAGGGCGGCGGTCACCCCGGGGACGATCTCCACCTCCACCTGGGGATATTCCTCCGCCAGCTGGCAGATCAGGCCCGCCATGCCGTAGACACCGCCGTCTCCGCTGCACACCATGGCTACCATCTGGCCCTTATCCGCTTCCTCCATGGCCATGCGGCACCGCTCCACCTCCCGGCGCATGGGGGTCGCCAGCAGCCGCTTATGGGGATATTGGTCCTTGATGGAGTCGATATAGTACTGGTACCCCACCAGCACGTCGCAGCGTTCCAGCACCTTGGCCGCCTCAAAGGTCATCTGATCCCGTTCCCCGGGACCAAGACCCACCACAACGATCTTTTTCATAGTCCACCTCTTCCAAATCTTAGTACCATGGGGGCAGCCGCAGCCGCCACCGTAACCCCTTCGCCCGCCTGCTTGGGAACCAGAAGGACGCCGCCGCTCTGCCGCAGGGCCGCCCGTTCACATACGTTGTCCACCCCCACCGTCTTCTGCACAAAGGAGGACGCTGTGACAGCGCCTTCCGCCTGGGCCAATTCTTCGGCGGAAAAGACAGCCAGGGGAAGGTCCCACTCCCGGCAGAAGGCCAGCAGCCCCGGTTCCTCTCCCTTGCGGTCGATGGTGGCCACACCGGTCACCGCCTCCCGGGGAATGCCAAAAGCGTCCAGCGCCCCCTGGACCCGCGCCGCGATCACCGGCGCGGGAATCCCCTTCCGGCAGCCGATCCCCAGCACCACCGTCCGGGGGACCAGGTTCAGGGTGACGGCGAAGGGCCTGCGGCGCTGGTCATAGGAAACGCAGATCCCCACCGGCCCCTCGTCCTTTTCCACAAGGCCCTGGGGAAGGGAGCCTTCCCAGGGAATCTGGCTGCAAAATCCCACCGGTTCCCCTTCCAGAATCGCCATGGACACCCCTTTGGCCGCTTTCAGATGGACGATCCACAGCCCTTCCTTCACGGCCCACTCGTCCACCGCAAACCGGCCGCCGCTGTCGGTGGCGGTGGTCACCACCGGAACCGCCCCCAACAGGCGGGCAACCCGACGGGCCAGGTCGTTGGCCCCGCCAATATGGCCGGAAAGGAGAGAAACGGCAAACTGTCCATTCTCGTCCACCACCACAACGGCGGGATCCTGATCCTTTCCCCGGAGGAAGGGCGCCACCGAGCGGACCGCAATGCCGCAGGCCCCGATGAAGACGATCCCGTCCCAGCCGGCCATGGCCTCCTGGGTCCAGCGGCGGAGAGAACTCCCCACAGGAACCACCACCGCCGAGCCGGTCTCCTCCTTGGTGGAGAAAGCGCTCACCTGCAGATTTTCTCCCTCCAGCAGAGCCGTCAGCCGCTCGGCCAAGGCAATCCCCCGGCGGGTGAAGGCGATGATTCGGACGGTCAACTACTCCACGCCCTTTCGAAATTCGGTGGTAAAGGTAGGATCATACAGCTTGCTCCGCTCATAGGTATCCCCCAGGAACCCGCCCACCAGGATCAACGCCGTCTTGGTGATCTGATGGTCGGCGGCGGTTTTGGCAAGGGTACCCACCGTGCACCGGAACACCTTCTCGTCTGGCCAGGTGGCCTTATAGACAATGGCCGCGGGAGAATCGGCCTGGTAGCCGCCTTCCATCAACTGGGCCTGGAGCCCCTCCAACAATCCGGTACTGAGAAAGAGCACCATGGTGGCCCCGTGGCTTGCCAGGGCAGGGATGCTTTCCTTCGCCGGCACGGGGGTGCGGCCGGCCATCCGGGAGATGATAACCGTCTGCGAAACCTCCGGCAGGGTGTATTCCGCTCCCAAGGCCGCAGCCGCTCCGCAGAAGCTGCTGACCCCTGGGGTCACGTCATAGGGGATTCCCCGCGCTTCCAGCTGGTCGATCTGCTCCCGGATCGCCCCGTAGATGGAGGGATCGCCGGTATGGAGGCGGACGGTGGTCTTGCCCTCCTTCTCGGCGGCGACAATCTCCTCCACAACCTCCTCCAAGGTCATCTGGGCGCTGTTGCGGATCCGGCAGCCCTCCTTGGCCCGATCCAGAAGGGCCGGATTGACCAGCGAACCGGCGTAGATGATGACATCCGCCTCCTCCAGCAGCTTGGCTCCCCGCAGTGTGATGAGATCCGGAGCCCCAGGCCCCGCTCCAACAAAATGTACCATCGCCCTTCCTCCTATTCGCCGATTAAAATGGTCGTGAAATAGCCGGTATCGTCCGGGACCTCGTCCATCGTCCGGCAGATCCGCTGGTTCGGCAGGCAGCAGTTCTCCACCAGCGCCGCCTTTTGGTAGCAGCCCTCGCTCCGCAACGCTTCCTTCACCTGCGCCATCGCCCGGCCGGTTTTCATCAGTACCTTGGTCCCCTCCAGCGGCAGGGTTTGCTCCAGCCCCCCGTGCCCGGCCGGAATGATGTGGAGGGGCTTATCCATTACGGTAAGGCTCCGCCCCAGCTGGGCCGCCACCGCGCAGAAGCTGGGAATGCCCGGGACGGTGACCGTTTCAAAACCGGCCTGCTCCACCAGCCGCTGGATGTATCCATAGGTGCCGTACAGGGACGGGTCCCCCAGATTCAGCATGGCCACGTCCTTTCCCTGCTCCAGCAGAGGAAGGATCTGCTCGGCGCACCGGCGGTGGCTCTGTTCCAGCTGGTCCGGGTCCTTCACCATCAAAAATTCCAGGTAGAGGATCTCCTTCTGGGAGAGGTCTACCGCCCCTCCCGCAATATCCAGCGCCAGATTCTTTTCTCCCCTGGTGCGGGGAGCAGCGATCACCGGCACCTCCCGAAGAATCCGTACCGCCTGCAGGGTGAGCAGCTCCGGATCTCCCGGCCCGACGCCAACCCCATACAATCTACCTGCCATTCTCTTCTTCCTCCATTTCCATCAACAATTGGGCCGCTCCGGCACTCTGTCCCAAAAAGCGCCCCTCGCCCCGGAAAGTAACCGCTGCCGTCTTCACCGAGGGGCCAAGGCGGGCCTTCAGATGAAATTCCACCCGTTCCAGCACCGACGCCATCACCGCCTGGGTCAGCCCCGCCTCGTCCAGCAGGTCCAGCACCTGATCGGTCGTGACCCCGTGAAAAATCTCCTCCAGCAGCGGCCGCGGCGCTCCCGCCAGGGCCGCATGGGCGGTGAGGATCTCCATCCTCCCGTCCCCATATCGGGAATGGGTGTTCATGACCCCCGCCGCCACCTTTACCAGCTTGCCGATGTGGGCCACAAAAAGGAGATGGGTCATCCCCAGCTGGGCTGCCTGGTCCAGCGCTTCCCCCAAAAAGTTGGAGCACTTCACCACCGGCGTTTTCCGGCGGGGAAGAAACTGGCGAAGATACTCCTCCCCGTAGTTGCCGGGGGTCAGGATCAGCTTACGGTTCCCGGTGGCTGCCAGCTGGTTCATCTCCACCTGAATGGTGTCCACCAGCGCCTGGTCACTCATCGGCTCCACAATCCCGGTGGTTCCCAGGACCGAGATGCCTCCCACAATTCCCAGGCGGGGATTGAAGGTGCGGGCGGCAAGCTCCACTCCGGCGGGGATTGCGATGGTAACCTCCATCCCCCCCCGGTAACCAAACCGGTGGCAGACCTCCTCCACCGCCTGGGCAATCATCCGGCGGGGCACCCGATTGATGGCCGCGGCCCCCACCGGCTGATCCAGGCCGGGGCGGGTCACCCGCCCTACGCCTTCCCCGCCGTCGATGACGATGCCGGGCTCGGGCCTCGGTTTCACACGCGCCCAGACCAGCACCCCGCGGGTTACATCGGGATCGTCACCGCTGTCCTTTTGAACCGCGCAGCAGGCCTCTCCCTCCTCCAGCCGTGGAGAAAGGATCTCCAGGACCAGGGGGATCCCCCCCGGGGTGTCCAGCTCCACCGCCGCGGGAGCCTGTCCCGACAGCGCCAGGATGGCCGCGCCCTTGGCGGCGCCGGCGGCGCAGGACCCGGTGGTATAGCCTCGACGCATTCGCTTGTGATCTTTGACGACGTAACTTTCCAGCTTCATCGGTTTTCCTGTCCATCCTGGTCCAGCTGGGCAATGGCCTCCGCTGCATGGGCCACATACAAGCGGCGGATCGCGGGGATCTCCCCCAGCCCTTGGGCAACACAGGTCACCTGGAACCCTTCCCGGGCGAACCGGTTCTTCCAGCTGTCCTCCTCGTCCCCCTGCATATCGTTCATGGCGTGGTCGCCGGCCACCAGCATCAGGGGAGCCAGGGTGACGCGGGTGCATCCCAGCTCCTGTACCTGGCGAAGGACCGTGTCGATCTCCGGGTACCCTTCCACCGTTCCCACAAAAATATTCTTCCATCCCAATTCCTTGAAGACATAGTCCATGGCGGGATAGGCGGAATTGGCGTGGTGGGCGGTGCCGTGGCCCATCAGGACCAGGGCTTCCTTCGGGTCGGGGGAGAACCACTCCCCTACGGCCCCTGCCACCTGGCGGTAATCTTCCGTCGTCGTGAGGAGCGGCGCTCCAAAGACTGCCCGGTCAAATTTTCCCAGATAGGGGGACGCCAGCTCCCGCAGCTTGTCATACTCCTCCCCGTTGATGACGTGGGTGGGCTGGATGACCAGCCGCCGGAAACCATCCTCCAGCATCCGTTCCAACGCCTGGGGGACGTTATCGATCTGGATGCCGTCCCGCTTGCGGAGGATGTTCAAAATCATGCCGCTGGTAAACGCCCGGCGCACGGCAAAGGGAGGGAAGGCGGCGGCCAGCTCCCTCTCAATGGCTCCGATGTTTTTTTCTCGGGTCTCCTGATGGCTGGTACCAAAGCTGACCGCCAAAATTCCTTCCTTCATTGCGATTACGACCGCCTCTCCTGTAACATTGTTTCGAGCTCTTCCACCCGGCGGGGCACGGCGACATCGGCCGGGAGAAGCCCCTGCCGCCGGAGGATCGCTGCCATCTTCAAAACCGCCGGCTGCTCCAGGTTGGTCCTCTCCAGCAGGGGAAGGTCCTGGAAAATTTCCTCCGGGGTCCCCTGGGCCAGCACCCGCCCTTCCTCCAGGAGAAGGACCCGGTCGGCCCAGATGAGCGCCCGATCCACATCGTGGGTGGAAAGGATCACGGTGATCCCCCGTTCACTCAGCCGGTCGATGAGCCCATCGATCAGGCGGGCGTGGCGGGGGTCCAATGCCGACGCCGGCTCGTCCAGGATCAGGACCTCCGGCTCCATCACCAGAATATCCGCAATCGAGACCCGCTTTTTCTGGCCGCCGCTGAGAGCGTGCACCGGCTTGTCCCCAAAGGGGGTGATCCCCAGCTCTTCCATCACCTCCTGCACCCGGCGGCGGATTTCCCCTTCCTTCAATCCCAGGTTATACAGACCGAAGGAGATCTCCCCCGCCACGTCGGCACAAAAGAGCTGATCGTCCGGGTCCTGAAAAACGATCCCAACCCGGCGGCGCAGCTCCAGTAGGCCTTTGCGGCTGTAGTCCACCGGCTGCCCGTCCACCAGCACCCGGCCGGCGGCAGGCTTCAGCACCCCGTTCAAATGGAGAAACAGGGTGGATTTTCCCGACCCGTTCGGACCCATGATGGCAAGCTTTTCCCCCCGCCGAACCGCAAAGGACAGTCCCCGCAGGGCCTGGGTACCGTCTTCGTAGGCGTACTGAAGGTCTTCCCCCTCCAGAATCCACTCGCTCATCCGAAAAGCCCCCCTTTCCCCACAGCCAGGGCCAGGGCGCCCAATCCCGCCAGCAGCAGGAGGACCGCCGCCTTCTCCCAGGCTTTGGCCGGCTGCACGGTGGACAGCACCTGGATCCGCCCGTCGTACAGGCGGCTCTCCATGGCGTCGTATAACCGGGAGGAGCGGGCGAGGGAGCGGACCAGCAGGACCGACAGCATCTCTCCCATCCCCCGCATTTTGGTGGAAACATTTCGATTTCCCAGGCGGCACCGCTGGGCAGTCAACATCCCCTGGGCCATTTCCAGCACCACAAAGAGGTACCGGTAGATGAGAAGCATCAGTTCCAGCAGGATCGCCGGGCAGTGGAGCCGCCGCAGCAGGTTCAACAGATCGGTAACCGGGGTGGTGAGGGTGAGAAAGTACAGGCAGCTGACAGCGGCAAAGGCGGTTGCCGTCAGCCGGATTCCCTGCCACAGGGACTGCCGGCTCATCCCGATGACCCACTCCCCGCCCAAAGGCAGATTCCACAGGTCCAGGGGAACGGTCGTCACCTGAAACACGATGGCCACAGCCCCCAATACCAGGAAGGCCGCCGGTACCAACATTAGATGCCGATAATGGGAAAAAGAGGTCCTGCCATATCCCACGGCAAGACCCCCCATCATCAACAAGGTCACCACCGATACCACCACCGACTGGGCCGCTACTGCGATCAACAGGGCCCCCACCGCCAGCCCCGCCTTCAAGGCAGGGCTGCGGCGGCGCAGAGGGGAGCTGTAGGCAAGCTTGTCGATGAGCATCAGTCGTCACCCTTCCGATACTTTTTCCGGGCAACCAGATACCCAAATCCAAATCCCAGCACCCCGCAGCCGATGCCGGCCTGGATGCAGAAGAGAAGACTCTCGGTTTCTCCACCGGGAGGCGCAATGACACTTTCGGCCCAGGGTTCATAGTCCGGGTCCACCGCGGCCACAACCTCCTCGGCGGCGCCGTCCGCCCCACCAAACTCCGAATCCGGAATGGTAAGAAGGGGATATACCGCGATCACAACGCAGATCGCCAGCAGCAACAGAACAATCGGCAGTCTCTTGGTCATTGTCGGCACCTCCTTACAGAACATGGCCCAGCTCGGCCAGCTCCGGCTTGGCATAGGTCTCGAGACCCATTACCACCAGCACGGTCAAAATCCCCTCAATGATGGCCAGGGGAACCTGCGTCACCGCAAAAATCCCCAAAAACTCTGCCACCGAGGCGGCGACGCCCCCTACCTCCGCCGGATGGGCAAGGCCCAGCTGCACCGAGGTGACGCAATAAGTAAACAGATCCCCCAGACAGGCAGCCAGAAAGATTCCCACCGACCGGTTGATCTTCAGTTTTTTGCACAGGACATAGACCCCATAGGTCAGAAAAGGCCCCGCAATGGCCATGGAAAAGGTATTGGCCCCCAAGGTGGTGAGCCCGCCGTGGGCCAGCAGAATCGCCTGGAACAGGAGAACGATCAGCCCGATGACGCTGACCGCCGTCGGCCCGAACAAAATGGCCGCCAGGCCGGTACCGGTGGGGTGGGAGCTGCTGGCCGACACGCTGGGGATCTTCAGCGCCGACAGCACAAAGGCGTAGGCGCCGGCCATCGCCAGGATCAGGATGGTTTTCCGGTGGTTGGCAACTGTCCTGCGGATGGAAAAGAGACCCGCCACCACAAAGGGCAGGCACAGGGCTCCCCAGAATACACAATGGCCCAAGGGCAGATAACCTTCGGCGATGTGCATCGCCTGGGTTCCCATGCTGCAGATTGCCAGCAAGGCAATCGCCAGGGACAGGGTTGCAAGTTTCTTTTGGATAGATGACATGCTTTTACCTCCTCGTTTTCTGCCCGGCATCCACGCCAGAACCACGCAAAGGCATGGTACACAGCCGTTTCCCCATTCCATTTTGCCACAAAAAAGCCTTTCCTCCTTCTGGGGGGAAAGGCACAATGGAAACGGAGCCTCTGCCGGGCAAGGGATTCCATTGCGCCAACCCATCGTTCGTAAGCTGGGCGCAATTGCCGCCACCGCCGCATTGGCTGCGGGGGAACGGCGCTATCATCATAAGGCAGGCTTTCTGGCTCAGGCTTCAACGCAACTCCTCCGCCTTCCCAATACGCAAACGGCGCACAGTGACATCATGGAGGCTACTCGACCATTACAGCGGCGTGACCGCGTGGGATTTTCACCCAGCTTTCCTTTTCCCCTCGGGTCCTGTGGCGGACCCCCGGGCACCTTTATGAGCAGGATGGTATTCGATTGATTTTGTTAGAAGTATATCATTTTTGACAAATACCGTCAATGGGCGAGAGACGGTTCCTCTGTTCTGAATAAGGCTGTGCCTATTTCCTGGGAAAAACCCAGCGTTTCCACCAGAAAAGGCCCCTGCCCCCTACAGGGAGATCACATTGGCCATCTTATACAGGTCGATGTCAAAATGCTTTACCATCTTGAGGGCTTCCACAATGTCATAGTCCACAATCTCGTCCCGCTGAAGACCCACCACCCGGTTGCCGATCCCATTTGCCAAAAGCTCAACCGCCCGGTACCCCAATCGGCTGGCCATGATCCGCTCCCGGGCGGTGGGAACGCCGCCCCGCTGCACATAGCCCAGCACCGTCAGCCGGGAGGTGATGCCGGTGGCTTCCTCAATCCGCTTGGTCAGTTCCTGAGTATGGCCCACCCCCTCGGCCACGATGATGACGAAGTGCTGCTTGCCGGCCTTGAGGGTTTTTTTCATCTTATCCACAATGTCCCGCTGGAAGTCGTAAGGCACCTCCGGAACCAGAACCGACAGCGCCCCGCAGGCGATGCCCGAATGGAGGGCGATATACCCGGCGCCCCGGCCCATTACCTCCACCACCGAGCAGCGGTCGTGGGATTGAGAGGTATCGCGGATCCGGTCCACCGACTGCAGAACGGTGTTGAGGGCCGTGTCGAAGCCGATGGAATATTCGGTGGCGGCGATGTCGTTGTCGATGGTCCCGGGAATCCCGATGCAGGGGATCCCCTTGACCGACAGGTCCCGGGCGCCCCGGAAGGACCCGTCGCCGCCGATGACGACCAGTCCGTCGATTCCCAGCTCCTTGCACATCTTGACCGCACGGTCTTGCCCCTCTTCAGTAGTAAATTCCGGGCAGCGGGCGGTGTACAGAATGGTACCTCCCCGCTGAATAATGTCGCTGACGCTGCGCAGGTTCATCTCGAACGCATCCCCGGTCAGCAGGCCGCTGTATCCCCGGCGGATACCCAGCACCCGCATTCCCTTGTTGATGGCGGTGCGCACCACCGCGCGGATTGCCGCGTTCATTCCCGGCGCGTCACCACCGCTGGTCAGAACGCCGATCGTCTTTATTTCCATCCCCATGCTGCTGCCTCCTTGCAACCCTGTCGATCTCTCCCTCCAGGGAGAGCTTTCATATTTCTAAATGGTTCCTTTGAAATTATACCCCAAGATTTCTTGTTTGTATAGGGGGTCTCCCCTTCTCACTCCACGATCTTGACGCTTTCCTCCCCCAGCAGCTTTTTCAACTCCTCCAAAAGGGGATCGTTGACCATCACCCACATGGAGCGGGCGGCGCAGGTGAACTTTTTGGTATCGGCAAAATACACATATACCGGCGTGGGCCCCTCGAAGATGGCCAACAGATTTTTCACCTTGGCCATCGCCCGGTCTTCCAGCGACGGGACCTTCAAATAGAGCCCCGGGTGCTTGGAATGGGCTTTGGCGGCGGAGGGGCCGGGCTGTCCCGCCGCTGATTCCCTGTGGGAGGGGGCGGCGCCGTTTCGCCGCTGGGGAGTGCCGATCCAGTGGAGCGGAAGGGCCTCCTCAATGGGAACCAGGTTCTGGCAGATCAGCTTTGGCTCCTCCTCTTCCCGGACGCTGAGCCGGGCGGAAATGGCCACCGCCGCCCCGTCCTGGAGGCGCTGGGAGCAAAGGGCCAGCACCTTGGGAAAGACCAGCATCTCGGCGGAACCGGTAGCGTCCTCCACCGTGGCAAAGGCCATCATCTCCCCGGCGCGGGTGGTCTTGAGCCGCCTGCCGCTGAGGATGCCGGTTACAATCACCTGCTTGCCGTCCCAATCCCGGGCTTCCTCCCCCGACAGGAGCCCCAGATGCAGCGCGCCGGCCTGCCGGCTGATCTCCTCATAGGCCGCCATGGGATGGCCGGAGATAAACAGGCCCGTGACCTCCTTCTCCATCGCCAAAAGCTGGGACACGGGATACTCCTCCACCTGGGGGAGCACATGCTCGTTGGAACTGGCCACTACGTCGCCGAAGAGGCTCACCTGGCCGGAAAGGTTGTTCTTCCGCTGGGTATCGATGTCCTCCAGAATGGCGGGGAAGCCGGTGAGCATCTGGCGGCGGTTGGCCCCCAGGCAGTCCATCGCCCCGCACTTGATGAGGCTTTCCAGCGTCCGCCGGTTCAGCTCGCGGCCGTACATCCGCTCACAAAAATCGGAAAAGCTGGTAAAGGGGCCGCCCTCCGCCCGCTGGGCAAGGATGTCGTCGATAAAGCCCCGTCCCAGGTTTTTGACCGCCAGCAGCCCGAAGCGGATCTCCCCTCCCGCCACCGTAAAGCCGGCGTCCGAAAGGTTGATATGGGGGGGCAGCACCTTGATGCCCAGCCGCTCACACTCTCCAATATACCCGATCACCTTGTCGGTGCTGTCCAGAACGCTGGTCAGAAGGGCCGCCATGTATTCCTTGGGGTAGTGGCACTTCAGGTAGGCGGTTTGATAGGCCACCACGGCGTAGGCGGCGGCGTGGGACTTGTTGAAGGCATAGGAGGCAAAGGAGCTCATCTCGTCAAAGATGGCGTTGGCCACCTCTTCCGGCACGCCGTTTCGTACCGCACCCGGTACCTCGATGGTGCCGTCCTCCCGGACGCTGCCGTGGATGAAGGTGTCCCGTTCCTTCTCCATCACGTCCGCCTTCTTCTTGGCCATGGCCCGGCGGACCAGATCCGCCCTGCCGTAGGAAAACCCGGCCAGCTGGCGGCAGATCTGCATCACCTGCTCCTGGTAGACGATGCAGCCGTTGGTTACCTCCAAAATCGGCTGAAGGAGGGGGTGGCGGTAGGTGATCTTCTCCGGGTTGTGGCGGTTGGCAATGTACCGAGGGATCGACTCCATGGGGCCGGGGCGGTAAAGGGAGATCACGGCGATCAGATCTTCCACCGACCGGGGACCCAGCTGCATCAATACATTGCGCATCCCCCCCGATTCAAACTGGAACACCCCGTCCGCCTGCCCCTTGGAGAGCATGGCAAAGACCTCCTGGTCCTCGTCGTCGATCTTTTCAATGGAAAAATCCGGCTCGTACCGGCGGATCATCGTTTCCGCGTCGGCAATGACGGTCAGGTTCCGCAGGCCCAGGAAATCCATCTTCAGCAGCCCCAGCTCCTCCAGGGTCGTCATGGGGAACTGGGTAACCACCGCCTCGTCGTTCTTCTGGACGGGGACATAGGTATCCACCGGGTCGCGGGTAATCACCACGCCGGCTGCATGGGTGGAGGCATGACGGGGCATCCCTTCCACCCGCCGGGCGGTTTCCACCAGGTCCCGTACCTGCGGGTCCGACTCCATCAGTTCCCGCAGCTCGCTGGAGCTCTTTACCGCCTTGTCGATGGTCATGTGCAGCTCCATGGGGATCAGCTTGGCAACCCGGTCGGTCTCCTGGTAACTCATCCCCATGGCCCGGCCCACGTCCCGGATGGCGCCCCGGGCGGCCATGGTGCCGAAGGTGATGATCTGGGCCACATGGTCGGCGCCGTACTTCCGAACCACATAGTCGATGACCTCCGGCCGCCGTTCGTAGCAGAAGTCAATGTCAAAGTCCGGCATGCTGACCCGTTCCGGGTTGAGGAACCGCTCGAAGAGGAGGTTGTACCGGATGGGGTCGATGTTGGTAATGCCGACGCAATAGGCCGCCAGGCTGCCGGCGCCGGAGCCGCGGCCCGGCCCCACGGGAATCCCCACGGAACGGGCATAGTTGATGAAATCGTAAACGATGAGGTAATAATCCACATACCCCATCCGGGTGATGACCCCCAGCTCATAGTCCAGCCGTTCCCGGATCGATGGATCGGGGTTCTCCCCGTAGCGGCGGCGCAGGCCGCTCCAGCACAGATCCTCAAAGTATTCCTGGTTGGACCGGCCGTCCGGAGCCTGGTAGAAGGGCAGCTTGGTCTTTCCAAATTCAAACTCCAGATTGCAGGCATCGGCAATTTTGCCGGTATTGGCCAGCGCCTGGGGCAGATTGGGAAAGACCTTCTCCATCTCGTCTCCCGACTTGATGTAGAACTCCTGGGTGGGGAACTCCAGCTCCATCTCCTCGTCGACCGTATGGTTGGTGGCGATGCAGACCAGCAGGTGCTGCACCCGGCTGTCTTCCCGGGTGAGGTAATGGGCGTCGTTGGTGGCCACCAGCCCCACGTCCAGCTGCTGGGCCAACCGGATCAGGCCGGGCAGGATCCGCTTCTGTTCCGGGATCCCGTGGTCCTGGATCTCGATGTAGTAGTTCTCCTTGCCGAAGAGATCCCGATAAAAGGTTCCGATCTCCAGCGCCGCTTTCTCGTCCCCGGCGGAAAGGGCCCGGGGAATCTCCCCCGCCAGGCAGGCGGACAGGCAGATCAGCCCCTCGGCATGGTCCCGCAGAAGATCGTGATCGATCCGCGGCTTGGAATAGAACCCCTCGGTATATCCCCGGGACACCATATAAATTAAGTTCCGGTACCCGGTTTCGTTTTTGCACAGGAGCACCAGATGGGCAGGGGAGTTGTCCAGGCCGTATACTTTGTCGAACCGGGAACGGGGCGCCACATATACCTCGCACCCGATGATGGGCTTGATCCCCTGCTTTTTGGCCTCCTTGTAAAAATCGATCACCCCGTACATCACCCCATGGTCGGTGATGGCAACAGCGGTCTGGCCAAGCTCCTTTACCCGGGCAATCAGTTCCTTGATGCGGCAGGCCCCGTCCAGCAGGCTGTATTCGGTGTGAAGATGAAGATGGGCAAAATCGGTCATCGGCGCCGGCCTCCTGTCATTCGATTTCTTCTCCCTGGGCAATTCCCCGGGCAATGGCCTCGATCCGCTTCAGCCGGTGGTTGACCCCCGACCGGGAAAGGGGCGGGTCCATCATCTCCCCCAAATCCCGCAGGGAAGCCTCCGGATTCTCCAGCCGCAGCGCGGCCAGCGCCCGCAGCTCCTCGGGAAGGGCCTCCTCCCCCAGCCGGTCGTAGATCAGGCGGATCTGCTCCACCTGGGCGGCGGCGGCATTGATGGTCTTGTCCAGATTGGCAAAGTCACAGTTGGTGACCCGGTTGGTCCGGTTGCGCATCTCCTTGAGGATCTTCACCTCCACCAGCTCCAAGGAAAGCCGGCCTGCCCCGGTGAGGGTCATCAGATCGGCCACCTCCTCGCTGTCCCGGAAATAGACGGTGGGGACTCCCCGCCGGATGGTGAGCCGCGGGGAAAAGCCCAGCTCCTGCAGCAGCTGGCCGAAATCCCCCAGCAAGCCTTCCCGGGGGATGACAAACTCCAGGCGGTAGCTTTTTTGCGGATCGTTCAGGTTGCCGCAGGAGAGAAATGCCCCCGCCACAAAGGCGCGCAGATCCTCCTCCCCGGGAAGGTTCTCCCGGTTGAGCCGGTCTCCCTCCTGTCCAAACCGCTCCAGCACCCGCTTTCTATCTGTAACGGTATCAACCTTTACAGTAAAAGTTTCCCGTCCGCCCCGGGTCCGGCTGGTGATGGTGATGCTTCCCCGAAGGCCGGCCAGGCTGGAAACCAGGTCGGCATAGAGGCGGGCGGCCCCTTGGTGTTCCGTCACCATCTCCATCCGTTCTCCATCGAACCGCCGCCCCAGCAGAAGCATCCCATAGGCGAAGGCCTGCTTGTGCTTGGTCCATAGGACCTTGTTGTCCATAATGGCGTCTTTGTATTGCCAGGCAAAGGACATGGGTGCCGTCTCCCTCCTACCGTGAAATATCCCGATGGTTTACCACCACCCGCCGCCCCGCCTGGCGGAACCATTCCCCGAGCTGATGGGCAAATACCACCGACCGGTGATGCCCGCCCGTGCAGCCCACCGCGATGGTGTACTGGCTTCTTCCCTCCTGCTGGGCCATGTCCAGCAGGAAATCGCACAGCTCCCGCAGCTTTTTCAACAGCTCCTGGGCCTGGGGGAAGGCGAGGACATAGTCCGCCACCGGCTGGTCCAGGCCGGTCTTGTCCCGGAGCTCCGGCTGGTAAAAGGGGTTGGGCAGGCTGCGCAGGTCAAAGACCAGGTCCGCTTCCGGCGGGAGGCCGTGCTTGAATCCGAAGGACAGGCAGCTCACCATCATGGTGGAGCTTTGGCCCGAGAAAACCGTAAAGATCCGGTCCCGCAGCTGGGAGGCAGTGAGAAGGCTGGTGTCGATGACATAATCGGCCTGAAGCCTGGCCTCCTGGAGATACTGGCGCTCCGTTTGGAGGGCCTCCTCCATGGAGACCCCCTCCTTGACCAGGGGATGCTTGCGGCGGGTTTCTTTATACCGGTGATGGATGGTGGAGTCGTCGCAATCCAGAAACAGAAGCTGGTAGGGCGTTTCCTTCTGCTGCAGCTCCCGGAAGCAGCTGCACAGCTCCTGATGGTGCTCCCGGCTGCGGATGTCCACCACGATGGCCACCCGGGAGAAGGTGGAATCGGCGCCGGTGCACAGCTCCACAAACTTGGCGGCAAGACTGGCGGGGATGTTGTCTACACAAAAGAACCCCACATCCTCCAAGGCGTTGATGGCCACCGATTTTCCCGCTCCCGACATTCCCGTCACCAGGATCAATTCCACCGCGATTCCTCCTTCTGTCTCTTCTCCCCTGCTGTCCCGATCCTTCCTACCTACCGCAGGACCTTTACCTCCGGCTCCAGGAGCACCTGCTTCTGCCGGAACACTTCCTCCCGCACCTGGGTCATCAGCTCCACCACATCCGCACAGGTGGCGCCGCCGGTATTGATGATAAAACCGGCATGCTTCTCGCTTACCTGGGCCCCCCCTACCCGCAGACCCTTCAATCCACACTGGTCGATCAGCGCCGAGGCGTATCCCTGGGCAGGCCGCTTGAAGGTACTGCCGGCGCTGGGCCACTCCAGGGGCTGCTTGTCGGTGCGGCGGGCGCCGATCTCCTTCATTCTGGCCCGGATCTCCTCCCGGTCCCCCGGCTGTAGCTGAACCGTCACCTGGGTTACGCAGGCCGTCTGGTCGCTGTAGGCGCTGTGGCGGTAGGCAAAGTCCAGCTTGGGGCCGGCCAGTTCTCCCGCCGTGCCCTCCATGGTCAGATGGCAGACCCGGGTTACCACGTCCTTCATCTCCCCGCCGTAGGCGCCGGCATTCATCACCACCGCTCCGCCAATGGTGCCGGGAATCCCCCAGGCAAATTCCAAGCCTGTAAGGCTGTGCTCCATGGCTGCCTTGCAGACCGACGCCAGCGACGCCCCCGCCTGGCAGACCAACCGGCCTCCATCCTCCAGACGAATTTTCCCAAAGCCCTCCCCCAAACAGAGGACCATCCCTCGAATCCCTTCGTCCGCAACCAGAAGATTGGAACCCCGGCCCACCACAGTAACCGGAGTTCTCTCCTTTGCCGCTGCCCCCAGCAGGAGCATGATCTGGAACTCGCTGGTTGGCTGCACAAACAGGTCTGCGGCGCCGCCAATTTTGAAGGTGGTATGGCTGGCCATTGGTTCCCCCCAGGTGTAGGGACAGCCGATTCTCTGGCAGTATTCCTCCAGAACCGTTAACCGTTTACTCATTGGGATCCTCCTTGGGCGCGGATTACGCGTTTTTCCTTCTTGACCCTAGTCTATGAATCTTCGCCCGGATTTCTCCCTGGCGAGGGCAAGAAACCGGTCAAAATCGGCATTGACCACCAGCTCCTCGGGAAAATCGATGCTCTCCAGCATCGCCAAGGCCTGGGGCACCTGGCCGATTTCCATGGCAAAATGCGCGTCGGTGTTGACCACCACCCGCACCCCGTGCTTTTTGCACAGGAGGGCAATCTCCCGGCAGTTCTCGGCGGACCCGGGGCGGATGGCAAAGGAGTGGTTGTTGATCTCCACAATCTTTCCCTCCCGGCCGAACACCGGAATCACCCGCTCGTAATCAAAACGGAACCGCTCGTCGCCGCAGTGGCCGATGACATCCACATGGGGGTTTTCCGCCAGCTTGAGATAGGCGCGGGTGTGTTCCTCCACGGTGCCCGGGGTCAGGCAGTCCACATGGCAGGAGGCGATCACCCAGTCCAGCTTGGCCAGGCGCTCGTCGCTCACATCCAGATGCCCCTCCCAATCCAGTACATTGGCCTCCACCCCTTTGAGGACGATGACGCCGTCGATCACCTCGGGGATAATCTTCTGGTTGGTGATATACCAGATGAAGGGTGCTCCCGAGATGGAGGGGGCGTGTTCCGTATTGGCAATGGCCCGTAGGCCGATTTTCTTTGCCCAGGCCACATTCTCCAGAAGGGTGCTGTAGGCATGCTGGCAGGCGATGGTGTGGGTGTGGGTATCGGCACAAATCTTCATGGCGAAAGCAGCTCCTTTATAAGTCGGTACTACATGGAAAGAAGGACGGAACAGCCCGCCCTTCCTCGTTCCTTTAGAATTGGTTCCAGTCTGTGTTTATCTCCGGGGGAATGTCGTCCCCCATCCCCAGGCGCTCCAACAGCTCGGCGGCAGCGTTGTAGCCCATCTTCTTCTGGCGGTTGTTCATGGCGGCCACCTCGATGATGATGGCCAGATTCCGCCCGGGCTTCACGGGGATGGTGAGCAGGGGAACGTTCAAACCTAGAATATCGGTGGTTTCGCTGTCTACACCCATTCGGTCGTAAACCTTCTTCTGATCCCAGGGCTCCAGCTGGACCACCACGTCGATCTTCTCGGTCATCTTGACGGCGCCCATACCAAACAGCCGGCGCACATTGATGATTCCCACGCCCCGCAGCTCCAGGAAGTGGCGGATATTCTCCGGGGAAGAGCCCACCAGCGTCTTGCTGGAGACCCGGCGGATCTCCACCGCATCGTCGGCAATCAGGCGGTGGCCGCGCTTGACCAGCTCGATGGCCGTCTCGCTCTTTCCCACGCCGCTGTCCCCCAGCAGCAGGATACCCTCGCCGTACACCTCCACCAGCACGCCGTGACGGGTGATGCGGGGGGCCAGCTCCACATTGAGCAGAGCAATGAGGGCCGAGGTAAAGCTGGAGGTCTGCTCATGGGTGGAAAGAACCGCAATCTTATATTTCCGGGCCGCCTCCACAAATTCCTCCGGCGGTACCGTCTCGTTGCAGAAGATGATCACCGGCGGATTGTGCTGCATGAATTCATCGATGCGGGCGGCCCGCTCCTCCGGGGCCATCTGCTCCATATAGGCACACTCCGCCTTGCCGATGATCTGGATGCGGTCCACATCGTAGTAGCCATAGAACCCTCCCAGCTGCAGGCCGGGCCGGTTGACCGCCTCGGTGCTGATCTTCAGCTGCTCGGGGGGAACCGGGGAATAGATGACCTCCAGCTTGAATTCATTTACAATTCGGGACAATGCCACAGAAAACCGAGTATTCATGTTCCGCCTCCATCGTCATGTCGTTGGTACACCAAAGGTGAAAAAATCGCGTTTAAGGATATTATACCCGAATCTGCCAGTCCTTGCAATCACTCTTCCCAAAATGTCGACCAACTTTGCCGTCCCATTTTAGTTGCTTTTCCGGCAGGTAACCCTCTGCACCGCCCAGCGCCCCTGTCCTCCCCTTTCTTTTCCCAGGAGACACCCTTTTCCCCTCTTTCCCATACACTATCATCAGGGAAAGGAGTGATGGCTGTGAATCTGCGGGAGAACCAAATTACCATGGGGGAGCTGCTGGACCATCCTGCCGCCCGGCGGCTGCTGCTGCGGGAGCTGCCCATCCTGGCCCATCATCCTATGATCGCCATGGGCCGGGAGATGAGCCTGGAGCGGGCGATTGCCCTGGGGGCCGGATGGCTGCCGCGCCATCGGGTGGAGTCCATCCTGGAGCAGCTGCGGCGTCTGTAGGCTACAGACGCCAAGAGGCCGGCCATCGAACAGATGGCCGGCCTCTTGGCGGATAAACTCTCTTATCCCACGACGGGTACCACCAGCTGGAGCAGGAACAGAACCAGCAGATGGGCCGGATAGAACCAGTAGAAGAACCACTTGTTGATCTTGACCCCTGTATGAGTACACAGGAAGATGAGGGGCAGGCTGAGCAGGGCAAAGATCTCAAACCCGATGGGGTGTCCCCCCACCACCAGGGCCAGGGGATCCTCCAGATACCCGCCCCACAGGGCGGTTAGATAGCTGGCGGTGTACAGCGCTGCCCCCAGCGCCGGCCGCTGCCGGCACAGATAGAAGATCAGCATCAGGATGATGCCGGTGTAGGAATAATCCAGGTTGACGGCGGCGGTAATCACCAGGCCCGCTACAAAGATCCACCATTTCCTCTGGGAAAAGCCCCACACCGTCCACAGGCTCACCAGCAGGGTAAAGAAGATGTTCAGGTTGAACAGGTTCCCCAAAATGTCGTCGCTGTTGAAGGCCAGGATCCAAAAGGGCTGGGATACCAGCGCAAACACCCCCAGGCGGCCCAGGTACTTCTTGATGTCATGGGTATACAGCATCCCCACCGTCAGGCAATAGGCGAAGATGGGGAACGCCATCCGTCCAATCCATCGGAAAACCGGATACTGGGGAAAGAACACCGATCCCGTATGGTCCACCACCATGGAAAGGATGGCAACCAGCTTGAGAAAATCGGTATCCAGGTTGGTTTTCAGTTTTGGCAATGCTTCTGTGTTCATGGGCAATTCCTCCAGGATGGATAGTCGGTTCTGCCGTTACATGGCGGGACCGGGGAACAGTATATACCATCCGGACAGCAATTTCAATATCCGTACACCCCCCCGCTTTTGTCTAAAAATTTTATCCACATTTCCCAAAATGCGCAGAAAACGGGGGAGTTCTACTAGGCAATTTTTCCCTTGGCCGGAACAAATTTCACCAGCAGCCCGGTGAGAACCGCGGTGATGATGATCTCGGGAATCATGTAGCTGCCGTTATAGACGACCGAATAGAGCCACACCGGCATCCCTTCCGGGGCATAGGCCCCCCAGATGAGGATACCGGACAGGATGTGGCATCCGTACCGCAGGCAGGTGGCCGCAGCCGCTCCCACAACCGCGCCGGTGGTCTCCTTGGAAAAGGGACGGGCAAACACGCTGGCCAGCCCCAGGACCGTGTAGGCAATCACATAGTCCAGCAGGGCGACCATCAGGTATTGGCCGATGCTCTCTCCGGCCGGGACAATGACCCTGTCCAGCGCCATCTGGAGAATGCTGTAGACAAAGGAGGAGAGCAGCCCCCATTTGTACCCATGGCGCAGGGACAGATACACAAGGGGCACCATGGCGCCCAGGGTGATGGAGCCGCCGTTGGGCCAAGGGGCAAACTTGATAAAATTGAGCACTACCGCCATGGCCACCAGCAGCGCGCATTCGGTGAGGGTCCGCAATTTCCTGACAGATGACATAGAACGTCCTTCCTTTCTTCCATAAACCGGTTTTCCTTGTTCTGGAATACAGGAAACGCGCCGCCCGGAGACACTCCCCAGGACGGCGCGCAGTATTCGGATCCCTATCTCTCTCCCTCCGCCAGCATTACCTGGATCAGGTTAAAGGGTTGAAGCGACCGCTTCTCTCAGCATACTGCACCCCTGTATTCTCTTCAAGGGATAGTATACTCCTCCGCCCGGCTGTTGTCAATTTCCCGATAACACCGGGCCCCCTTGCCAAGGGGGACCCTTTTGGATATGATAAGGGAGGAAAGCGATTGTTTTCCGGCTAATTGAAAAAATGGAGGATCAACCAGATGAAGATTCGCAGAATGACCCCGGCCGATCACGATCCGTGCATCGCCATGATGAAGGACTTTTACCACAGCCCTGCCGTCAGCCATGCGCTCCCTGTGGCGGTTCACGAGCGGGCGTTCCAGGCGGCGGTGGAGGGAGAACCGATGATGGAAGGCCTGGTGCTGGAGGAGGATGGGCAGATTGCCGGCTACGCCATGATCTCCTTTACCTACTCCTGCGAGGTGGGCGGCCGGGTGGCCCTCCTGGAGGAGCTCTACTTCAAGGAAGAGTTCCGGGGGCGGGGCCTGGGGCACCAGTACTTCCAGTGGGTGTTTGACACCTATGGGGAGATGGCCCGTCTCCGTCTGGAGGTGACCGCCGCCAATCCCCGGGCCCAGTCCCTGTACCAGCGGCTGGGGTTCGAGGTGCTGGACTATGTCCAGATGGTGAAGGACAAGCCCCTGGACTAACCGCGCAGAGGAAGAGGAGGAATTTCCATGTCCATTCAGTTCTCCGCCCCCGGCCGATACCTGCAGGGACCGGGGCTTCTGTCCCAGCTGGCGGAGCACACCGCCCCTCTGGGGGACAGGGCGCTGGTCCTCATCAGCCCCGGGGGCTACCGGCGGATGGGAGCCTCGGTGGAAGCAAGCTTCGCCAAGGAGGGAACCGCTGCCGTTATGGACCAGTTCCAGGGGGAGCCGTCCCTGGCCCAGATACACCGCCTGCAGCGGAAGCTGGAAGAGCATCGCTGCAACCTGGT
Organism: Candidatus Heteroruminococcus faecigallinarum; assembly: GCA_904387055.1. Classification (GTDB taxonomy): domain Bacteria; phylum Bacillota; class Clostridia; order Oscillospirales; family Ruminococcaceae; genus Heteroruminococcus; species Heteroruminococcus faecigallinarum. The sequence continues at coordinate 43,794 of CAJFKV010000001.1, read as the reverse complement.
CATCGGCATCGGCGGCGGCAAGATTCTGGACGCCGCCAAAGCCGCCGCCCACCTTGCCCGGCTCCTGGTGGCTGTCTGCCCCACCGCCGCCTCCACCGACGCCCCCTGCACGGCGCTCTCGGTTCTGTACACCGACGAAGGGCTTCTGGACCGGTACCTTGCCCTCTCTTCCAACCCCCAGTTGGTGGTGATGGACACGGCGGTCATCGCGGCAAGCCCGGTCCGCCTCACCGTCTCCGGCATGGGGGACGCCCTCTCCACCTGGTTTGAGGCCCGTGCCGCCGCCTGTACCAAGCCGGTCTCGGCCGCGGCCCTGGCGCTGGCCCATCGGTGCTGGCAGGTTCTCCAGTCGGACGGCGCCGCCGCCAAGAGGGACCTGGAGCGGGGCGTTCTGTCCCCGGCAGTGGAACGGATCGTGGAAGCCAACACCCTTCTCTCCGGCATTGGCTTTGAAAGCGGGGGCCTCGCCGCCGCCCACGCCATCCACAACGGCCTTATCACCCTGGAGGAGTGCCGGTCCCGCTGTTCCCACGGGGAGATTGTCGCCTTTTCCACCGTTGTGCAGCTGTTTTTGGAGGATGGGCCTGCGGCCGAGCGGGAGGAGGTTTTTTCCTTCCTGGCACAGGTGGGCCTTCCCCGTTCCCTGGAACAGCTGGGGATCTCCCCCTGTGGGGAAACCGGGCTCCGGAAGGCGGCAGAGGAGGCTTGCTCCGCCGGCTCGCCCATCCACAACATGCCCTTCCCCGTATCCCCCCAGGCCGTTTACCAGGCCCTCCTGGCTGCCGATGGGGAGGGCCGCCGGTACAGCTGACCGGCAATGTCCAGACAACAGGGCGGACCCTTTGACCAAGGGTCCGCCCTTCGCTTTTGTGGAATGGAACGGTCTGTCCCCTTCCTTCACCAGGGGACATCGTAATCCCGAAGCCAGAGGGAAGGAACCTCCTGGCACCAGGTCTCCCCTTCCCGCCCTGCAAAGAGGGACCGGCCTCCCTCTTCCCCTTTGAAGGCCATCAACGCCGCGCGGAACGCCGCCGAAAAAATGGTGGGGCTTCCATACCTGCCGGCGGCGCAGGCGCGGCCCAGGGGCCGGCCGCTGGCCTCGAACTCCTGAATGAACTTCCGCAGGCCCCAGCCAGGCAGATGGGGCTGGTCGCAGACGAAGAAGCACAGATTCTCCCCAGGGAGAGCCGAACCGGCTCCCGCCGCCACCGAGGCGCCCATCCCCTGCCCCTCCGGCACCAGGACCGTCTGGAAGGAAAAGGCCGCCCCCTCCCCTTCCAGCAGCCCCCGGCAGGTGACCACCGTCACCGGAACCGCCGCCTGGGCGGCTGCTTCGAAGGCATACCGCCACAGGGGTTTCCCTTCGAAAGACGCCAACAGCTTTTGCTCCCCGAAGCGGCGGGAAGCCCCCGCCGCCAGCAGGATAAGGCGGGTCATTTGTCTTCCGCCAGGGTCATGGCGATTGTTTCCGCCCGGACCGGCAGGGTGGAAAACCAATGGCCGGTGGCGTTGTAGATGGCATCCACGATGGCGGGGGCCGGGGTGTTGATCACCAGCTCCCCGATGGATTTGGCCCCAAAGGGTCCGGTGGCTTCATAGCTGCTGACAAAGGCCACCTGGATGTTGCCCGCTTCCAGGCGGGTGGGAATCTTGTACTGGAGGAAGGAATCGTTGAGCATCCGCCCCTGGGGGGAGTACTGCACATCCTCAAAGAGGGCCATGCCGATCCCCTGCACGATCCCCCCCTCGGTCTGTACCCGGGCCAAATTGGTGTTGATGACCGTCCCGCAGTCCACCGCGGCGGCATAGTCCACCACCTCCACCTGGCCGGTGAGGGGGTCCAGATCGATTTCCACCGCCCCCACCATAAAAGGCGGCGGCGACACCGGCGAAGAATGGGACTCGCTGGCCGACAGGCACCGGCCGTGCCCCTCGTAGCTGGCATAGCCGATCTGGGAGAGGGACACTTCCGGCCCGCCGGGGACGAAGACCCGCTTGCCGTCAAACTCGGCCCTGGCCTTCTCCACCCCCAGCATGGACGCCCCCTGCTCCAAAATTTTCTCCCGCAGGACACGGCAGGTCTTCACCACTGCCATCCCGGTGACGTAGGTGGTGGAAGACGCATAAGAGCCGGTATCGTAGGGGGATTGATCGGTATCCACCCCTCGGACGGCAATCTCCTCCATGGAGCAGTCCAAACAGTCCGCCGCCATCTGGGCCAGGATGGTGTCGCAGCCGGTCCCCATGTCGGTACAGCCCACCAGCAGCGTGTAGAATCCGTCGTCGTTGAGGCGGATCTCCACGCTGGCAATGTCCACCCCGGAAATTCCGCTTCCCTGCATGGCCATGGCCACCCCCACGCTGCGGATATGGCCGTTGGGCAGGAAGCGGCGGGGGTACTTGTCGTCCCAGCGGATCATCTCTTTTGCCTTCTCCATGCACCGGTCCAGGGTGCAGCTGGAGCAGGGCTCATCGTAATAGGTGGGCATCTGCTGCCCCTCGCGGACCATGTTCTTCTCCCGCAACACCGTGGGGTCCATCCCCAGTCGGGCGGCCAGCTCGCTGACGGCGCATTCCACCGCAAAGATGCCCTGGGTTGCTCCGTATCCCCGATAGGCGCCGCCGCCCATGGTATTGGTGTAGACCACCTCGCTGGAGAACCGGGCGGCCTTCCACCTGCCATACAGGGAGAGGGATTTATGGCCGGTGAGCCCAATGGTAGTGGGACCGTGGTCCCCATAGGCGCCGGCATTGGACAAGGCGTGCAGATCGATGGCCCGGATTTCCCCCTCCCGGGTGGCGCCTATCCGCACCGTTACCTCCATCTGGTGGCGGGGGGAACCGTTGGTCATGCTTTCCTTCCGTGTATAGGCCAGGTAGGCAGGACGGCCGGTCATCTTGGTGACAAAGGCGGGAAACACCTCGCTGACGGCGCTCTGTTTTGCGCCGAATCCACCGCCGATGCGTGGCTTGATGACACGGATCTGGGATTTTTTCATCTCCAGGGCGGTGGCCAGGATCCGGCGAACATGGAAGGGCACCTGGGTGGAGCTGACCACCGTCAGCCGGTTGTACTCGTCCAGATAGGCATAGGTGCGGAAGGTCTCCATCATGGCCTGGCTGTTGGCCTTGGTGTGGTAGGTCCGCTCCACCACCACGTCGCAGGCGGCCAGTTCCTCCTCCACCTCGCCCATGGAAAACAGATCGACGCTGCACAGGTTCCGTTTTGCATCGGCCCCCACGTCGCACAGGGACCGGAAATTCTCTTCCGGGTGAACCAGGATGGGATTGTCCTTGGCCTTGGTAAAATCCAGCAGCGGCTCCTGTACTTGATAGGTAACCCGGATCAACCGGAGGGCCTTCTCCGCCGCCTGGTCGGTCTCCGCTGCCACGATGGCCACCGGGTCGCCCACGCAGCGGATGATCCGGTCCAGAATCAGCCGGTCGTAGGGACTGGCTTCCGGATAGGTCTGTCCCGCGGTGGTGAAGCGGGTCGTGGGGACATCCTTCCAGGTATAGACGGCCACCACGCCGGGCACACGGCAGGCGGCGGCGGTATCCACCGCCTCCACCAGGGCCCGGGCGTGGGGACTGCGCAGGAGCTTGACCCGCAGCGCCCCAGCCGGCACCAGGTCCCCGGTGTAAACGGGCATTCCCGTTACCAGGCTCATGGCGTCCTTTTTCCGCACTGGGGCGGTTACATAACGGCTCATTGTCTCCCCTCCTTCCGGGCAGCCAGATACCGGCGCACCGCCCGCAGCTGCCCTTGGTACCCGCTGCAGCGGCACAAGTTGCCGGCCAGATAGCGCTGAATCTCCTTCTCGGTGGGGTCCGCCAGCTCCTGCTCCATGGCCAACACGTTCATCAAGAAACCCGGGCTGCAGAAGCCGCACTGTTCCGCCCCTTCGTCGGCCAGGTACCCGCCCAGCTCTTCCGCCTGGGGGCGAAGGCCCTCCAGGGTCGTCACCTGGCGGCCGTCGGCCCGGACCGCCAGCACGCTGCAGGAAAGAACCGGCTTCCCGTCCAGATGAACGGTGCACAGGCCGCAGTTGCTGGTTTCACAGCCGCATTTTACCGAGAAGCATCCTTCCCGGCGCAGATATTCATACAGGGTCAGATCGGGGGCCACCTCGCTGGTCCTCTTTTGCCCATTAAGGGTCACCGTAATGGTCATCCCTGTTTCACCTCCAGTTCCTCAATGGCCCGTGCCGCCAGCACCGGCGCCAAATGCCTCCGGTAGGCTTCCCCTGCCCGCATGTTGCTGCCATAGGACAGCTGATCCAGCCGGCAGGCCAGCGTCTCCCTCGTCACGTCGGTCAACAGAACGGCCCTGGCCGGTCTGGCTCCCACCGACACCTGGAAGGCAGCCTCCCCGTCTTTTCTGGCTACGGCGCAGGTAAGGACCGGAAGGTCGGTGTGGGTGTTGCGGAAGCTTTGGTAGGACGCCTTCCATCCCGACGCGGGCAGGCGGATCTCCGCCACCACGTCCCGGCTAGGGGGGAGGGACAGGTACCGGGCCAGGGGCATCACGCCCCCCTTCACCAGGCAAACCTGGCTGTCCACCGCCAGCAGACCTGTCAGCAGGTCGGAAAAGCCGAAGCGGCCGGCGACGCTCCCGCCCAGTGTCGCGCAGTTGCGAAACTGCACCCCCACGATGCTCTCCACCATGCGGGGGAAAAAGCTGCCGTAGCATTCCTGCAGCAGGGCGCTGGTCTCCAGCTGGCGGAGGGTTACCATAGCCCCCAGCAGAAGGGTATCCCCCTCCCGCCGGATGGTCCCCAGCCCCAGATCGGACAGGTCAATGAGGGTCCCAATCCGCTGCCGTCCCAGGCGAAGCCAGCAGCCTCCCCCCAGGATTCGGTTGCTTTTTTTCTGGTTCAGGCTCCAGGCTTCCTCCAGCGACTGCACCCGGACATAGTTTTGTGCCGTAAACACGTTATTCTCTCCCCTCGGTTTTCCAATAAAAGTACCCCTGCTCCGACCAGCAGAGAGCGCTGCCATAATCGGGGCGGAGCAGGCCCTCCAGCTCCCGTTCCCAGCCGGGGCGGCGCTCCAGCAAAAGGAGCCGTTCCCCGCTGAGAACCCCCACCCGGCCTCCATAGCCGAGCGCCAGGTTGGGGTCGTGGACGCTCACCAGCGCCCCCTTTTTCCCTTTCTTAACCAGCACCGCCAGCAGCTGCAAAAATTCATGCTGACGGCGCACGTCCAGGCTGGCAGTAGGCTCGTCCAATAACAGATAGGTTCCATCCGTCACCAGGCACTGGGCCAGGGCGGCCCGCTGCCGTTCCCCGCCGCTCAATCGGTCGATGGGGCGCCGGGCCACCTCTTCCAGATCCAGCATCCGCAAAACCTCCCGCGCCCGCTGCTGAAAGGCCCGTCCCGGCACCTGTCCCCACCGAAGGTGGGGGGCCGCCCCCAGCAGGGCGTATTCCTCCACCGTCATCTCCCACCGGGGCGGCAGCTGGGACAGATAGGACACCTCCCGGGCGCGCTGCCGGGAAGTGAAACCTGCCAGATCCTTGCCGTCCAGGAGGACGGTTCCCTCCTGCGGGGGGAGCAGACCCGCCAGCACCTTCAGCAGCGTGGTTTTTCCCGCGCCATTGAGCCCCAGCAGGAAACAAAGCTCCCCCGGTCTCAGCGCCAGCGATGCCTGGCTCCATAGCCGGTGCCCCGCCAGCACGGCGGACAGCCCTCTTCCTTCCAAGCTCATAGCGGCGCCTCCTCCCGGCCTCGGCGCCAGCCCTTGGCCAGCAGCCAGGCCAGCACCGCCGCTCCCAAGAGGGAGGTAAAGATGCTTACCGGGATCTCGGCGCTGGTGAGGGAGCGAGCACAAAGATCGGCCGCCAGCAGCAAAATCCCCCCGGCAAAAAAGACCGTGCCCATCTCCCGGGTGATATCCCTTCCCCCTGCCTGCTGCACCAGATGGGGCGCGATCAGGCCGATCCAGCTGACCGTCCCCGCCACGCTCACCACCGCCGCCACCAGCAGGGTGGCGCAGGCAACCGCCAAAAGGCGCACCCCCTGGGGCCGCAGCCCAAGGGCGCCGGCCGCCTCGTCCCCCAAAGAAAGCACCTTGAGGGAGAACCGCAGCAGATACAGCACAAGGGCGGGGACTGCCGTCCACAGAAAAAGGGGCGGCAGATCGCTCCCCGCTACGTCCTGGAATCCGCCCATCAGCCAGTATTCGATGACGGGGAGCTGCTGCTGGGGGTCGGCCAGATATTTCAGGATCATCAACACGGCGGAGGCGGCGCTTCCCACAACGATGCCCGCCAGCACCATCCCCAGAACCCGGCTTCCCTGGACAAACCGCGCCAGCCACAAGGCGCAGGCAACGGTGGCGATCCCCGCCAAAAAGGCAAGCCCCTGCCGGGCAACCGCCCCCGCTCCAGGGAGGAACACCATGGCAAATACCGCCCCCACCGAGCAGCCGCTGCTGACACCCAGCACGTCCGGCGAGGCCAGGGGATTGGAAAAAACCGTCTGGAAGACCAGTCCCGCCAGGGCGAGCCCGCCGCCGCCCACCGCCGCAAACAACACCCGTGGCAGCCGGATGTTCCAAAAGAGCGCCCGGGCGGTATCGCTGGGGCCGTCTCCCCACAAAATGGCCCAGATCTCCCCGGGGGTGAGGGCATACCGTCCCACACAGACCGAAACCGCCCCCATCCCTATCCATAAAACGGCAGCAATCAGCAGTCGCTTGTTCATTGCCGCTTCCTTTCTATTCCATCACCATACCGTCCAGCATCAGGTCCGCGGTGGACACCTCGATGCCATAGTACTCTTTATAAAAATCAACGGCCGCCTGGGCATATTCCTCCGCCGACACCACGTCGGGATGGAGATGGGCCGCCAGCCACAAAATGCCCAGGGCGCTGGAGGGGGTGGGATAATCCCACGGCTCGATCCCGCTGGGAAACACCTGAAAATAGAGGCCGTCGTTGGCCATCCCCTGCAGGGAGGCAAACCGGCTGTCCGCCAGGATCTCTTCCCGGCTGTACCCGGCATAGGAGACCATGTAGATCCTCTCGGGATTCCAGGCGATCAGCTGCTCGGCGGAGATGTCGGTCCACTGGGCGCCCTCCAGCTCCCCCGCCACGTTGGTCCCGCCGGCGATCGCGATCAGCTCGTCCTGGTACATACCGCTGCCGGCGGTGGAAAGGAAGTCGCTGCCGCCGATGTAGACGGTGGGCCGGGTGTCGCAGGCGGCGGTGCGGGCGCCTACGTCCTCCATCACCTGCTGGTGGTAGGCGGCGAGATCGGCCGCCCGCTGGGAGGTTCCGGTGGCCTCTCCCACCAGCCGGATGGTCTCCAGGAACCCGTCCAGCGTCTCGGGATCGATGACCAGGCAGGGAATCCCCAGCGCGTCAAACTGCTGGGCGCTTTCCTGCAGCTTGATGGGCAGGATTACCAGATCCGGCTCCAGGGCGGCGGTCTCTTCCACATTGATCCCCTTGCCGCTCCCCACCGCCGGCAGCTCCAGAAACTGGGGAGCCGCCCGCTTGTAGATTTCCCGGGTGTCGGCCTTCATCTCGATGCCGACCACCCGGTCCTCCGCGCCGAGGGCGATCAGCAACGAGGAGGAAAGATAATAGGCGGAAACAATCCGCTGGGCAGGCTCCTCCAGGGTGACCGTTCGTCCGGCTTGGTCGGTGAGGACAAGGGGACCGTCCTCCTCCGCCGGCTCCTGGCCTTGCTGCTGCGAAAGGGAGGAGGCGTTCTCCTCCGCGGCCTGCGAGGAGGCCGCTTCCCTGCCGCAGCCCGTGATTGCTCCGGCAGCCAGCATTGCCGCCATCATCAGCGCTACGATCCGTCTCCCAATGGTCATACTTGTCCTCTCCTTCGTGGATAGCTGCCTGTGTAAGGCTCCCCTTCCAAATTCCCTTTTATTGTACCAAAAAGCCCCTTTTTCGGCAAGGGGAAGGGAATCCGCCGTGGGAAAGGCAGGGCATCCTGGGAGGGCGCCGGCATCCGCCGATGAAGAACCTCCCTACAGAAGGCACCGTACCAGTACTACCACCAATCCTATCCCCGACAAAAAACAGATTCCCCACCGGACCTGCCCCCGGGAAAGGCCCTTGCCATCGGGAGGAGGAAGCCGCTCCAGCGCCGCCCCCATCCCGATGGCAAGGAGGAAGATTCCTCCCCAGATTGCCCATCCATACTCCCCATGGCCGTACGGGGCGGCCGCCGGGCTGCTTCCCGCCGCCTCTCCCACCGCCAGCCCCAGAAGGAAGGCCGCAAACGTGACCCAGGAAAACTTCCACCGTCCCCATAAGGCGGGAAGGACCGACACGGCCGCCGCCCACCAGAAGATTCCGTGGCCAGTCAGCCAGCCGTACAGATAGGGAAGGCGCTGCCAGTCCGTCTCCAGCAGCCAGCCCAGCAGAGAATGACCCCCTCCCGCCAGGGCGGGCAGGCGGCCCAGCAGATACACCGCCAGATACCCGCCCAGGACACACGCCGCCATCCGGATGTTCTTCTTCCCCTGTTCCCGCCGCTGGGCAGCGCGCCTTGCCTCCTCTTCCCGGAACAGGGCATAATACTCCGCGGCCGCCGCTTTCTCCCCAGTGTCCCCGTTCAGCAGCCGGCCCGGCGTTGTCTCCAGCAGTGCCGCCAGCTTTTTCAGATTTCCAGCGCTGGGAGCGCTCTGCTCCCCTTCCCACTTGGTCACCGCCTGGCGGCTGATCCCCAGTTCCCGGGCCACCTCTTCCTGGGACAGCCCTTTTTTCCTTCGAGCTTCCCGAATCCGTTCTCCCATGGGCATGGCGCTCACCTCCAAGGACAAGCATACCAAAAGAATCCCCCCTCGTCTACCAACTATCCGGCAACCGGCGGTTGCCCCTTGGGTTTCCTCCCTCCGAACCTGAGGGAAAATTCCCCCTTGACAACCAGCCGCCGAGGGATTACACTAAAAGCCGACAGACAGGGAGTCCGCTTCGCGGGCTGAGAGGAAGTTGTTGCTTCGACCTGTGTCACCTGATCCGGATCATGCCGGCGGAGGGCTCTGTACAGAAGGAATATCTGTTCAGGCTCGCCCGGCGGTGGCGGGCCTTTTTTCTTGCCGTTCGCCACCGGATCGATCCACTATCTTTTTGAGAAAAGGAGGCCACCAACGGGACAATTCGGACTTGCCGGGCGATGGCAGGCAAAGGGGGAGCGCCCTGGGCCTGTTCCGGCAGGAGCAAACAGCGATGGGAAGCCGTGTTCCGGCGTGAGAGGAAGCCAGTGAGCTTCGACCGGCCCTTAGAGAAGAGGGGGGATTCTCTCTTTCCTTGGGGAAACGTCCGCAGGGGGCGCTGTTTGTGGCCGATTTGTCCCTGCGGTGGCATTTTTTACGATCAAAAAGGAGCGACGAACAATGAAATCTTTGCAGACGAAAAAACTGGTTCTGGCTGGTCTTCTCACCGCTGTGGCGGTGGTGGGCAGCCTCTTCTCCTTCCCCATTCTGGGGTCCAAGTGCAGCCCCGTGCAGCACATGGTCAACATCCTCTGCGCCGTCTTTCTGGGCCCCGGCTACGGCGTAGCCTCCGCCTTCCTGGCCAGCCTCCTGCGGAACCTCACCGGTCTGGGCAGCCTGCTGGCCTTTCCCGGCAGCATGGTGGGCGCCCTCTGCTGCGGCCTCATGTACAAAAAGACCGGCAACCTGCTGGCAACCCTCTGCGGCGAGGTAATCGGGACCGGCATTCTGGGCGGTCTGTGCGCCTGGCCCATGGCCATCCTCTTCATGGGGCAGAGCGCTGCCTCGGTGCCGGTAACCGCCTATGTGGTGCCCTTCCTGGTGTCCACCATGGGTGGGGCGGTCATCGCCGGCGTGGTTCTTTACACCATGAAAAACGGCGGCGTGCTGGGCACCATGCAGCACCAGTTGGAACAGTAAACAAATAGGAGTAACCACATGGAACAGCTTCTTGCCCATCTGCGGGCCCAGCGCCCCCTGATCCACTGCATTTCCAACCTGGTGACCGCCGGGGACTGCGCCAATATCCTGCTGGCGGCGGGGGCAAGCCCCATTATGGCCCAGGAACCGGCGGAGATGGCGGAGATTGCCGCCGCCAGCCGGGCGGTGGTCCTCAATACCGGCACCCCCAGCGACGAAAAGTTCGCCGCCTGTGCCGCCGCCGGCACGACCGCCAACCGGCTTCACCGGCCGGTGGTGCTGGACCCGGTGGGAGCGGGGGCATCGGCCTGGCGGAGGGAGAAGCTGTCCGCCCTCTTAAGGAAGGTGCGGCCTACCTTGATCCGCGCCAACAGCAGCGAGGTCGCCGCCCTCCTCACCCAGCAGGGGGGCGAGCACGGGGTGGACAGCCCCGCTTCCCTCCCCCTCGAGGAACGGGGAGAGCTGGCCGCCTCCCTGGCCCGGCGGTTGGGCTGCGTGGTCCTTCTCTCCGGGGAGACCGATCTGGTGACCGACGGGAACCGGATCTCTGCCATTCAAGGGGGCAGCGCGTATATGGAGAGAATCACCGGAGCAGGATGTATGCTCTCCTGCCTGTTGGGGGCCTTTGCCGCCCTGACGCCCGATTCCTTTTCCGGAGCAGTCGCCGCCGCCGCCTTTTGGAAATCCTGCGCCGCCGGCGCCCAGGCAGACAGCCGCGGCCCCGGTTCCTTCCGGGCGGCCCTCTTTGACCAGGCTGCGCTGCTGAACGCCTGCCATCCCGAGGTAATGGTTTCTTCTCTGGGCAGGTAATCGGTATTTTGGCCTTTTCAGCTATTATTTGAAGCATAAAAGTCCCCTGTCGGAATTTATTTCCGGCAGGGGACTTTTTCCATGTCACGGCAAGATATCCAGGGAGCAAACCGGGGGCGGGTTAGATCGCCCGCCCCACCGGGACGGCCGCGGTCTCCTCCGCGGCTTCTCTTTTTGCAGCAGCCGTTTTCTCCAGCTCCTTCCCCTTCATGTTCATCACCAGCATCTGCAGACGGTTCTCCAAATTGGCGGTGCTCACATCCGGGTCGTAGTCCAGGGGCAGAATCTGGGCGTCGGGATAAATTTCCTTCAGTTTCTTGGCCACGCCGCGGCCCACCACATGGTTGGGCAGGCAGCCGAAGGGCTGCAGAATAACAAATGTCCGGCAACCATGGGCTGCGTGGTGAAGGATTTCCCCAGGGATCAGCACCCCTTCCCCGGCGTCAAAGGTGTGGTGGATGATGGGGTCGCTGGCCTTCACCAGCTCCGGCAGGCGGCTGGCCCGCTGGTAAAGGGGATGGGCCGCGGCAATCCGGTCGGTAAGATCGTGGGCCGCTTCAAAAATCACGTCGGCCGCCCGGTACCACACCTTGTCCTTGGCGGACCGGTGGACATGGTATTCCCACACCTGGGAACCCAAGTTGAAGTAGGTCTTGCGGATCACGTCGGTCATCCGGGCCTCGATGATTTCAAAGCCGTTCTCCTCCAGATACCGCTCGATTTCATGGTTGGCGCCGGGGTGGAAGTTGAGCAGGTACTCCCCCACAATCAGCACCTGGGGACGGGGATGGGACCGGTCGTACTCCACCTCGTTCATCACCTGGATGGCCTGGCGGAACCCATCCTCCGCCCCCCGCACCCCCCGGTCCTCCAGGCCGTGGATCACCAAGTCCATGGCCCGGTCAAAGGCCTGGTCGGCGCTGCCCGGCACCGCCTCGTAGGGACGGATCTTCCGGAGCAGCTCCTCCAGCACGTCGATCATCGGCAGGGCAAAGGCCACTCGGATGGAGGCGGTCAGGTTCATCTTATAGCCGGGGTGAAGGTTGTGGCTGTCCTTGTCGTCGTTGGTGATGATGGGGACCTGGGGATATCCCGCATCGTCCAGCGCCTTCCGCAGCAGGGCGCTGTAGTGGGTGAGGCGGCAGTCCCCTATGTATTTCCCCATCCCCACCGCCACATGGTCCAGGTCGTACTGGCCGCTGCGGAGAGCCGCCAGCGCCTCGCCAATGACGATCTGGGCGGGGAAGCAGATGTCGTTGTGGACATACTGCTTGCCCAGGCGGATGGCTTCCTCCCGGCCCACCGGCAAGGGAACCGTCCGCAGCCCCTGTTTCCCCATGGCCGCCGCCATCACCCGGCAGAAGGCGTGGGAGGTATTAGGGATCAGCACCACCCGCTCCTTTTTGTCCCGGGCGGTAAACTTCACCGGATAGGGATCCCGCAGCGGGCGCACGGGGCGTTCCTCCCCCCGGGCCCGGTTCATGGCCACCGTCTCCACAAAGGACCGCACCCGGATCCGCAGGGGACCCTGGATGTCGCTTTCATCCAGCTTCAGGACCAGGGGGATCTTGCCGGAGATCTCCTTCATGAGGCGGATGATCTCGTCGGACAGGTAGGCGTCGTGCCCGCATCCGAAGCTGACAATCTGCACATATTCCAGCCGGGGATCCCGGGCGGCCAGGACGGCGGAGGAAAGCATCCGGGCATGGTAGTTGTTCACAATGTCCAGCGCGCTGTACCCCAGCTCCACCTGGTTGCCCTGGGGGAGGGAGTCCACCGTCAGCACCGGGATGCCCAGGCTGGTAAACAGGTCGGGCAGGTCGTGGTTCACCAGGGAATCGGTCTGGTAGGGGCGGGATGCCAGCACCACCGCATACTGTCCGTTCTTCCCCACCTGGTCCAGCGTCCGATGGCCCGCCTCCCGCAGCTGGGTGAGAAAGCGCAGCTGGGCGGCATCTCCCGCCTGGATGGCGGCACGGGTCTCCTGAGGGGAAATTTGGAAGGCCTCCTCCATATACCGGGTCAGCTGGGACTGCCGGTCCGCGGAGGTGTACCAGTGGAACAAGGGGGCGTCAAAGGGAACCCCCCACTGGCGGGCAGGGTCATCGGAGTTGCGGATGATGAGCGGGTATCCCTTCACCACTGCACACATGGATTGGCTGGTTTTTTCTCGATTCTCCGAGGGCATGGTCGTGATGGACGGCATAAAGATCCGGTCCACCCCCTGCTTTACCAGATCCCGGATGTGGCCATGCACCAGCTTGGCGGGGAAACAGACGGTGTCGGAGGTAACGGCGGACAGACCGCTTTCATACAGCTTGCGGGTACTGGGGTGGGACAGCTTCACCGTGAAGCCCAGCGCCCGGAAAAAGGTGCTCCAGAAGGGCATGGTGTCCCAGTAGGAAAGCACCCTGGGCAGGCCGATCACCGTCTCCCGCTTTTGGGAAGGGGCGGGGCACGGGTATTCCTGGAACAGCAGCTTTTCCCGCAGGCGGAAGAGATTAGGCACCTGTTCCCGCTCCCGGTTCTTCTCCCGCAGGAGAGTCTGGGTCTGGCTGTCCTTGGGATCGCCCAGGATCTCTCCCCGCTCGCAGCGGTTGTTGGTGACCCAGCAGCTGCCGTTGGAAAAGGAGATGATGGTCCGCTTGCAGTGGTTGGCACAGAAGGGACAGGGGGAGTTGGCCTGCTGGGTATAGGAAAAGGTACGCAGGGCTTCCATGCCGATGAAGGTGCGGGGCTTGCCGGCCATCCGCTCCTTGGTGAGGAGGGCGGCGCCGATGGCGCCCATCACCCCCGGATAGGGGGCGCGGATCACCTGGCGGCCGGTATACTGCTCCAGCGCCCGGAGGACCGCGTCGTTCCGGAAGGTCCCCCCCTGGACCACAATGGTATCCCCCAGGGAATCCAAGTTGGAGATACGGATCACCTTGGTAAAGACATTTTCAATGATGGACCGGCAGAGGCCCGCCATAATGTCCCCCGGCAGCTTGCCGTTGCGCTGCTCGGTCACGATGCTGCTGTTCATAAAGACGGTGCACCGGCTGCCCAGGTGGGCGGGGCTCTGGGAATCAAAGGCCGCTTGGGCAATCTGGTCCACGGGGATGTGGAGGGAGGCGGCAAAATTCTCCAGGAAAGAGCCGCACCCGGAGGAACAAGCCTCGTTCACCACAATGTTGGTGATGACCCCCTGGTCCAGCCAGATCGCCTTCATGTCCTGCCCGCCGATATCCAGAATAAAGGTGGCGCCCGGCACATACTTGGCCGCCGCCCTGGCGTGGGCCACCGTCTCCACCACATGGCACTCGGCGGAAAACGCATTGGCAAACAGCTGCTCCCCATAGCCGGTGGTTCCCACCCCCAGGATCTCCAGGGAGGCGCCCGCCTCCCGGTACCGGTCGTTCATGGCCAGCAGGGCTTCCTTGGCCACCATGAGAGGATCCCCCCGGTTGGGGGAATAAAAGGAATCGAGAATCCGCTCCTCCTCGTCCATCAGGACAAATTTGGTGGTGGTGCTCCCGGAATCGATCCCCAGCCACGCCTTTACCTGCTGCCCCGCCTGGGGCTGAAAGGGCTCCCACTGAGGAAGGGCATGGGCTTGCTGGAAGGCTTTCCGCTCCTCCTCATTGGCAAAGAAGGGCTTTCCCTCTTCCCCGCCCTCCGGGGCCAAAGACAGATGCCGCAGCCGGTCCAGCAGCTTTTCCGGCCACACCTGGGTGTCCTGGCCGGCGTAGAGGGTTTCCAGCGAAAGAGCCGCTCCGTAGGCCATCATCAGTTCCGGACGCTCGGGAATCAGGATCTCCTCCGGAGAAAGGCCCAGCCGCTGGGCAAAAACCTGGATCAGCGTGGGGTTAAAGGTAAGAGGGCCTCCTTCAAAGGCGACCGGGCTCGTAATCTCCAGCCCCTGTGCCAAGCCGCCGATGGTCTGCTTGGCGATGGCATGGAAGGCGGAGAGAGCCAGGTTGGCCTTGGAGACCCCCTGGTTGAGCAAGGGCTGAATGTCGGTCTTGGCATACACGCCGCACCGGCCGGACACGTCGTACACACAATCCCCTTTGGCGGCAAGGGAATCCAGCTCCTCGATGGGCACGTTCAGAATGGCCGCCACCTCGTCTAGAAACGCCCCCGTTCCGCCGGCACAGCTGCCGTTCATCCGCATATCAGCCGTCTCCAGGCGCCCGGTGGCGGCATCCTGGCGGAAGAAAATGATCTTTGCATCCTGTCCGCCCAGCTCGATGGCGGTGCCGACCTGCCGATACTGGTCCTGGAGGGCGGTGGCGTTGGCGACCACCTCCTGGATGTAGGGAAGGCCCAGGGCATCCGCCAGGCGCTTGGCGCCGGAGCCGGTGAGCACCAGATGAAACTGGGCCTCGGGAAAGGTGCCGTACAGCTTCCACAACACCTTGGAGACGCTCTTTACCTGGTCCGCATGGTGCCGGCGATAGTCGCTGTATACAACCCGGCGGCTTTCCGCATCCAGGGCGACAATTTTGGTGGTGGTGGATCCTACATCAATCCCAATGGAAAGAACGGTTCTGATCTTGCTCATGTTTTCCCCTTATCTCGCCGCTATTATTACATTGCCAGCGGCGCAAATGGACCTTCGCCCGGTGAATACGGCAAGCCTCCCCAAAGGAGAGGCGCCCTGCCTGGGAAAGGAAATATAGTATTAGGATACTGGCGAAAGATGTATAATTTATAAATTTTTTATGAACGAATAATGTCTTCACCCATTCTTTACACAACTGGAAAAAAGCCCCCTGCTGCAACGCAGGAGGCTTTCCTGTCCTGGAAAAACCAGCAAACGATTCTTTTGGAATACTGGGGGCTTATATGCTCTCCACCCACTTTTTCAGGTCTGCCTGGGAGGGGTTCCCATTGAGGAGCCGCCCCTCTTTCATGGTCGCCCCAGGGCAGCTGGAAGCAAGAGAAGCGACTGTCTTGCCAAAGCCGCTCCCCCCGGAGGTTGCAAACAGGACAATGGTCTTACCGGAAAAATCGTAGCTTTCCAAGAACGTATTGATAATGGTGGGCGCCACATACCACCAGATAGGGAATCCCAGCAGAATGGTGTCGTGGCTGGCAATGGGGGCGTCGGTGTCCGCCAGGGGTGGGCGGAAGGAACGGTCGTTCATCTCCACCGTGCTGCGGGATTTTTTGTCCATCCAGTTGAGATCGGCGGAGGTGTAGGGCACCGCCGGCTTGATCTCATACAAATCCGCGCCAGCGGCCTGGGCCAGGTTTTTGGCCACCCGGGCGGTGGTCCCGCTGGCGGAAAAATAAGCGACTAATCGATTGCTCATCATGCTTCTTCTCCCTTCCTGTAGGAATCAGATTTCTTCTTTATCATAGGCTCCGGGAGGCATTCTGTCCAATACTTCTTCTTTATTGTGACAGATGCTTTTTTCGTATGAGTACCCTCGGTCAGATGGCGGCGGCGTTTTCCTTTTCCTCGGCGGTAAAGAAGACAAAGAAAACATCCCCCTCGGTGCTGTCGTCAAAGACCTCCAGATAGGAAATGGAGAAATCCTTCTCCCCCTGAGGAACCTCGAACACTAAGAGTCCCTCCCGTTCCTCGTCTACTGCCAGCTCATATTCCGTGGGCAGCTGCCGGGCCGATACCTGGTCGGCCTCGTAGGTGATCGGCAGCTCAAAGGCATCGGCGGCATCCGAGCTCCACTGGACCTGAAAGTCGCTGTCAAACATGGGAATGCTGGAGGTATGGGTGTTGTGGACGGTGACATCGGCCACCAACAGGCAGTTGTCCTCCTGGGAAGGCAGATATCCCTCAAACTCGTCGCACAGATAGGCGCTGTTCACCGTGAAGTCGAAAAAATAGCTGTGCATAACGTCCCCCATTCGGCCTTCCCCATAGCCGTCCTGGGCATAGATCTCCTGGACATCTTCCCTATGAATCTCTTCCCGTTGGACCTCTTCCCCCTGAACATCTTCCCTCTGGATCGTGGGGATCAAACTGCTGCAGCCGGTCAACAGCCCCCAAAGGGCCAAAACCGCCGCTGCCAGAGCAAGCCTTCTATTCCGTACATTCATTCCGTTTCCTCCTCACTTGTTATCTTCTCCCGCGGGCCGGGGCGCTGCCCGCCCCATTTCCCTCGGGAGGCTCAGGCGGACCTGCCGCCTGCTGTCCAACCCTATCCGAACATCGTCCGGACCACCGTCACAAAGATCCCCCCTGCCGCCAGGATCCCCAATTCCACAATCAGAAAACGAGGGAGGGTTTCCCGGATCCACTGTCGCCAAAAAGCGGCGCCGAGCCGGACGGTCTTGCCCATTTCCTGGCGGCACCAGCTGTGCCGTCCACAGGCAGGACAGCGCAGACGCCGGGAAAGGGAGACCGTTCCCTCGACCCCGGGAACCCCCATCACCGTCGACTTGGTCGCCTGAAAGGGGTGCTTTGCCAGATAGGCGACAGGCAGGGTAAATTCCTTTCCGCAGCGGGAACAGACAAAGGAGATGACATCGTCCCCCGCAAGGGCGGCCGCCCGCAGCCGCAGCAGCCCGCGGACAAAGGAATAGATCAGCCAGCCCAGCAGCAGCACTCCCCAAACAACCAGCCCCACCGTGAGAATCCGGTTGCGCAGGGCCAGACTGGCCAGCCGTTCTTCCTCCTGAACCAACATCTGTTCCCGCAGCTGATCCAACAAAGCCCTTCCCTCCCTTTTCCTATGGTCTTTTCCAGACCAGTATACCACATCTTGTTCCGGCGGAATAGGGGACTGCCTATTTTTTGCAAAGAGAAAGGGCCGCCGAAGTTTCCGGCGGCCCTTTCCAGAGGGCATGTACCCCGCCAGGGGGTACCAGTATGCAACAGGAATTACAGGACGATGGCGTTGACCGTTTCGATCAGGTCAACCACCTGCTCCCGGGGCACCAGGCCCACCGACGTCCCGTCTACAACGGCCAGACAGGAATCGCCGTCGTACCGGTAAAACTGGATGGAAACCGTGGGCTCCCCCTCCAGATCCAGATGGACCGTCAACGAGATCTCCTCCTTCTGGGTAGGAGCCTCGCTGGTAAAGTGATCCACCTCCAGGGCTGCCAGAGCATTCAACAGCTCCTGGGCATCCAGCTCTTCTTCCTCATAGGAATAGACGCGGTCCTCTCCCTCCCCTTCGCTGGTGATGGAGTAGTCGGTCCCCTCCAGGGAAATATCCAGCTGGGAGAGATTGCCCGTCTCGGCCGGCAGCACCTCCCGGTGGCGCAGATCGTCATAGGAGGCAGCCATCAGCGCCTCGTATTCCTCCCCGGTAATCTGGTAGACGATGGGGGACTCGCCCACGCGGACATAGGCGGTAATCGCCTCTTCCTCGGTCGCGGCTTCCTCCTCGGAGGACTGGGAGGATGCTTCCTCCTCTTCCATCTCCTGAGAGGAGGCTTCTTCCGCCTCCTGGGCGGCAGCCAGCTCCTCCGGATCCCGGCTGACGCTCAGCTGGAAGGTAGCCTCCGTCTCGTTCCCCTCTTCGTCCTCCTTGGGATAGGCGATCTGAACGATCAGCTGCGGGGTGTCCAGTCCATACTGGGCCAGATCCTCTTCCGTAGCGTTGTAGGTGACATAATCGCTCAAATCCAGGGTGCTCACTGCCCGCAGATACCCCTCCACCAGGCTGGTATCCAGGGGCTGGTTCCGACCGTCCTGCTGGGTGAAATACCGGTCGTCCTCCCGGTAGGTATCGGCGCTTTCCTCCTGATACTCGATGGAATAGGCCGTCTCCCCCGAGAACTGAATGCTGTTTGCCCGGGTAAAGTAGGGAAGGTCGTCGTGGTCGATCAGCTCGCTCAGCTGGGCGTCAAACTCCTCCAGGGGATCGTGGGTCACCAGATACACATTGCCGTCCCCCATGGACAGATACCGCTGGGAATCCATGGTGCTGAAATCCCCCAAGAGGATGGTCCAGCTTTCCTCACCGGTGGACAGGTCGATGGTACAGGTGGGATTGTCCAACCCGTATTGGCCCAGATCTTCAGGGGACTGGATGGTGAATGCGGCGCCCAGCTCGGCAAAGGGCTCCAGCAGCAGCTGGATGCTCTCGCTGCTCACCGGGAAGGTCTCATCCCCTTCATACGTCCATCCCTCCCCTTCCCGGTGGAAGGAAAAGGACTGGTCTTCGTATTCCCAGGAAAGGGACTGGATGTCGTCGGCCGCGATGGACAGAATGGTCTCTCCACTGACCGCAATCTCCTCTTTTTTCTCCTGGTACTGGGTAACTGCAACGGTAGCAATGCTGGCCACGCACAGAACCCCCACCAAAACCCAGAGGCGTTTATACCGTTTCATTCTGCATTCTCCTCCTTTTCAGCACCACGCCGATGCCAATCCCCAGATACAGCAGGGGGAATACGCCGATCATCATCACCTTCAAGAACGACGATGTGGAGTCGCTGATGGTGAGATAGTTGTAGTTGAGAGATTTGCTGCGGATGGCCATAGCCTCGCTCTCTCCCATCATGGAGGAGAGGGAATTGACCGCCAGGTTCACATTGGCCCCCGATGAGTAGGCGTTGTACATATCCTCCAGGAAGGCGGACGAGCTGAACCAGACAATTTCCCCGCCGCCCGTCTCTTCCACCGAAACCGCCACTGCAAAGGGACCGTCCAAATCCCCCTCTTCTTTCTCATAGGTCTCCAGATCGTAACCGGCCACCTTGCTGAAGGCCGAATCGGAGGTGGTGAGCAGCTGGGTCACCGTGGCCCCGGAACGGTTGTCCTCCGCCGAAACGGTGAGGCCGGTGGAGATGGGCAGGATGGGGAAGTAGTTTTCCTCAATCAGCGAGTCGCTAATCTCGCTGCTGGCCATATCGGGCATAAGGGCAAAGGGCGCCTGGAAAGCATAATGGGCCCGGTCCCCCTCCACTACAATGCCTTCGCTGGCCGAGATTCCATACTCGTCCAGCAGGCTGTACAGATTCTCCAGGGAACCGTCCTCCACTGGGCCGGCCATTACCAGCAGTTTGCCGCCGCCGTCCACATACTCCGCCAGCATGTCCCGCTCTTCCTGGGAAATATCGCTGGTGGGGCCGTAGATCATGACACAGTCCGCCTCTTCCGGCACGGTGTCCACCGTGAGGAGGGAGAAGGTATTCAGTTCCATATTCTCCCGCTCCAGCTGCTCGCTGAAGGTGGCGGGCAGCTCTGTTTCCCCGTGCCCCTCCAGCAGATAGATCTGGGGCTGATCGGCGTTGACCACATAGTCGATGGCCGAGGTGATGGCGCCTTCGCCGTCAAAGGAGGTGTTATACGTGTAGGAATACAGATCCGCTTCCTGCAGATAGATGTCGTCATACCCGATATACCGGCTGCGGTCGCCGCACTCCACGACCAGGCTGTTGTTGGTCACCTGCTCGTCGGTATACTGCTGGGCAAAGGTGGGATAGACGTCGGGATTCCGCTTGACCACGGTGATGTGGTCGGAGAGGCTTTCGTACCGGTCCAGGAGGTTTTGGATGACGGCGTCCTCCTGGCCCGACTGGACGATCCAGTAGATGGTCACATCCTCTTCCAGGGCGTTCACCACCACTTTGGTATTGCTGGTGATGGAGTAGAGCTTGCTGGCGCTGATGTCATACTGGGTCAGGTTGGTGGGCAGCGCGGAAACCAGAATGTTGATCACAATAACCAGGGCCAGCACCACGGCCGTCAGGGCCAGAGAATAGGAACCTGCCTGGGAGGCAATGTGGCTTCCGGACGGATTGGGATCTGGCTGTTTGGGGGAATGGTGGAAGATCGGCCACTTCTTCATCAGTTATACCTCCTTTTTTCAAGGGACTGGACCGAGAGGAACAGGAAGAACACAATGACCGACAGATAGTAAACCATGGCCGTCATGTCAAAAACCCCATTGACAAAGGTGGTAAACCGTTCAAAAAGGGACAGCTTGGTCATGATGCCGGGCAGCAGCCCCTCAAAGGCGGTACTGTCCACAAAGTAAAGCACCATAACGGCGGCAATCAGTACAAAACAGACCCCATAGGCCAGGTTGGCGTTGCGGGTCAGGTAATGGACCACCGCCCCCAGCAGGAAGATCAGCACCAGCAGGGCGACCACCGAACCAAAGGCAGTGGCGGACACATACTCGGACAGGCTGACGCTGTAGTAGTTAAAGAGGATCACAGCAATGCCAATCCCCGCCGCAAGGCCCTGGTTATCGGTGAGGGAGGAGATAAACACCCCTACAGCGATGAGGGCCGCCCCCATGATAAAGAAGGCCAGGATCGACCCATAGGAGGTCAGCAGGTACACCTCGCCGAACTGGGCAAAGATCAAGGGGTACACCGAGATAATGGCCAGGGGAATCAGGTAGAGGATCAAGAGCGCCAGGTACTTGCCCACAATCACCTGGACGGTGGTGATGGGCAGGGAGTAGAGGAGCTGGTCGGTTTTCTGCTTCCGCTCCTCGGCCACCACCCGCATGGTGAGAATGGGAACGATCACCACAAAGATCAAGCTGCTAAAGCTGAGGACATACTCAAAGTTGCTCACCGCTGCCTGCAGGTTGTACAGCATGGCGCCAAGCCCCACAAAGGCCAGCAAAAACGCACCGAACACATAGGCGGTGAGAGAGTGAAAATAGCTTCTCAGTTCATGTTTCAACACCGCAATCACGCTGTCTCCTCCTCCTTTTCCCCGCCGGCTGGGTCGGGCTCGCTGGTCTCGGTCAGCTCAAGGAAGATTTCCTCCAGGTTGGCCTTCTTCAGGGTCATCTCCAATAGGGGAGTGTTCTCCTGTGCAAACGCAAAGAACAACGCCCGAGAAGTATCGTAGATATTCTCCCGGTCGGTCTTCAGCTTGGCCAACACCATCCCCTCTTCCTTCTCTTCCAGGACACAATCGGCGATATGGTCCACGCCGGCCAGGATTTTCTCCGCCTTCTCCCGGCTGGACCCGATGGTGAGGGTGATCTCGTTGGGCGTGAGAAGACGGTTCTCCAGGTTTTCCGGATCGTCAAAGGCAATCAGCTTTCCCTTGGCGATGATCAGGATCTTGTCGCAGACCGTCTGTACCTCCGACAGAATATGGGAGCTGAAGATCACTGTATGGGCCTTCCCCAGCTGCTTGATCAGGTCCCGGATCTCGATGATCTGGATGGGGTCCAGCCCCACCGTAGGTTCGTCCAGAATGATCACCTTGGGGTTCCCCAGGAGCGCCTGGGCAATCCCCACCCGCTGGCGGTAACCTTTGGAAAGAGCGGTGATAGAACGGTTCTTCACATCGGCAATCCGCGTCTGCTGGATCACGTCCTCCACCTGGCGGTTCAGTTCCTCCCCGCGAAGGCCCTTTGCTTCCCCGACAAACCGCAGATATTCCACCGGGGTCTCGTTCATATAGAGGGGCGGCTGCTCCGGCAGATACCCTATTTGTCGTTTGGCTTCCTTCGCCTCTTCAAAAATATCGTGGCCGTCGATCTTCACCGTCCCTTTGGTGGCGGAGAGACAGCCGGTCATGATGTTCATCGTGGTGGACTTTCCGGCCCCGTTGGGACCCAAAAAGCCGTAAACATGCCCTTCCTCAATGGTAAAGGAAAGGTCGTCCACCGCCGTGAAATCACCATAACACTTGGTCAGATGCTCAACTGTAATCATGGTTGACCTCCTCATTTCCATCCTGTTTCCAGGACTGGTATCCCTGCCATTATAGGAACAAAGGCTGAAAGGAGGCTGAAAATCCCACCGGTTCTCTTCCCCTGTATTCGGCCCCTTTCCACAACAAAAAAAGGGGCCCTCGCCTGCTGCGAAGGCCCCCGCTCGTGGGAATGATGTTGGGATGGGAAGGAACTATTGGGCGGTGGAAAGCCCCAGGCTCTCCACCCACTGGATGACGCTGGCCTCGTCCAGACTTTCCCCAAAGCGCTCGCCGGCCAGCCAGGTGGCATCGGGGGCCATGGCCGCCAGGGTCTCCCCGCTGGTGCCGATCCCGTCGGACATGGAGGTGCAGAAGGGGATCATCGTCTTGCCTGCCAGGTCGCTGCTCTCCACAAAGTTCCACACAATATTGGGGGCCTGGCGCCACCAAAGGGGATACCCGATAAAGACGGTATCGTAGCCGCTCAGATCCGGCACGCCGCCGGCGATGGCCGGCCGGAAATCCGGGTCCTCATGCTCCACATTTACCCGGCTGTCCGCCACGTTCCAGTCCAGATCCTCCTCGGTATAGGGGTCCTCCGGGACAATCTCATAAAGATCCGCGTTCAGCGAGTCGGCAATGGTCTGGGCGACGGCCTGGGTATTGCCCGTTGCCGAGAAGTACACCACCAGGGTTCCGCCCTCCCCGGCGGATTCACTGCTGGATGCTTCACCGGCGGCCTCGCTGCTGGACACCTCGCTGCTGCTGACGGGTTCCTCGCTCTGGGAAGAGGACGAACCACAGGCGGTCACAGTCGCCATCGCCGCCACCGCCAGCAGCAAACAAATGCCTTTTTTCCACAGTCTCATTGGGAAAACCTCCTGTTCCTCGGATAAACCGTTCCCCTTCTCCCTTCCAAGGGGCGGAGAAGGTTCGATTTCGTTTGCCTTGGGCAGACCTTCTCCTGCCCGGCCGTCTTCCGGGGAGTCCGACACAAACAAGCCTATCCCTTGGAGGATAAGTGTCCTCCAGATGTCCCTATCCCTGGATCTCCCCGCTCTCACTATACAAGAAAGGACAGCCGGGGGGAAGTCTCCATTGGTTATGCTGTTTATACCAAAACGTTTATAGACTGCCCTGTGCAATCGGCTCTCGCCATCCATGTTTTTCCAATGATACAGCAAAAGGTCCCTGCCCGCTTTCCAATATCCGAAAACGAACAGGGACTTGTTTTCCCATCTGATTTGCAGAAAAAACGGCCGAAAGTTGATATCCGGACATTGCTCCCGAACCTTCGGCCACAGCCCTGCCAGTACCTGAACGGAGGCAGTGGCGCAGTCCAGATTTTTTTCTGCGATGAACGCTTCTTTTTTCTGTCCTCTTTCGCGTATCTCGATGCGGATGCAAAAACGAGTCTTCCGGCCCGAAGCGTCCCGGATTGGTGTTTTTACCGCTGGCCGGCCTTTTTTGCCTCTCGATCACCGGGCGCAATGTACCACACCATCCCCAGTTCTTCCAGCACCGCAACCCGTTCCGGGTCCAGGCGGCCCCGTCGGTACTCCACCCGCGTCTTGTTGACAAACTTGCCCAGAAGCTTTCCCTCCAGAACACATGCCTGGGGCACCAGCAGATCCCCGTGGTCCCGTCGGTAGACCTTCAGCAGCTCGACCCATTGCCAAAACCGTTCCTGGTGGAGGTGGGGACAGAACCCCGCTTCCTTCAAACGGGCAAGCCGCTCCGGGGAGAGCTTCCCCTGCTTCAGCAAGCCACGCTGCCGCTGGAGCCACTTCCCCAGCGGCACCCCGTCCGGGGTGGAATGGTTGACGGGAACCAGGCTGTGGCCGTTCTCCCGGCGAAAGGCCTCCACACGGCGGCACATCTGCTCAAAGTTGCCTTCCGCCGTATAGGCCGCCGTGATGCCGATCCCGGCCAATAGGGCTGCCCTATCCTGGTCGATCGAATGATTGCGCAGCAGCTTGATCTGATCGTGCTTCCAGTGAAAGAGCGGACGTTCCGCCTTGCTGCCCGGTGAAAACCGGGTGTGGCCATGGCGCTGGTAATGCTCCTTCACCTGTTCATAATAGGCGTTCCAGGTTTCGTCCAGATACCGCCACTTGATCCCCATCGCCTCCAGGGCCTGAACCTTGTCGCTGGTCAGCCGGTGCTGCCCATAGGCTTTCCGCTGGTCCTGCAGCCAGCTCCCCAGGTTGTATCCCCGGACCATGTACCCATAGGGGATGTCCAGATGCCCATGCTCCCGATAAAAGGCCTGGGCATCGGCAAGCTTCCTGCGCCAGAGATAGTCGACCCGGCTGGACAATTGCTCGGAAATCGCGGCCCGGTCCCGTTCCAGGTCCACCGCCGCCGGGCGGATATCGGTTCCATACCGACTGTGCACCAGCTCCAGCAGCTCCCGGATGACCCGCTCCAGCTGGTCCTCCTGGTCGTAGTACAGGTAGTGGACAAAAGCGTCGTTCTCCCCCAAATAGGGGCAGTCCCGATGGCGTACCCGCACCAGGAACACCTTTCCCCGGCACTGGCGGTTTTTGGCAAGGTCCCGGTCGGCTTTGGCCGGTCCATGGAAGGAGAGACTGTCGTATTCCACCGCCAGCCCCAAGGACGGAATGTAGATGTCCAGTTCACAGCCGCACCGGCTGCGGTTCTGGTTCTCTCCGTCGGGAAACAACTTCTTCAGGTAGTAGAAGATGGCCTGCTCGGCAAAGGAGGTCTGCACCCGCTGCTCCACCCGCCACACCATGCCGATTGCCTCCAGCCGCTGGATCTGCTCCAGGGAAAGGCGCCCGTGGCGATACCCGGCCCGCTGGCTGCGGATCCACCGCCCCAGGGTATACCGGGCATCGTCCAGGTAAGCCTCCGGCACATAGAGATGGCCGTTTCGCTGGAAATAGACCACCGCCCGGGCATATCCCTGTTCCCAGCAGGCCCGGCGGTAGGCGGTCCGCTTGTCGAAGGAGAGGCCGATCTCCTCGAGGCGCTTTCGCCTTTCCGGCGGCAGGGAGGCGGCCCGCGCCCGGCACCCTGCCAGCCACTGCGCCAGGTCGTGGCCGTCTACCAGATACCCCTTCGGCACCTCCAGATGGCCCTGCTCCCGGGCATACTCCCTTGCCCCCTGGTACATCCGTTCCCAGTGGGCATCCCGGATCCGCCATACCATCCCGATGGCCTCCAGCCGGGCCTCCTGTTCCTGGGACAGCCGGCCGGCCGATTGTTTCTGCCGCTGGCTGTCCAGCCACCGGCCCAGGGGAATGCCGTCCACCACCACGGTCTTCCCAATGGCGAGGGTGCCATGGCAGCGGGCATACTCCTGCGCTGCCGCAAAATAGCGCTCCCAACTGCCGGCGGACCCGTTCTTCCCCATGGTCATCCCTCCCGGTGGGCAAACTGTTCCCGGTACCGGCGCAGGTAGCGGCCGGTTACGCTGGCCTCACAGCGAGCGAGCTGGTCGGGGGTTCCGGCCGCCACAATCCGGCCGCCCTCTTCCCCGCCGCCGGGGCCCATATCGATGATGTAATCCCCATTCTGGATCACATCCAGGTCGTGCTCGATGACCACCACCGTCGCCCCCTGTTCAATCAACGTCTGGAACACCTGGAGCAGCGTCTGTACATCCAGAGGATGCAGCCCGATGGTGGGCTCGTCAAAGACAAATACGGTGTCCTCCTGTCCTCTCCCCATCTCGCTGGCCAGCTTGAGGCGCTGGGCCTCCCCGCCGGAGAGGCTGGGGGTCGCTTCTCCCAGCGTCAGGTAACCCAGCCCCAGATCCTCCAGTACCTGCAGGCGCTGGGAGACGGTCTTCCACCGGGCGCAGACGGCCCGGGCATGGTGCACATCCATGGACATCAGGTCGGGAAGGGAATACGCCTCCCCGTGGGGACCACCGGAACACACCCGGCCCGCCTCTTTGCCATAGCGGGAGCCCCGGCAGTCCGGACAGGGGATCTCCACATCCGGCAAGAACTGGACGTCCAGGCTGATGGAGCCGGTGCCGTCGCAGGTGGGGCACCGCAGCCGCCCGGTGTTGTAGGAAAAATCTCCCGCTTTAAGCCCCATCTCCTTGGCCTGGGGGAGCCTGGCGTAAATCTTGCGCAGTTCATCGTGTACATTGGCATAGGTGGCCACGGTGGAGCGGATATTGATGCCGATGGGGGTGGCGTCAATCAACTTGACGCGGGAAATTCCCTCCGCCTCCAGGGCGGTAACCGGATTCGGCAGCGGCCGGCCGGCCACGGTAGCCTCCAGACCGGGGACCAGGCTCTCCAGAATGAGGGTGGTCTTGCCGGAACCGGAGACGCCGGTCACCACCGTCAGCCGGCCCTTGGGGATGGCCACCTCCAGGGGCCTGACGGTGTGGATCGCCCCGGTGGACAGGCGAATCCGCCCGCAGGCAAAGAGTTCCCCTTCCTCCGCCGGGCAGCGGACCTGCACCTGGGTGTTCCCCGAGAGGAAGGGCCCGATCAGGGAGCGGGGATTCTGCCCGATCTCCTCCACCGTGCCCTGGGCGATCACCTCTCCCCCGTCCGCCCCGGCCTGGGGGCCCATCTCCACCACCCAGTCGGCCTGGGACAGGATTTGGATGTCGTGATCCACCAGCAAGACCGAATTGCCGTCGGCCACCAGGTCCTCCATCACCCGGGAAAGGCCCACTATGTTGGAGGGATGCAGGCCGATGGAGGGCTCGTCCAGCACATACAGCACCCCGGTCGTCCGGTTGCGCACCGCCCGGGCCAGCTGCATCCGCTGCCGCTCCCCGGTGGAGAGGGTGGAGGCCGCCCGGTCCAGGGCCAAATATCCCAGCCCCAGCTCCATCAGCCGCCGGGCCGCCGTCTGGAAGGACTGGCAGATGCTGATCGCCATAGGGCCCATCTCCTCCGGGAGGGAGGCCGGCACCCCCTCCACCCAGGACACCAGCTGGGCCAGGGGCATCCGGCAGGCCTCGTCCAGGCCGATGCCCCGCAGCCGGGGAGCGCGGGCCTCCTTGGACAGGCGCGTCCCGCCGCAGTCGGGACAGGATTCCTCCTTCAGGAACTTTTCCACCCGCTTCATTCCCTTTTCGTCCTTTACCTTGGCCAAGGCGTTCTCCACCGTATAGACCGCGTTATAATAGGTAAAATCCAGCTCTCCCGCCTGGTTGGAATTCTTGGCGTGGTAGAGGATGTGCTTCTTCACCGCGGGGCCGTCGTACACAATCGCCTTTTCCTGGTCGCTCAGCTCCCGGAAGGGCACGTCGGTGCGGACCCCCATCTCCCGGCAGACATCGGTCATCAGCGACCACATGAGGGAGTTCCAGGGGGCCACCGCTCCCTGGTCGATGGTGAGGGAGTCGTCCGGCACCAGGGTGGAGCGGTCCACGGTGCGGACAATCCCGGTCCCCCCGCAGGTGCGGCAGGCCCCCTGGCTGTTGAAGGCCAGCTCCTCGGCCCCCGGGGCGTAAAAATGGGCGCCGCACTGGGGACAGACCAGCTCCCGCTCCGCCGCCACCGCCAGTGTGGGGGGCAGGTAGTGGCCGTTGGGGCAAGGGTGGCTGGCGAGCCGGGAATACATCAGCCGCAGGCTGTTGAGCAGCTCGGTCCCGGTGCCGAAGGTGCTGCGGATTCCCGGGACCCCCGGCCGCTGGTGAAGGGCCAGCGCCGCCGGTACATAGAGAACCTGGTCCACATCCGCCTTTGCCGCCTGGGTCATCCGCCGGCGGGTATAGGTGGAAAGGGCCTCCAAATACCGGCGGGAGCCCTCCGCGTACAGCACGCCCAGGGCCAGGGAGGATTTGCCGGAGCCGGATACCCCTGCTACGGCCACAATCTGGTGAAGGGGAATCTCCACGTCCACATCTTTCAGGTTATGCACCCGCGCCCCGCGGATCTGAATAGCCCGGGGCTCGTCGTTTCGTTCTTTCATACGACACCTCTGTGTTAGGGGATCGGGACAACGTCTTGGTCCCATGACCGTATTATATACCAACTCCGGCGGCGTTGAAAAGAGCGGCGCCGCTGGTTTCCGGGGCCGTCCGCTGTCGGACGGGAAAATGGACGCCCTGCTTCCCAAACGCGCCCCCAGCCGGGTCAGACCCGGCTGGGGGCGCGTTGGCAGGCAGCTATAGATCCGTCCGCGGGCTCCCGCTCATCTCCCAGAAATGGAGCTCGTGAAGGCTGCAGTCCCGATAGATCCGGCGGCACCGCTCCCGCCGCTGGGGTGACAGGTCCCGGCTGACCTGGTCGGCAAAGTCCATCCATTCCTGGCAGGCCGCCCAATACCGGTCGTCGGCATAATCGGCCACCAGCGGCCAGAAGACCGTCTCCCGGATGGCCGGCGTGCGGCCGGTGATGGTCCGGAAGATCCACGCATAGCTGACCATGCAGGGAAGGCAGGCCATCATACATTCCGCCGCTCCTTCCCCATCCCGGGCAGCCTGGATCATGCAGTCCCCGTAGGCGGCGTTCTGGGGTCGCAGGGGAAGGGTCTGAATCTGGCTGTCCTGCAGACCGTAGCGCTTCAGGTACATCAGCCGGGTGGATGCCTCGCTCTCGTTGACAAAGGCCAAGAGGCTGTAATAGGCGCGGATTTCGTCCATCGTCTGGGCCTTGGTCATCCCCCAGGCAAACACCTTGGCATATTCCCGCAGATACAGGCTGTCGTCCACAATGTACCCCTTAAAGCAGTCCTCCGGCAGGGTTCCATCCTCCAGCTGCCGCAGAAACGGGGTCTCCAGGCACTGCTGCCAAATCGGAATGTTTTCCTCCATCAATTCCCGTGCAAAACCCATCGTCTACCTCCTTTGAATGGCTTTTTTCATGTGCTTTAGGGGCATAAAACCGATCAGGATCCAGGTGATCAGCCCCTCCACCCCATGGCCGGTCAGATTGGCGATGATGCTGTAGGCCCAGGGGCCATAGCCCTCCCAGGCAAACTGGCCGAAAAAGACCCCGCCTGCCAAAATGTGGCTGAGCACGCTCAGCCCGATGGCCAGGGCCGACCCGGCCATCACCTTCTTCTTGCTGTCGATCCCCCACAGGCCGGCATACCCCAAGGCGGAAAAACAGATCAGATGCTCCATGGGGAACTGGGCCCAGTGAATGGGCTGCCAGCCGGCCAGGAGAAAACAGGCCAGCACGCCGGTGATCCAGCCGGACACAAATGCCAGCCGGGGATCGTACACCAGGGAAAGAAGGAGCAGCGGCAGCATGGCCATCAGGCTGATGTGGCTGCCATTGGGAAGGGTAATCAAAATGGTGCGCAGCACCAGGGTGGCGGCACACATGATTCCCCCCAGGCACAGGTTCTTCGCCGTAAGCCGCAGCCCCTTGCAGAGCCGGAGGGTCACCAGCAGGTACACCACCGTAAAGGCCGATGCCAGCAGGACGTCCATCTCAGTACTCCCCCTTTACCGCGAAGGCGTGATTCATGGGGCCGCTGCCCGCCCCCAGGTCCAGCATCGCCGCCAGCGCGCCGGACAGGTATGCCTTGGCGTGAAGAACCGCCTCGTCCAGCTCCATCCCCTTGGCCAGGTTACTGGCAATGGCGCTGGAGAGGGTACAGCCGGTGCCGTGGGTGTTGGAATTGTGGATCCGCTTCCCCTCAAACCACCGGTACCCCCCCTCCCGGTAAAGGAGGTCGTTGGCATCGTTCAGCTGATGTCCCCCCTTGCAGAGGACCGCGCAGCCATACCGCTCGTAGATGGCTCGGGCCGCCTCGATCATATCCTCCGGGGTCTTGACCGCCCGGCCGGCCAGCACCTCTGTCTCGGGAATGTTGGGGGTGATGAGGGTGGCAATGGGGAGAAGGCGGGTTTTCAAGGTTTCCACCGCCTCCTCGCTGATGAGCCGGGCGCCGCTGGTAGCCACCATCACCGGATCCACCACCAGATTCCGGGCGCCGTAGTAGGTGAGGCGCTCCACAATCGTCTCAATCAGCCCGCTGCTGGAGACCATGCCGGTCTTGACCGCGTCGGGGAAGATGTCGGTAAAGACACAGTCCAGCTGCTGGGCCAGGAAGGAAGGGCTCACCTCCAGAATCCCCGCCACCCCGGTGGTATTCTGGGCGGTGAGGGCACAGATGGCGCTCATGCCGTAAACGCCGTTGCAGGTCATGGTCTTGAGATCGGCCTGAATCCCCGCCCCGCCGCTGGAATCGCTCCCGGCGATGGTAAGGGCGGTGCGCATGGCCCGGTCCCGCCGGTAGGAGGACACCACCCGCCGGACCGTCTCTTTCAGCAGGCGGGTTTCCTCCTCGTGGTCCCCGGCGGCATAGAGATCGCTGATTACCGCCACCCCATCGATGCCGGTCCCCACCAGCCGCTCCACATTGTCCCGATGGATGCCGCCGATGGCCACCGCCGGCAGGGACACCGCCCGGCAGATGCGGGCCAGCTCCTCCCGGGCGAGAAGGGACGCGTCCCCCTTGGTGGTGCTGCCAAAGACCGCCCCGCAGCCGATATAATCCGCCCCGGCGGCGGCCGCCGCCTTGGCTTCGGCCACGTTGTGGGCGCTGGTGCCGATGATCTTGTCCGGCCCCAGGATGGCTCGGGCCTCCCGCACCGCCATGTCGGTCTGCCCCACATGGACGCCATCGGCGTCCACCAGTCGGCACACCTCCACATTGTCGTTGATGATGAGGGGCACCCCGTAGGCCCTGCAGAGGGGCAGCAGCTCCCGGGCAAGCCGCACCATTTCCTCCTGGCCGGCGGCTTTCTCCCGCAGCTGGAGGCAGGTGGCCCCTCCCTTCAGAATTTCCTCGGTCACCGAGGCCAGGCTCCCCCCTTTCCGCAGCCAGCTGCGGTCGGTAATGGCGTAAAGCAGCAGATCTTCTCGTTTCAGTTTCATGGTCAACCTTCCTTTTTTGAAAACACAAAAGCCGCAAGGTGCCAGGACAGGCATCTTGCGGCTGACGTTCCACAACCAACTACCGTTTTGTTCCCTACGCTGGCATTACCCAAACAGGTTCTCCGGGTCGAAGTTTCTTCCTCTCAGCCCGCCAAAGCGAACTCCCCGACAAAACAAGTTCTCCAAAACGGTATTATGGTAACACAAACCAAGGGAAAACACAAGACTTTTTTCCCTTGGTTTCGTCGTTTTTAACCGTATAGGGAAATCCCTTTACAGTGAATTCTCCCGATTGTTTTTGCCGGCAGCCCCTCCCGGCTTTTTCATCGTGAGGGAAATCCGTTTGCGGCCCACGTCCACCCCCAATACCCACACGGTGACCGGGTCGCCCACCTTCAGCACCTCGCTGGGATGGCGGAGATACCGGTCGCAGATCTGGGAAATGTGTACCAGCCCGTCCTGATGGACGCCCACATCCACAAACGCGCCGAAGTCGATCACATTGCGGACGGTTCCCTGGAGCTCCATCCCCTCCTTCAGGTCGGAAAGGCTCATCACGTCGGTCCGCAGCTGGGGAGCGGGCAGGTCCTCCCGCGGGTCCCGCCCCGGGCGGGCCAGATCGGCGGCAATGTCCCGCAGGGTGGGGACGCCCACGCCCAACAGGGCGGCCAGCTCCCGGACACCGGCCTGTTCCACCTGCTGGGGAAGGCCGCTTCCCTTCCCCGCCGCCATGTCGGTCACCGTGTAGCCGAAGTGGTCCAGCAGCGCCTTGGCCGCCGGATAGCTCTCCGGATGGACGCCGGTGTTGTCCAAGGGGTTCTTCCCTCCTGGAATCCGCAGAAAACCGGCACACTGCTCAAAGGCCTTTGGCCCCAGCTTGGGGACCTTCTTCAGCTGGGCGCGGGAGGAAAAGGCGCCGTTCTCCTCCCGCCAGGCCACAATGTTCCGGGCAATCGTCCCGTTGATCCCCGCCACATACCCCAGCAGGGCGGGGGACGCGGTGTTGAGGTCCACCCCCACCCGGTTGACGCAGTCCTCCACCACCGCTCCCAGGGCCTGGTCCAGCTCCTTGGGGGGCATGTCGTGCTGGTACTGGCCCACCCCGATCGACTTTGGATCGATCTTCACCAGCTCCGCCAGGGGGTCCTGCATCCGCCGGGCGATGGACACGGCGCTGCGCAGGGAGACGTCAAACTGGGGAAACTCTTCGGCCCCCAGGGGGGACGCGGAATAGACCGACGCCCCCGCCTCGTTCACCATCCGGTAGGAAAGGCCGCAGTTCATCTCCTGAATCAGCCCGGCGGCAAAGATCTCGCTTTCCTTGCTGGCGGTTCCGTTGCCGATGGCCAGCACCTCCACCCCGTCCTTGCGGATCAGGGCCGCAAGGGTCCGCTTGGCCTCCTCCGTGCGGTTCTGGGGCGGGGTGGGATAGACCACCGCCGTATCCAGCACCTTTCCCGTGGGATCCACCACGGCAATTTTGCAGCCGGTGCGGTAGGCGGGGTCGATGGCAAGGACCGTTTTCCCCCGCAGGGGCGGCTGCATCAGGAGGGCCTCCAGGTTCAGGCCAAAGTTCTTCATCGCCTGCCCATTGGCCATCTGGGTCAGCTGGGAGCGGAACTCCCGCTCCAGGGACGGGTGGATCAGCCGCTTATAGGCGTCCTCCACCGCCTGGGAAACCAGGGGCGCGGCCCGGCTCCCCTTCTTGACAAAGCAGCCCTCCAGCAGCCCCACGGCATACCCGCCGTCCACCTGGATCTCCCCCTTGAGGAACCCCTCCTTCTCCCCCCGGTTGATCGCCAGCACCCGATGGCTGGGGATCTTCCCCACCGGCTGGGAAAACTCGTAGTACCCCGTATAGACCGAATCGGCCCCCGGATCGACCGCCTGGCTGTGAAGGAGGCCGTTCTTCTGGTAATATTGGCGCAGCAGCTGGCGGGCGGCCGCGTCATCGGAGATCTCCTCCGCCAGGATGTCGCAGGCGCCGTCCAGGGCCTCCTGGACGCTGGAAACCCCTTTCTCCTCCTGGACAAAGGGGGCCGCCAGCTCCTCCGGCGAGGGGCCGGTCCGGCTTTGGGCCATCAGCTCCCTGGCCAGGGGCTCCAGCCCCTTTTCCCGGGCGACGGTGGCCCTGGTGCGGCGCTTTTGCTTGTAGGGCCGGTAGATGTCCTCCAGCCGGGCCAGGGTGGGGGCCGCCTCCAGCTGGGCGGCCAGCTCCTCGGTCAGCTTTCCCTGCTGGGCGATGGCGGCGGAGATCTCCTCCCGGCGCTTCTCCAGGCCGCGCAGGTAGTCCAGCCGCTCGGCCAGCTGCCGCAGCACCTGGTCGTCGCAGGAGCCGGTCTTCTCCTTCCGGTAACGGGCAATAAAGGGGATGGTGTTCCCCTCGTCAATTAGATCCATGATATTCTGAACCAGCGGCTCGGCAATGGAAAATTCCCGGGAAAGAACCGCAGCAAAGGAAGTCATTGGGCATACCAGCCTTTCTATAGATGGACTGCCCGCAGGGGAGCGTGTTCCTTCCGGCGGGTTCTTTCACAATACCACAGATTCCCCCCAAAGGCAAATCCCCTCCCCTGTTTTTCAAGAAAGCGGCATAAATTTCTTCTTGATTCTGGGGAAAATTATGGATAAAATAGAAGAAAAATAGACACTTTTTTAAAAATAAGCAAAAGGAGGCATTCCCATGAAAACCATTGTTGCCCTTCTTCTGGCTGCCGGACTGCTGCTGGGGGCATCCGGCTGCGGTTCGTCTCCGGCGGAGAGTTCCTCCCTTCCCCCGGTCGAAGAGGCATCCGTGGCCGCTTCTCCGGATTCTTCCCAGGAGGAACCCGCGCCGGCGGAGGAGGAAGCGCCTGCTCTCACCCTGGGCAGCCTGCTTCCCCTGGCAGCCGATCAGGCGGTCTCCTTCCAGGTACAGCGTTACCGGGACGATTCCACCGTAGCGGTGGCCACCTGGGAGGGGGAAACCGCCGCTGCCTTGGGGGCGGCCCTGGCAGCCGTCCCCGTAGAAGAGGGAACCGCCCCCAGCGGTGAAGGAGCCGAATACACCGTCTACACCATCACCGGCAGGGACGGCGCCACCTGCCAGCTGCGGGAAGAGGGGGGACTGTCCCTGGGGGACGGCAGCTGGTACGCCGTTTCCGGCGGGCTTTCCCTCCCCTATCCCCAGGACACCCAGTGGCAGGAGTACCGGATTGACCCGGTCTCCGGGGCCTGGACCCCCCTGGGCGGAGAGAATGCCCAGGCTGTGTCGGGCTCCTCCGGCTCCTTTGCCTGGCCGGCGGTGACCCCGCCCGCCGAAGGAACCCTCACCATGGGAAGCGCCCTGGGCATCCGCAGCGAGAACGCCCTGGTCTTCCAGGTGGTCGAACAGCAGCTGGCCGAACATCCCAAGGCGGCCGTCTACCTGGGGGAGGACGCCCGGCAGATCACCGCCCATTTTGCCGCCATGCCGGTGATCCTCCTGGAGGAGAAGGAACTCAACCCTCCCACCGGCAGCGGAGTCCGGGACTACCAAATCTCCCTGGAGGGGGGACAGCGGTTTTCCATCAGCGACAACGGCCTCTTCCTCACGGTCACCCAGGGGGAAACCGTGACCCGGTATCAATTTGCCGGGGAGGAAGGGTACCTGCCCCTTCCCTATCCCGACGGTACCCAGTGGGTGGACTGTGTGGAGGACAAGACGGTTGGGGATGGGGAGTGGATCTCCACCCAGAGCTGGACCTTCACCCTGGAGGACGCCGCCTACACCGACGGTGAAAACGCCAGCACCGCCCAGCAGCCGGACGGCCCCTACTGGCCCAACCTTACCCGGGATGCTGCCCAAAACCTGCTGGCCTACCTGGAGGAGGTTCTCTCCCCCAGCCAGTACGGCGGGATGTACAGCGTCACCCGGTCCGGTTCCCGCAGCCCCCAGGGGATTACCTACCCGGGCATCTGGGCGGTGGACCAGGTGGCTGTCCAGTGGGCCATCGACTGCTATCCCTTCTGGCTGACGGCGCCCTACGGCAAGGTGGAAGCCATTGTGCAGCCCACCACCTGTTCCCTTACCCAGCTCCAGGAGGCCAAAGCCGCTGTGGAGGCGCTGGATCTGGGGGACGGGGTGAAAGTAACTGTCTTCTTGGAGGAGGAAGATAACCATCTGTCCGTGTTGGTGGTGGACCTGGAACAGAAGGCGGATCTTGCTCCCCTGAACGCGCTGGTGGAAGAGCGGAACCTGGGAGAGCATCTCTCGATCACCTACCAAACTGCTATCAACCCCGACACCTGATCCCTCGGCAGAGGAATGTCTATCCTTTCCATAAGGTTGCGTGAAGAAATCCCCCGTAAATCGGGGGATTTCTATTTGCCACAGAACCCACCCCCGTAAACGCCTATTTTACAGGGGGGTGGCAGAGATGGTCCGTGTCAAGCTGTTTTGGACGCGGGCGAAGATCTCAGGCGATCTCAGGCAAAGCAAAAGGCCCGGAGCGCGAAATGGCTCCAGGCCCTTGCCTGGTGGCAGGGGCGGTCAGTTTCGATCGCAAACACCCGTAAAAGGGTGGCAACGACCGCGAGCCGTCGTGAGGGCGTTTACAACCGAACAGGCGAGCCGAGCGTGACTTTTTGCGGAAGCGGATGGCTTCTTTTTCGCCGAAGGCAAAAAAGAAGCCGGAGCAAAGCGGACTTTGCTC
This sequence comes from Candidatus Heteroruminococcus faecigallinarum, assembly GCA_904387055.1. Taxonomy (GTDB): domain Bacteria; phylum Bacillota; class Clostridia; order Oscillospirales; family Ruminococcaceae; genus Heteroruminococcus; species Heteroruminococcus faecigallinarum. The sequence goes on along the minus strand of CAJFKV010000001.1, from coordinate 8,022 downwards.
CGACGTGGAGCTAGTGACGTGACTCGAACACGCGACCTGCTGATTACGAAGGCTATCCAAGCCCTTCAAATGGCGCTGAATGGGCATTTTTACCCCTTTTCGATAGCTATCTGTATCCTCTTTGGCTCTCCTTGTCCCACTGGTTCCATAGAGGGATTTCCCCGTATGGGTCAGGGCGTGGGTCAATTCCATGGTAGGCAACGCAAATTTTGTGGAGCAGTAAACAAAGAAAACGACCAAGTAAGGAGGTAGATCTTAGAAGAGGATAAATAACATTATGTTGAACTGTCCTCCGGTCAGTTTTTATAAGATAGACCTATGACAGATAGGACGACGGATCCTAGCATGAAGGATCCGTCGTCCTATTGTTTATGGTAAAAATCCACTGGCTCTGCCAGTGGTTAAAGAGCTTATAGCTATGGACAAAAAAGAGCTCCCCGATAGATTAGAGTTAAGGTCTGCCAACCTAACCCAAAATATCGAGGAGGTCTTTGCATGAAAGACATAAACAGTTTAGAGCATACGAAATGGAGATGTCAATACCATGTTGTGTTCGCACCCAAATATCGCAGGCAAGTAATTTATCGAGAGATAAGAGCAGATATAGGATATATACTTAGGAAGCTATGTGAACAAAAAGGTGTAGAGATAATAGAGGCAAACGCATGTCCTGATCATATTCACGTGTTGATCAGTATTCCACCAAAATATAGTGTATCGCAGATTATGGGATATTTGAAAGGGAAGAGCAGTTTAATGATTTTTGATAGACATGCAAACCTTAAGTACAAATATGGGAACAGGCATTTCTGGGCGAGAGGATACTATGTGGATACAGTAGGACGCAATAAAAAGCAGATACAGGAGTACATCAAAAAACAGTTGGAAGAAGATCAATTGGCAGACCAGATGAGTATAAAGGAATACATCGACCCGTTTACGGGTAGCAGGTAAACGAAGGCATAAAATAATGCCCCTTAAGGGGTGGCCTGAAAAAGCAATGCAGTTGGCAGACCTTTTCAGGACCCCTTTAGGGGTATTGTCAGTATTATGCCCTTATAGGGCTTAATCAAGCTTCCGGCTTAGCCGGAGGTTTTGACTAAAAGTCTTTCCTTTTGCAGAGGAATAAAAAATATTCGTATTTTTCCCGTTGTTCGGTTGAGGGAAATCTCAGCGGAGACTCCGAACAGCCTCTCAATCATGGTAGGGGTGAAAACCGTTTCCGGAGTTCCACAGTCAACAATCGCCCCATGGTCCATGACAATGATTTTGTCGCAGTAGTATGCTGCAATATTCAGATCGTGAATAGATGAAAATACAGTGATATTTTGTTCTTTCAGGATATTCATGATTTGATACTGATAACCAACGTCCAGATGATTGGTAGGCTCATCCAGAATGATAAAATCGGCCTGTTGCGCCAATGCCCTCGCAATCAAAACCCGCTGCTTTTCGCCGCCGGAAAGACTGGAGAAACTTCTTTCTTCGTATCCCTCCATCCCTACGGCAGACAGCGCTTCTTCCGCTATTCTGTGGTCATCCTTTGAAGAATTGCTCAAAAACTTTTTATGGGCGAATCTTCCCAACATAACCATTTCCAAAACATCCATGTCAAATTCCACATTGTTCTCCTGAACCATAACGGACAATCGCTTGGCAGACTCTCTGCTGGAGAGTTGGAAAATATCTGTCCCGTCGATATATACAATCCCGGAGTCCGGCCTATATACCCGATAGATATTTTTAAGCAGTGTGGATTTTCCACATCCATTTGGACCGACCAGCCCTACAAAGTCCCCTTTGTTCACTTCTAAGCTAATGTCGGAAATGATCTGTTGGCCGGAGATGGAAAAGTTTAAGTTTTCCACTTGCAGTTTTATCATGATCTACCTCCAAAAGCATTCTTGCTTTTCCGAATTAAGAAAAGGAAAAACGGCGCGCCAAAGAAAGAGGTAACCACGCCAATCGATAGCTCTTGAGGGGATACAATGACGCGGGAAATGACATCGCAAACGATTAAGAAGAAACCGCCTACCAGAATGGATGCAGGGATAAGGCGCCGGTGGCTGGAGCCAACAATGGAACGGGTAATATGGGGAATAACAAGCCCTACAAAGCCAATCACGCCGCTGATTGAAACGATGATACCGGTTAAAATTGTGGCCAGGACGATAATATAGGTTTTCGTTTTTCTCAAATCCACACCCAGGGTAGCAGCCGTGTCATCCCCTAACATGAGGACGTCCAGGCTTTTGTGAAAAAATGCAATCACAATGGCGCAAACGAGAAAAGCGACTAAACCATAAAACATTTTTTCCCAAGTTGCGCCGCTTAGAGAACCGAGCATCCAATATAAAGCGGTATTTACCTTGTCGGAACCGGTTTCGGAATGGTAGATACACACATTGGTAAACGCGGAAAAAAGCGCTGAAACGGCGATTCCTGCCAGAACAAGCTGGGTAGAGGTAATACGGTTATGAATAGTGGCAACTCTCATAGCAAGCAACAAGGCGATAACAGCGCCTATTGTAGCCCCAAACATTACACTGTAGTTTCCAGCGAAGGAGAACCACCCGAATAGAATGGCACAGACGGCCCCCGCAGACGCACCAGATGAAATACCGAGGACATAGGGATCAGCCAAAGAGTTCTTGGTCAAAGCCTGCATCAAGATACCGCACAAGGATAGACCTGCTCCTACAGCAAAGGCCAAAATGATACGGGGCAACCGCAACGTCCAGATGATCGATTCCACATTTTTTTCCCAAGCTGGTTCAAAGAGCTGTTTTCCTGTCAGCTTATTGACGATAACCTTCCCAATAATAGAGGGATCAATGTTTACACTTCCCACCAGAATGGAAACAATCAGTGCTGCAAGCAGCAATAGGAGCATAGACAGACAGAAGAATAGGAATTGGGAACGGCGCTTCAATGGAAGGGCATTTTTGAATGAAATTTTTTGCATATCCATCACCTCATACTGCGGCCCCGGTTTTCCAAAGAGAACCGGGGCCGATTTTTAGAATAGATCCGGATATAACATGGCGGCAATTTTCGCCACAAGATCAGCCGAACCGCAGCTGCCTTCCAAATCTCCCAAATTGACTGCATAGATTCGCTTGTTTACAACGGCGTCCACATTGGCTAGCGCCTCATTGCTGTATAAGAAGTCAATCTTTTCTTTCGAGTCGCCCGGAGTATATTCATTAACAAGAATAACCTGCGGATTACGCTCTACTACCTGCTCCCAGGAAACGGTGGCCCAACCCTTATCAATATCATCAAAAATGGAAATACCGCCGGCCAGCTTGAAAATATCTCCAGGCATACCCTGGCAGGCAGTAAACGGAGCATCCTCGGCCGAATCAAAGTTGAAGATCGTAACAGGATTTTCATAGGCAGCCTCGCCTATCGTTTCCTTTACCTCCTCAATGGTGGCTTTCATCGCAGAAATCCGCTCTGCCGCGACATCTTCGACATCAAAAATCTTGCCGAGCGTTTCATAATCCCGATAAAGATCCTCCATGGTTGCTGTGTCTGTACAGAGATAGGGCATATACATGGCAATGCCGTTTTCCTGGCAGAAATCCTTGTTGTAGTAATCCTCTGCGAAATCGGAATCCCATCCGATGATGAAATCGGGATTTACCGAAAGCAACTGCTCCCGTGAAATATCCCGGCGGCCGCCTTGCCAGACAGTCTCTACAGAATCCCTCTCGGGGAAGTCGTGAATCGATACTTCCGATCCTCTCGCCATGGCGACAATATTGTCCGACAATCCCAAATCCAAAAGGATGTCGCTCAGATGGTCATAGAGGGAAACTACCCGAGTGGGCGGCTGGGTAAAAGTCTGTTCAATTTTGTCGCCCAGGCCGCTGCGCTCTAGGTCCACGGTAATGGTCACGGGAGTATAGCCATCGGATGCAGGGCTCGCTGTCTCCGAGCTCGCGGCAGCAGATGAACTGGAGCTCTCGGCAATCGACGAGCCACCGGACGAGCCGGAACTTCCACATCCCGTAAGAAGGCTGATGGCCAGGGAGAAAGCAAGAATTGCTGCTACTGTTTTTTTATGCATAGTGAATCTCCTTCCATATAGACAACTTCTGCCTTTTGCATCCTGCAATATTTCTTTATCCTCCCCCTTAGATATAGCTGGATACGAGCAACACTGTCGCCGCCAACCGGTTGAGATGATAAAAATGACAGCAGCCTAGAGAAAATCACCCATAAAAAAATCCTTCCCTTAGCAAAGGAAAGGATAGAAAAGCAGAAAAATACCTTTCTCCATATCCAATGGCTCGTTAAATATGGGTAACCAACTCGCTTACCTAAGTATCCTGGCTCAACATCATTGCCACGGCCCACTTCCCAGTTTCCCAGTGTGTTCTTGACCGCGGCTCCGTTCTACAGTGGCGGCACCGCTTCGGCTTTTGACCGAATTCCATGAGATAAGCTACTATCAAATTTTGAATCAGTCTCATTATAGGACTTGATTTTCAAAATGTCAATAATTTTCTATTTTTACTATGAAATTGGCTTAGTATTCACATAAATGCTGAGAAATCTTTGGAAGTAATCTTTGTGAAGTGGTTCTAAGTCTTTTGCTTTTATTGAATCATTAATCCTGGTTTAGTATTAATGATCTTGTGCTCCAATTAATTTAAAAGACGATTAAAAACTCTTGACAAATCTGAAACCGGCATGTTATAATGCAGCTAAAGAACATTTGTTCCTTACATAGTTGGCATACCGCCAGCATTTTTTAGTCGATCAAAACAGATCAGACATACATACCAAACTGAATAACACTTACAGGCACCGAGCAAGGTGCTGTTGTTGTGTTGCTCAGAGTATGTATGTCTTTTTCTTTTGCAGTCAGAAAGGAGGAATGTTGTATGAAAGAGTCTATCTACAAAAGCTATGAGGAACTGCCGTTGTTCCTGAATGCCGAGACAGTGGCAAAGGTGTTGGGAGTTGCTCCATCTACAGCTTACGAGCTGATGCACGAAGCAGATTTCCCCACCCTGAAAATCGGCAACCGGATGGTTGTCCCGAAGGAGCAGTTCATAGCCTGGGTGCAGCGGCATACAGAAGGGGGAATTCAGTGAAGTATTCAAAGTGGCCGAAACGAGATTCAATCAAAAACTATTTCCCAGTACCAAATGAAGTGTTTCTGCTTGGTCTGTCACCCGGAGAACTGGCTGTGTATTCCTACCTGCTTTTCTGCGAGGACAGAAGTACTTATCAGTGCTGGCCCAGCTTCAAAACCATTGGGAGGGCTACTGGAATGAGCACCAATACGGTGCGAAAGTATGTGCGGATGCTGGAAGACCGAGGACTCATCACCACAGAGCCAACCAGCATCATCACAAAGTTCGGTCAAAAGCGAAATGGAAATCTTCTTTTCACCCTCCGCCCGATCCAGGAAGCAGTGGAGCAATTCTATCAGCAGCAGTTGGAGAATATATCCCTGGATATACAGAGGGAGAAAGCATCAGGTACGAAAGTCAGGTAGGAACGCCCTGCGTGACCGGCTGTGTGGGCTTGTGTGAGGCTTTCCCAGTCAACAATACCCAAACCCATAGCAACACCGATTTGGGCCAATTTTGAGGCAGTTTGAGGAAGCACATCCTATCGCAGCGATGAAAAGGAAAAGAGAGGGTTTCCATGTCCCCTAATAATGTTCTATAGAACATTATTAGGGGGATCGACGGATGGAGCTTCCTGTATAAAAACTGCGCCGCATAAACAAAGAAAAGGTCTTTGGGGATGGGCCAAGAAAAAGAAGAAATCCCAAAAACCAGTTGCCAACAAAGACGAAGCTCCCCACTGTCCCGCCTGTACGGGCTTGTGTGCGGCTTTTACAACTGGAGTAAGGAAAACAGTCCCCGCTCTACTACCGGCACCTGTTTGGCCGTTTTTGCGGAGTATTTGAGAAAGCAGGATTTCTCAGGTTTGTGTGGGTCAGCCAGGCAAGTGAGACCGAAGTCCCATGCACAAATCCGCTGCATCTGACAAGTTTCATGACCCGCTTCAAAGGACGGTTTTCACCGAAAAACTGGGGTGACACATGGGGTCGAAAATGAAGCAGGATAAAGCGGTGACATCACCGCAGCCCACACCGGCCCGCAACGCGGACCAGAAATGGCGGTTTGATGCGGTTTGTGAGACCTTCACTTTCGAAAATGGCGGGGGTCAGTTATGGCATCATGGAGTCCATGCGGGCATCAGATCTGACATCAGAGTCCGCGGTAATGCGGGTTTGAAGCCATTTTTGCGGGGGGCAAGGGTGGCGTCCGCAGCCACTTTGTCGAGTTTGAGCCGGTTTTAAGCATAGATACACAAATGATAACAATCTGATAACTCTGCTCCTGTGGTCTGGATATTCCCCTGCCTTGCTGGTATGTTGTGTGGTTGACAGGAGGTGACAATCATGCACGACTACATGCAGGCACTACAGCAGAGATTTTTCAGGAAGCCACAGTGTGAGGATCTTCGCCAAACGGTGGAAGAAACCTGCAAGGAGCTGTTCACACGGATGGGTGATGAGGACAAACGCAAACTGCTCCTGATCGTAGATTCCATGGACGCCATCCGGGAAGAGGTCTCCCTGGAAAGTTTTATCACCGGCTTCAAGTTGGCCTGGGGAATCAGCCGGGAGCTGGAAGCAGACGGCCTCTACTCCTTCGATGAGGAGGAGATGAGGCAGCCCTGGCGAAGATCGCAGGAGGAAGATTAAGACCTCCAAAACCTGCGCCGCTAAAACAAAGAAAAGGAGGTTTTAGGATGGCGAAGAAACGAGCCAACGGAGAAGGCAGTATCCGCAAGCGTTCAGACGGACGGTGGGAAGGACGGTACACCGCCGGTTACGACCCGGAGACTGGAAAGCGAATCACGAAAAATGTGCTGGGCAAAACCCAGGCAGAGGTAAAGGAAAAACTGTCCAAGGCCATTGAGGAAAGCAAGAAACTGGACATTGTTCGGTCAGATGAATACACCGTAGCGGAATGGCTTCGGCTGTGGTATGAACTCTACGCCAAGCCCAATATCCGCCCTACAACCGCAGACAGTTACCACCGCGGTATAGAATCACACGTCATTCCTAGGATCGGAGAAATCAAACTGAAGCAGCTCACCAGCCGGGACATCCAGAGGATGTATAAAGACCTACAGGAGAACGGGCGTCTGCGCAAATCCAAGAAGCAGCAAAATGGGCTCAGCAATGCCACAGTTCGGGGCATCCACATGATGCTTCACAATGCCCTGGACCGGGCGGTCAAGGAACGGCTAATCCTGCGTAACCCTACTGAGGACTGTATCATTCCCAAAATTCAGAAGCAGGAGATGAAGATCCTCCATCCCGAGGATATGAAAGCCTATCTGGAGGCAGCAGACAAAAGAGGGATCCTGCCCATGTTCTATCTGGAGCTGGTGACGGGGATTCGTAAGGGAGAGCTCACCGCCCTGCTCTGGTCCGACCTGGACGAAGAAAGACGCACCATCTCAGTGAGCAAACAGGCAGTTGGGGATAGAAACCGGAATGTCACCATCAGTCGTCCCAAGACGGAGAACTCAGTGAGGAAGATTTCGATTCCACAGTCGGCGGTGGAGTTGCTCCGGCAGGAGCATGAAAAACATCCGGACAATCCCTGGATGTTCCCCTCACCTAAGACGGGAGAGATGTATCACCCGGACTCCATTGCCAAACTCCATGAGAAGATTCTGAAGGACACGGGGCTGGAACACATCCGGTTCCATGATCTCCGGCACACCTTCGCCACCATGGCGCTGCAAAATGGGGTAGATGTGAAGACGGTGTCCAGTATGCTGGGCCACTACGATGCAGGCTTCACCCTGCGTACCTACACCCACGCCACCCGGCAGATGCAGGAGCAGGCAGCGGAGAAGATGGGAAACTTTATGGCAGAAGTGATGTAAAGAAAAACACTGGAGCATGATGGTTTCGTGCTCCAGTGTTTTTACAACTCATTCCCGACCAAACAAAAAGTCCAGGGACACATT